>JAJAYJ010000086.1 GCA_026786275.1 Nocardioides sp. | reverse complement strand
TTCATTCGTGCGCCCCGCTACGACTCATTGCCCCTCCCGACCGGTTGTTTTTTTGGTGGTTCGGTTCCGCCGTGGTTCCGCGCCGGGTGGCCACCCCGCTTCACCACTCAGCCGACGAGTCGGGTCAGGTCCGCCAGCCGGCTGGTGTAGCCCCACTCGTTGTCGTACCAGCCGAACACCTTCACGAACCGTCCGTGACCCGAGGTCAGGGCCGCATCGAAGACGCAGGACGCCGCGTCGCCGATGATGTCGGAGGACACCAACGGCTCGGTCTCGTAGCGCAACCGCCCCGCCAGAGACCCGGACGCCGAGGCCTTCTCGAACGCGGCGTTGACGGCCTCGGGCGGCACGTCCTGCGAGAGCAGGACGGCCAGGTCGACCAGCGACCCGTCGACGACCGGGACCCGCAGCGCCACCCCGTCCAGGCGACCGGCCAGCTCGGGCAGCACCTCACCGACCGCCCTGGCCGCGCCGGTCGTGGTGGGGATGATGTTGACCGCCGCCGACCGGGCCCGGCGCGGGTCCTTGTGCAGGCCGTCGAGCAGGTTCTGGTCACCGGTATAGGCGTGCACCGTGGTCATGAAGCCGTGCTCGACACCGAAGGCGTCGTGCAGCACCTTCACCATCGGCGCCACGCAGTTGGTCGTGCACGACGCGTTGGAGATGATCCGGTGCGCGCCGGGGTCGTAGACGTGGTCGTTGACGCCCATCACGATGGTGGCGTCCATCCCCTTGCCGGGCGCGGAGACCAGCACCCGTCCGGCACCCGCACGCAGGTGCCCCGCCGCGGCGTCACGGGTCCGGAAGCGTCCCGTGGCCTCGACGACCACGTCGACCCGCTCCTCGGCCCAGGGCAGGCGTGCGGGATCGGCCTCCGCGCTCACGCCGATCTTGCGACCGTCCACCACGAGCACCCCCTCCGCCGCCGACACCTCTCCTGGGAACGTGCCCAGGGTGCTGTCGCGCCGGACGAGCCTGGCGATGGCCTGGGTGTCGGCCAGCTCGTTGACCGCCACCACCTCGAGGTCGGTGCTCGCCTCGGCATAGCGCAGATAGGCACGCCCGATCCGACCCATCCCGTTGATCCCCACACGAACCGTCATCTCGACCTCCAGACAGGTGCAGCCGTTCGCCGCACGACCCTCCGACCATCCCCGCAACCGACCGGGACGCGAAGGGTCGAAGGTCACGTGCCCGACGAGCCGCGGCGAAGGTCCCGCCGGAGACGTCGTCCGGCCCTGACGAGCGCGGGCCTCCTGCGCGAGGCTCGGCTCAGAGGCCCCCTCAGGTGCGGCCCACTCCCAGAGAGGTCCGCCATGAAGGCAGCCGTCGTGACCGCGTTCGACCAGCCGCTAGAGATCCTGGAGCGTGAGGTCCCCGAGCCCGGTCCCGGGCAGGTCCTGGTGCGCCTGGAGACCTGCGGCCTGTGCCACACCGACATCCACGCCGCCGGTGGCGACTGGCCGGTACGACCCACGCCACCGTTCGTGCCCGGTCACGAGGGTGTCGGCATCGTCGAGCAGCGCGGCGCGGGGGTCACCAACCGGCGGATCGGTGAGCGCGTCGCGATCGCGTGGCTGGGCTCGGCCTGCGGGTCGTGCCGCTACTGCATCGACGGCCGCGAGACCCTGTGCCAGCAGCAGCAGAACAGCGGCTACTCGATCGACGGGGCGTTCGCCGAGTACGCCGTGGCCGACGCGGCGTACGTCGTGCCGGTGCCGGACGGCGTCACCTCGCTCGACGCCGCTCCCCTGACCTGCGCCGGACTCACGACGTACAAGGCGATGAAGGTCGCCCACATCCACCCCACCGAGCGGGTCGGCGTCTTCGGGATCGGCGGGCTCGGGCACCTGGCCATCCAATACGCCCAGATCATGGGCGGCAGCGTCGTCGCCGTCGACATCGAGCGGGCGAAGCTGTCGCTGGCCGACGAGCTCGGTGCCGAGCACACGATCGACGCCGGGTCCGTGGAGCCGGTGGCCGCCATCCAGGCCTTGGGGGGCCTCGACGTGGCCGTCGTGCTGGCCGCTTCAGCCCACGTCTTCGACGAGGCCTTCGCCTGCCTGCGACCGGGTGGCCGCCTGGTCTGCGTGGGCCTGCCCGCGGACGGTGCCGCGATGACGGTGCCGATCTTCGAGACGGTCGTGAAGGGCATCTCGATCATCGGCTCGATCGTCGGCACCCGGCAGGACCTGGTCGAGGTCTTCGCCCTGCACGCAGCAGGCCGGACCCGGGTGGTCGCGCAGACCCGTTCCCTGGAGGACGTCAACGAGGCCATCGCCGAGGTGCTCTCCGGAGACGTTACGGCTCGTCTGGTCTTCGAGTTCGCGCCGGAGCCGGCCTCGACGCCCGTCGTCGTCTGATCCTCCACCCCTCACCCCAGGAGACCCAATGCTCGACTCGTTCAAGGGCCTGCCCCGGGTGGGCGACTCCGGTGCCCGCGCGGCCTGGGGCGACACCCCAGCCTCGTCCGTCGGCCCGTGACCTTCAACGACTCCGGGCACCTGCTCGAACCCCACACCGGCGCGATGGCTCCGCGGCTGAACTGGCTGCGGGCCGGCGTGCTGGGGGCCAACGACGGCATCGTGTCGACCGCGGGCCTCGTCGTCGGTGTGGCCGGAGCGACCTCCTCGCGCGGCGCCATCTTCACCGCCGGTCTGGCCGGGCTGGTCGCCGGGGCCGTCTCGATGGCACTGGGCGAGTACATCTCGGTCAGCAACCAGCGCGACAGCGAGCGCTCCCAGCTGGCGCTCGAGGCCCGCGAGCTCGCCGAGAGCCCGCAGGAGGAGCTGGTCGAGCTGGCCGGTCTCTACCGCGCCAAGGGTCTCAGCGAGAGCACCGCCCTGCTGGTGGCCACCCAGCTCAGCGCCGGTGACGCGCTCGCGGCGCACGCGGACGCCGAGCTGCACCTGGATCCCGAGGAGCTGACGAACGCCTGGCACGCCTCGCTCGCGTCCGCCGTCGCGTTCGTCCTCGGTGCCCTGCTCCCGCTCGGGGCGATCCTGTGGGCGCCCGCGGGAGTCCGCGTGCCTGTCACCGTGCTCGCCGTCCTCTCCGCCCTGGCCGTCGCGGGTGTGCTCAGTGCCCGCATCGGGGGCAGTCGCGTCCGGATCGCGGTGACACGCGTCGTCGTCGGCGGTGCCGCGGGGCTCGCCCTGACCTACGCCATCGGCCGGGTCTTCGGCAGCGCCGTCGGATGAGCACCTCCCGATCGGCGGCACCGGCGTCGTACGTCGACCTCTCCTGGCTGCCCCTGGGGGCGGGCGGCTCGCCGCTCGTGCGGGCTAGCGGGCGGGCCTTCGAGGCCGTCACCGCGGCCCATGGGCACCGCGCCCGCCGACCGCTGTTCCACTCCGCCCTGCAGGTGCAGCTCGACGGCATCCGCACGGTGGTCGAGATGACCCCGGCCTGGGGTCCCGCGGCCGCTCCCGGCGACACCGTGGCCACCGGTCCGGTGGGCCTGCGGCTGCTGGGTCGCTCCCGGTTTTTCCGCTACGAGGTGCACCGCGCGCTTGACGGGGTCATCCCGGACCTCGCCGAGGCGGTCGAGAGCCCCCGCAGGCTGAGCGCCGATCACGACCGGGCCCGGTGGCTGCTGTCGCTGGTGCCGTCCTTCCCGGGCCACCCGTGGGGCCGTGACCCCGGGCACGTCGGCGACATGTGGAACTCCAACTCCCTGACCTCGTGGCTCCTGTCCCACAGCGGTCACGACCTCGCCGCGGTGGGTCCCCCACGCCACGGGCGGGCGCCCGGCTGGACCGCCGGCCTCGCCGTGGCCCTGCGACAGCAAGGCGATGTCCTGCCCCTGCACCGGGAGCGGCCGACCGACCGGTCGGCCGGTTGTTCACCAGCCGCGCGGTCGGGGCCGTGAGCTCCCCCACCCGCAGCTCGGCCTGTCGCACCGCGTGACGCTGCATCGACCAGGCGTGCCCGCGGGCGTCGTTGTCGTGGCCGGGCACCTCGTGCACCCTGACCGCGGCCTCCAGCGGCCAGGCCGTCAGGACCTCGACCGCGCATCCGAGCCGGGAGCCCTCGCGCACCGCGCAGACGAGCGCGTGCACGCTGGCCGCAGACCCGTCCAGGCCGACCGTGATCGAGCCCTTCTCGGCGGTGTCCGTCGTGGTCGACACGGGCGTCTACGGCAGCACGTGGAGCTTGTTGTGCACCGAGGTGACACCGGCGCCGGAGCGGGCCACCGCGTCGATCTGCTGCCGCTCGGCCCAGGAGCCCACCGTGCCGGTGATCGTGACGTCCCCGTCGGTGGTGGCCGAGACGGTGCACCGGTGCGCGTCCACGCGGGCAGTGCGCACGAGGGCCGCCTCGATCGCCCTGGCGATGTCGCCGCTGGAGACCCTTGGCGTGATCGTGACCGAATTGTGGACGTCCCGGACCCCTTTGAGGTGCCGTACGGCGCGGCTCGCGGCCTCCCGCTGGTAGCCCCACGGCACCGCGCCGCTCAACGTCACCACGTGGTCCTTCACGGTCGCCTGGACCGCGTGCGCCGCGATGTCGACGGCGTTCTCCAGCGCGTGGCCGGCTTCCCGCGCGATGTCGGTGTCGTTCGGCGCGCCGTACGAGTCGCGCACGGTAATCTCCTGCGCGATGCCGTGCACCCCGCAGACGCGCTGCACGGCCTTCTCGGCCCGCAGCTTCTCGGGGAAGCTGCCCACCTCGCCCGAGAGCGTCACCGCGCCGTCGCTCACGCTCACGCCGATGGTGGTGGCGTCGACGCCCAGGGTCCAACGCAGCTCCTCCTCGATGGCACGCTTGAGGTTGATGTCAGGAGCGGTCTGGATGAGCTTCATGCCCTCAGCCTCGCCTCGTGATGACCACTCGGACAGGGCCGAACGGACCGCAACGGCCGACGTTCGGCACGCTGACGGCATACTCGGGTGCGCACCGGCTCCGTCGGACGACGCCCCGGCCCCTCTCGTTGCCCCATCCATCCTGTTACCAGATCGGAAGTCCTGCGTGAGTCACCCCCATCCCGAGCTCCAGACCCCACCCAAGCTCGACCCGCGCGACCTGCGCGTGGTCGCCCTCGGAGGTCTCGGTGAGATCGGCCGCAACATGACCGTCTTCGAGTACGCCGGGTCGCTGCTGATCGTCGACTGCGGCGTGCTGTTCCCCGAGGAGCACCAGCCCGGGGTCGACGTGATCCTGCCGGACTTCAGCTACCTGCGGGGCCGGATGGACTCCGTGGTCGGGATCGTGCTCACCCACGGTCACGAGGACCACATCGGGGCCGTGCCCTACCTGCTGCGTGAGCGGGCCGACATCCCGCTGATCGGGTCTCGGCTGACGCTGGCGCTGATCACCGAGAAGCTCAAGGAGCACCGGATCCGCCCGGTCAAGCACGAGGTCAAGGAGGGCGACCGCGACGGCACGACGTACGGACCCTTCGACCTCGAGTTCATCGCGGTCAACCACTCCATCCCCGACAGCCTCGCGGTGGCCATCCGGACCGGTGCCGGCCTGGTCGTGCACACCGGCGACTTCAAGATGGACCAGTTCCCGCTGGACCGCCGGATCACCGACCTGCGCGGCTTCGCCCGGCTGGCCGACGAGGGCATCGACCTGCTCCTGACCGACTCCACCAACGCCGAGGTGCCCGGCTTCACCACCTCCGAGCGTGAGCTGACCCCCGCCATCGAGCAGGTCTTCCGGACCGCGCCGCGCCGGGTCATCGTGTCCAGCTTCGCCAGCCACGTGCACCGGATCCAGCAGGTCCTCGACCAGAGCCACGCCGCGGGCCGCAAGGTGGCCTTCGTGGGCCGCTCGATGGTGCGCAACATGGGTGTGGCGCAGGACCTCGGCTACCTCAAGGTGCCACAGGACCTGATCGTGCCCCTCGAGCAGCTCGAGAAGATGCCGCCCCAGAAGGCCACGCTGGTCTGCACCGGCTCGCAGGGCGAGCCGATGGCCGCACTGTCACGGATGGCCAGCCGGGAGCACAAGATCCGGGTCGTCGAGGGCGACACGATCCTGATGGCGAGCTCGGTGATCCCGGGCAACGAGAACGCGATCTCCAACGTGATCAACGGGCTGACCCGGTGGGGTGCCAACGTGGTCCACAAGGGCAACGCCAAGGTGCACGTCTCGGGGCACGCCAGCGCCGGTGAGCTCGTCTACTGCTACAACATCATGACGCCACGCAACGTGATGCCCGTGCACGGCGAATACCGCCACCTGCGCGCGAACGCCGACCTGGCCATCAGCACCGGGATCGACAAGGACCGCGTCGTGCTCGCCGAGGACGGCGTGGTCGTCGACCTGATCAAGGGCAAGGCCCGGATCACCGGCAAGGTCCCGTGCGGCAACGTCTACGTCGACGCGCAGACCGTCGGCGGCGTCACCGAGGCCCTGCTCAAGGACCGGCGCACCCTGGCCGAGGAGGGCGTCGTCACGGTGCTCGCGATCGTCGACGCCGACACCGGTCGGCTGGCCGACCCCCCGGACTTCCTGGTCCGCGGCTTCGTGCACGCCCCGGACGCCTTCGAGCCGGCGGTCGCCGTGATCGAGAAGTGCCTGGCCCGGGCGGCCGACGAGGGCATCGGCGACTCCCGGGCCCTGGAGCAGATGCTCGGACGCGAGGTCGCCCGCTGGGCCAAGCGGGCCTTCCAGCGTGAGCCGCTGATCATCCCGATCGTCATCGACGCCTGAGGGCCGGCCGGCACCGCCGGGGGGGGGGGGCCCCCCCGCCGCCCCCCCCCCGGCCGGCGCCCGGGCGGGGGGCGGGGGGGGGGGGGGGGGCGGGGGGGGGCCCCCCCCCCCCCCACCCCCCCGGCTGGAGGCCCGTCGGCGCCGTAGCGTCGGGGTATGGCCGACGTCGTCGCACTCCCACCACACCCGTCCCGCTCGCCCGCGACCGGGGAGGATCTGCTGTGGCGCGAGGTCGTCGGGTAGGAGCTGCGGGCCGGACGGCGCGACGCGGGCCGGACGCTGGCCGACGTGGCCCGCAGAGCGGGTGTCTCCACGCAGTACCTCTCCGAGGTCGAACGCGGCCGCAAGGAAGCCAGCTCCGAGGTGATCGGCGCGGTAGCCGGGGCCTGGGCCTGGCCCAGGCCCGAGTCTCGGGCCCGGTCTGTCTCGCCGCGTAGCGGATCAGAAGCCGGGGAAGACCCGGCGCAGGTCCTCGAGCGAGACGTTGCCGCTCACGTGCACGTCTCGCGGGGTGCGGTCGGGGGACAGCCGCCCGCCGATCAGCCGCACGAAGGCCTCCTTGCTGCCCACGAACGTCGCGGTCGGCGCGACCGGCGGCTCGGCCACGAGCAGCACGGACTCGTCCACCACGAGGCCGTGACCGAAGGCCTCGACCACGGCGGGGTCGTCGACGGCCTCGGCCCGGCCGGTGAAACCGAGCATGAACCCCATGCTGGCGGCGTACAGGTCGACCAGGAGCTCCGCGGCCCCCTCGTCCAGGGTGGCGTCCGGATCCAGAGCGACCTGCACGTCCCAGGTGTGCTGGGCCACCTCGTTGAGGCGCATGCCGATCGCGGCCTCGAGCGGGATCGGCTGCGGCACGAAACCGAGCTGAACCTGCGCGTGGTCGCGCTGGTCGTCGGTGAGGGCCTCCAGCGCCTCCACGAGTCGCGCGTCTCGCTGCACGAACCCGGCGGCCTGCTCCCGCGGGGTGGAGGCGTTCCACCGGTCCCAGATCACGTGGTTGTCCTGCTCGGGCACCGGCGCGCCGGTGGCCACCGCGGTGACCGTCCCCAGCATGATCTCCGCGCCACTGCCCAGGTGGGAGAACACGTCGGCGATGCTCCACCGCGAGGCGCCGCTCGCAGCACTGAGGCCGTCGGAGTCGAGACCGCCGGCGAGGCCGGCCAGCAGGTCGTGGTGGGCGCGCAGGGACGCGATGATCCGGTCGGCGGTGTCGCTCATGGCTGTGAGGCTAGACCCGTCCGGAGCCCGGTCGGGGACCCGCAGGACACAGTGGAGGACATGACGCGACTCCCAGGACGTGCAGCGGATGGGTTTCGCAGCGATGCAGCTCAGCGGCCCCCACATCTTCGGCCCGCCGGCCGACCCCGACGAGTGCCGCCGGGTGCTCGAGCGGGTCGTCGAGCTCGGGATCGACCACATCGACACCAGCGACTTCTACGGCCCCCACCTGACCAACGAGCTGATCCGCGACACGCTGTCGCCGTACCCCTGCGACCTGGTGCTGGTGCTGGTGACCAAGGTCGGAGCCCGGCGCGACGACGAGGGCGCTGGCTGCCGGCCTTCTCCCCCGACGAGATCCGCAGCGCCGTGCACGACAACCTCGGCCGGCTCGGGGTCGAGACCCTGGGTGCGGTCAACCTGCGCGTGATGGACGGCCACCAGGGCCCGATCAGCGAGCAGTGGGAGGTGCTGGCCGAGCTGCAGGCCGAGCGCCTGATCGGCGACCTGGGCCTGTCGACCGTGACCGCCGAGCAGGTGGCCGAGGTGCAGTCGATCGCGCCGGTCGTGTGCGTGCAGAACCTCTCCAACATCGCCCAGCGCGACGACGACGCGCTCATCGAATCGCGGGCCGAGCAGGGCGTCTTCTACGTGCCCTACGTCCCGCTCGGCGGCTTCTACCCCGCTGGACCTGACCGAGCTCTCCCGGGTCGCCGCGCGCTACGACGCCACGGGTCGCCAGGTCGCGCTGGCGTGGCTGCTGCAACGCTCCCCCACCATCCTGCTGATCCCTGGGACCAGCTCGGTGCAGCACCTGGAGGAGAACGTCGCCGCCCGCCACCTGAGGCTCAGCGACGAGGACGTCGCGACGCTGGACGCTCTGCACGCCTGAGGTTCCGACCGGTCCTCCGGGCGGTTCTGCTGTCGGGCACTCGACTCACTAGTCTGGCGAGATGATCGAGCTCCGCACTCCCACGCAGATCGAGCAGATGCGACCCGCCGGGGGCTTCGTGGCATCGGTGATCACCGCACTGTCGGAGGCCGCCGACGTCGGGGTCAACCTGCTGGAGCTCGACCAGATGGTGCACCAGATGATCCGGGAGCGGGGCGCCGAGTCCTGCTACATCGACTACCACCCCTCCTTCGGCGCCTCCGCGTTCGGCAAGGTCCTGTGCACGTCGGTCAACGACGCGGTGCTGCACGGACTGCCGCACGACTACGTGCTCGTCGACGGTGACCTGCTGTCGGTAGACTTTGCGTGCGCCGTCGACGGCTGGGTGGCCGACTCTGCGCTGAGCGTGGTCGTCGGCACGCCCCGCCAGGAGGACCTCGACCTGATCGCGACCACCGGACGCGCCCTGGAGGCGGGCGTCGCGCAGGCTCGCCCGGGCAACCGGCTCTACGACATCTCCGCCGCCATCGGCGAGGTGGCCCACGCCGCCGGCCTGTCGGTCAACCTGCAGTTCGGCGGGCACGGCGTCGGTCGGACCATGCACGGCGACCCGCACGTGCCCAACGACGGTCGCGCCGGTCGCGGGTTCAAGCTCAAGCCCGGCCTGGTGATCGCGATCGAGCCGTGGTTCCTGCACACGACCGATGAGATCTACACCGACGCCGACGGCTGGACGCTGCGCAGCGCCGACGGGTCCCGGGGCGCCCACATGGAGCACACGGTCGCGATCACGGCTGACGGCCCGCTGGTCCTGACCGCTCGCGACTGACCCGCGCCCGGCTCCTTGACCTCACCGCGAGGAGCGGCCCCGGGCCAGGGTGGCGATCAGCCCCATCGTCCAGCAGGTCGGGCAGCCCCGCCAGGCCAGGACTCCCGGTGGCACCAGCAGCAGGCTCCAGGCCGACCAGGTGGTGAGCGCGAGGCCACCGACGACCAGCAGCAGACCCACCACCCCGCGCACCACGTGCACGGCCACGGAGCGGCTCGCAAACAGCTCGCCGACCGGGTCGGCGGCCGGGCGACCGACCGCTTGGGCGCGGGTCGGGGGTGGGTGGATCGTCACGGCCTGAGCCTACGGACGAGACCTACCGGACCGGCGGGCCTGGCCGACGACGGGTGGGGCCGCGACGACGGGTGGGCCAGGCTTCGGGGTCAGTCGGCGACGGTCGTGTAGGCGCCCCGGTTGAACAGCAGCGGCCGGCCGCCGTCGCAGGCGTCGAGGTCGACGACCCGGCCGATCACGACGTCGTGGTCACCGGCCGCGTGCACGGCGTGCACGGTGCAGTCCACGAACCCGACGGTCCCGGGCAGCACCGGCGAGCCGGTCCGGGGGCTGGGGGTCCAGTCCACGCCGGCGTACTTGTCGGTGCCACGGCTGGCCATCGTGTTCGAGAGGTCCTCCTGGCCGTCGGCCAGGATGTTCACGCAGAACGTGCCCGAGGCCCGGATCAGCGGCCAGGCCCGGGAGGTGCGGGCCGCGACGAACAGCACCAGCGGCGGGTCCAGCGACACGCTGGCGAAGGACTGGCAGGTCAGCCCGATGGGCTCCCCCTCGCTGAGCGCGGTCACCACGGTGACGCCGGAGGCGAAACGGCCCAGGACGTCGCGCAAGTGCCGGGTCGAGGCGGCCCTGGCCTCGGCACCGTCGTGGGTCCGGACGTGCGTGTCCGCGCCGGGCCCGTCGTCCTCGTCGGGGTCGCCGAGCCAGGACTCGATGACGTCGTGGCTGGGCCAGGTCGTGTGGGTGCACGGCGCCGTGGCCTCCACGACCCGCGGGACCTCCGCCTCCGAGCTCATGGTCCTCACGCTACGGCGTACCCGTCACGGGCCCCACGCCTGCCCACCGACGCCCGGCCGCAGGTCGGCGTCCGGCGTCCGGGGTCAGCCGGTCCGGACCTGATCGGTCGTGGCCTCATCGAGCAGGTAGGCGGTCATCGTGCGCAGCAGCGTGCTCAGGATGGCGATCTCGTCGACCGTGAGGCCGAGCGCGTCCCCTATCCGACACTGGATGTCCTCGAGGTGTGGGCGCAGTGCGGCGCCCCGCTCGGCGAGGCGCACCCGCACACTGCGCTCGTCGACGTCGTCGCGGGCCCGGACCAGGAGGCGGGCCGACTCCATCCGCCGCAGCAGCGGCGTGAGGGTGCCGTGGTCCAGGCGCAACGTGGTCGCGAGGTCCTTGATCGAGCACTCGTCACGCTCCCAGAGCACGACCAGCAGGAGGTACTGCGGGTAGGTCAGACCCAGCTCCCCCAGGATCGGGCGGTACGCCGCGGTGACCGCGCGCGAGGCGGCGTACAGGTCGAAGCAGACCAGCTCCTCGAGCTCGGGCGCGGTGGCGGTCGGGGTCATCTGACGCTCATCTCCTGGTCGGGGGACGTGGTTGTCCACAGGTTGTGCACTGCATTGTGGACAAGGATAGAGTCCGCAAGACACCGCCGCCGACGTCGGGGCACCGCCATGCCCACTCCTACCGCTCGCACCGCCTGGACCGGCGGACTCGAAGACGGATCCGGCCAGGTCGAGCTCAGCAGCTCCCCGGTCGGGACCTACGACGTCTCGTTCCCGAAGCGGGCCGCTGAGGAGGCCGGGGGCACCACCAGCCCCGAGGAGCTGGTCGCCGCCGCGCACTCCTCGTGCTACGCCATGCAGCTCTCGGCGCTGATCGCCGAGGCCGGCGGTACGGCGCAGTCGCTCGACGTCGCCGCCGACGTCTCGCTGGGCCCGGACTCCGCGGCCGGCGGGTTCAAGCTCACCGGCCTCAAGCTCACCGTCCGCGGCGAGGTCGACGGCCTGGACGGGGCCGGCTTCCAGAAGGCGGCCGACGCGGCCAAGGCCGGCTGCCCGATCAGCAAGGCCCTCACCGGCGTCGAGATCACCCTCGAAGCCTCGCTCGAAGGCTGACCCCAGCCTCGCGCACGCCACGGGTCGTGCGGCCCCGGCCGGTCCGTGGACCGGCACGGGGCCCACGACCCGTCTAGGTTGTCACCGTGACGATCCTGGGGACACCGCTGAGCGACGGAGCCACACGTGTGCTGGTGCTGGGCGCCGGCGAGCTGGGCAAGGAGGTCGTCCTGGAGCTGCAGCGGCTCGGGGTCGAGACGATCGCCGTGGACCGCTACGCGGATGCCCCCGGCATGCAGGTGGCGCACCGCAGCCACGTCATCGACATGCTCGACCCGGCCGAGGTGCGCCGGGTGGTCGAGCTGGAGCGCCCGCACCACGTCGTGCCGGAGATCGAGGCCATCCACACCCCGACCCTGCTCGAGCTGGAGGCCGAGGGCGTGAGCGTCGTGCCGACCGCCCGCGCAGCCCGGCTCACCATGGACCGCGAGGGCATCCGGCGGCTGGTCGCCGAGGAGCTGGGGCTGCCCACGTCGGCGTACCGCTTCGCCGGGACGGTCGAGGAGTTCGACCAGGCCGTCGAGGACATCGGCGTGCCGTGCGTCGTCAAGCCGGTCATGTCGTCCTCGGGCAAGGGCCAGTCCACCGTGCGCGGTCCCGACGAGGCGCGGGCCGCCTGGGAGCACGCGCAGTCCGGCGGTCGGGCCGGCCGGGGCCGGGTGATCGTGGAGGGGTTCGTCCCGTTCGACTGTGAGATCACCCTGCTCACGATCAGGCACGCGGCCACCGACGGCGGGCCGGACGTGACCTCGTTCTGCGCTCCCATCGGGCACGTGCAGGTCGACGGTGACTACCGGGAGTCCTGGCAGCCGCAGCCGATGTCCGCGGCGGTGCTGGCTCGGGCGCAGGAGATCGCCGCGTCGGTCGTCGAGGAGCTCTGCCGGCCCGCCGGGCGGGGCCTGTTCGGCGTCGAGCTGTTCGTGCGCGGCGACGAGGTCATCTTCTCCGAGCTCTCACCGCGCCCCCACGACACCGGCCTGGTCACCCTGGTCTCCCAGGACGTCTCGCAGTTCGCGCTGCACGTCCGGGCGATCCTCGGCCTGCCGGTGCCCGGGATCCGGGCCCGGGGGCCGGCCGCCTCGTGCGCCGTGCTCTTCGAGGGCGACGTGGTGGCCCCGTTGTACGCCGGCCTGGAGCGCGCCCTCGCCGCGCCCGACACCCAGGTTCGCCTGTTCGGCAAGCCGGCCGTCGCCGGGCGCCGTCGGATGGCCGTCACCCTGGCCCTCGGGAGCGACGTCGACGCCGCCCGGGCCACCGCCCGCGAGGCGGCGGCGGCGATCACGCTGACGTGAGGCGACGCCCGGTCAGGCCTGGAGCACCAGCACCAGCGTGACCGCATCACCCAGCGCGGCCTGCTCGCGGCGGCGTACGTCGAGCCTCAGCGGTACCAGGTAGCCACCATGGCGAGGGATGAGGGACGTCGTCCAGGTGGTGGCGCCCAGCGTGGCCGTCACCGGGACCACGCCCCAGCCGTAGGTCACCAGCGGGGCCACGGCGGCGATCTCGTCGGCGACGTCGTCGGGCACCCGCACGAAGTGGTGGGGCGCGGGCCCACGCCACTCGACGATCTCACCACCGAACGTGAGCTGCATCCTCGACCTCCCGGGTCCGAGTCATGTCCGCGTCATGTCCGCGTCATGTCCGCGTCAATGTCCGCGTCATGTCCGCGTCATGTCCGCGTCAGGCCGGCTTGCGGGCCAGCACGTAGAGCCGCTGGCTGGTCTCACCACGGTGCGCGAGCGGCCCACGGTGGAACCATTCCACGTCGATCAGCCCCGTCGCGGCCACCCAGGCGACCACGTCGGCCGGCTCGTGCAGCACCATGTCCAGGCAGACCTCGCGCTCGAACCACGTGTCCAGGTGGCGCACCTGCGCGCCGGCGTGCAGGGCGAGCACCAGCCATCCGTCGGTCCGCAACGGTCGCAGGAGTGCCTCGAGCGCGGCGGGCACCTCGGCGGCGGCCAGGTGGATCAGGGAGTACCACCCCAGCACGGCGCCCCAGCCGTCCGCGTCGACCGGGCGCATCAGCCGCCGCAGGTCACCCACCTCGTAGTGGCCGGCGGGGAAGCGCCGACGCGCCTCGGCCACCATGCCGGGAGACAGGTCGATGCCGGTCGCCGCGGCTCCGCGGGCCGCGAGGTGGGCCGTGACGTGGCCGGGGCCGCAGCCCACCTCCACGACCGGGGCGCCGCCCGCGAGCGCGACCACCCGGTCCAGCAGCCAGGTCTCGAACGGCAGGTCGGCCAGCTCGTCGACCAGGTGCTCGGCATACGCCGGCGCGATCGTGTCGTACGACGCCCGCACCCGCTCGTCACGGGCCTGCGGGCCGTCCGCGATCACGACGTCGCGGTCCACGCCCGGCACGACCGGGCCGGCCCCCGGCAGGCCCGGGTCGACCGGGCCCAGCAGGTGCACCCACCGGCTGTCCTGCTGGCCGACCTGCCGGTCGAGCTCGCGCACCAGGGGTGGCTCGGCGGCGGCCATCGCCGCCAGCTCGACCTCGACCGCGGCCCGGTCCGCGAAGCCGTGCAGCCGCTCGGTGCGCGACCTGTGCGCGCCGGGGGCCTGCGGTCCCCGCAGCAGCAGCACGGTCAGCAACGCCCGCTGGGCCGGGCTCACCCCCAGCACGGCGTCGACGCGGTGCACGTACTTCATGGTCCGCCGCCCGGAGTCCTGCCAGGTCACCCCGACCAGGTCCTGCTGCTTGAGACCGCGCAGGGTCTCGTGCACCACCCGGTCGTCGTAGTCCACGACGGGCTCGCGGCTGCTGGTCTGGTTGCAGCCCAGCCGGATCGAGTTCACGGTCATCGGGTAGCTGCCCGGGACGGTGACCTCCTTCTCCAGCAGGCACCCCAGGACCCGTTGCTCGGTCGCGTCCAGGACTGGTAGCTCAGGTGCCTCGGCCATGGCCGCACGATAGTGGGAGCGGGCTGCTCAGGTCAGCGTCAACCGCTCGATGGAGCCGGCTTCGGGGTCCCAGTGCCGCAGGTCGGCCAGCACCAGCTCGGGCGGGCCGCCGCCGAGGGCGCAGCGCGCGGCCTCGACGTCCTCGCGCCGGAGCCGACGGGCCAGCGTCACGTGCGGCAGCCAGCCCTGGTGCCGGTGACCGGTGGTCAGCGCGCGGAGCTCGAGCACGGCGGCGACCACGGGGTCGGGCATCTCGAGCAGCCAGGCCAGGCTGGGGCGGGGACCGCCGAAGACGACCATCCCCGACAGCGGCACCACGAGCGGCAGCAGCGGACCGAGCAGCCCGACGGCTCGGTCCGCGACCGCGGCGCCGACCGGCTCGGCGGTGGCCACCAGGGTCACGTGCGGGGCGTTGGTGGTGCCCCGGTGGTCGAGCTGGGAGGGCAGCCCCGCGTCGTGGAGCGCCTGCCAGTCCCGGCGTACGGCGGCGGCGCCGGCGACGTCTGGGGAGAGCTCGAGGGCGTGCAGCCGGACCACGGCTCAGCCCGTCTTGTCGGGCCGCAGCCACTCGCCAGCGAGCCGGGTGTGCGCCGCCTTCTTGGCCGGGTCGAGTCCGTCGTAGGTCCGCGTCATCATCCGCGAGCGCGGGTTGGTCTCGAACACCTCGCGGTGGTCGCGCACGAAGGTCCAGTAGAGCGCGTCCCACACCTCGCACCACTCGCCCCGGGGCAGGTCCGACATCTTGCGCAGGTAGTTCGAGCCCGACACGTAGGGCTTCGTGGTGATCGCGTCCCCGGCGGCGAACTGGCTCATCGCGTAGGTGTTGGGCACCATCACCCAGTCGTAGGCGTCGACGAACATCTCCATGAACCACTCGTGCACCGCGCCCGGGTCGGTGCGCAGCAGGCAGGTGGCGTTGCCGAGCACCATCAACCGCTCGATGTGGTGGGCGTAGCCGGTCTCCAGCACCCGTTCCAGCACCCGGTCGACCGGGTCCAGCCCGGTGCTGGCGTCCCACCAGCCGGGGGCCAGCGGCCGGGTGTGCGCAAGCCGGTTGCCGGTCCGCATCCGCGAGCCCCACAGGTGGTAGGTGGCCCGCATGTACTCCCGCCACCCGATCACCTGCCGCACGAACCCCTCCAGCGACGCCAGGGGCACGTCGGCCTCCTCGCCCACCTCGAGGGCACGGCGCAGCACCCGTTGCGGTGACATCAGACCGATGTTCAGACCGGGCGTGAGCAGCGAGTGGAAGACGAACCCGTGCTCGGCGCTGATGGCGTCCTCGTAGGGCCCGAAGTCGGCGAAGCGCTCGGCCAGGAACTGCTCGTAGGCCGCCTCGGCCTCCGCGTGGGAGGTGGGCCAGGCGAACGCCTCGGCCCGGCCCGGGTTATCGGGGAACTCCCGGCCCACCCAGGCGATCGCCTCGTCCACCGCCGGGTGCCGCTGCGGCGGGGTGACGGGCGGCACCGGGTGCTGGCGGGGCAGCTTCTTGCGGTTGTCCTCGTCGTAGGACCACCTGCCGCCCACCGGGCTGCCGTCGGCCTCGACCAGCACCCCGAGCCGGCGGCGCTGCCAGGTGTAGAACGTCTGCATCCGCGCCGACCGGCCGGCGAAGTGGTCGGCGACCTGGTTCCTGGTCGTCAGGAAGTTGGGCGTCTCGAGCACCTCGTCGGCGGTGAGGTCGTGACCCACGTCGCCCAGCGTGCTCCGCAAGTCGCGGGCCAGCCAGTCGTCGACGACGTCGTACAGGCTCACCGAGGTCGGGGCCAGCCTGCTGAGCACGCGGCCCAGGCCGGCTCGGCTGGTGCTGGCGGCGTCGGTCTCGACCACCTCGACGTCGCGACCGGACTCGCGCAACCGCTCGGCGAAACGACGCATCGAGGCCCGGTG
>JAJAYJ010000085.1 GCA_026786275.1 Nocardioides sp. | reverse complement strand
TGGCCGCGGCCCGGGGTCGGGGCCGCGCCCACCCGCGTCCCCACGCCGGGCCGTGGCGGCCGCGCGTGCCACCTCGTGGGGCCAGCCCGGGCCCTGATAGACGAAAGCGGTGTAACCCTGCACCAGGTCGGCGCCGGCCTCGATCCGTTCGACGGCGTCGGCGCCAGTGGTGATGCCGCCGCCGCCGACCAGGGCCAGGTCGTCGCCTACCCGACCCCTCAGCAGCCTCAGGACCTGCAACGATCGGGCCGCCAGGGGCACTCCGGACAGGCCGCCCACACCCGCGGCGGCCACGGTCGCGGCGTCACTGCGCAACCCGTCGCGGCCGGTGGTGGTGTTGGTGGCGATGATCCCGTCGAGGTCGATCGCGGTGGCCAGGTCGGCCACGGCGAGCACCTCCTCGTCGCTCAGGTCCGGCGCGATCTTGACCAGCAGCGGCACCCGATGGGTGGTCACCGCGTCGGCGGTGCGGCGGACGTGTTCCAGCAGCGGCTGCAGCCGCTCGACAGCTTGTAGGGTTCGCAGGCCGGGGGTGTTCGGAGAGCTCACGTTCACCACCAGGTACTGCGCGTGCGGCGCGAGCCAGCGGGTGCTGGACTCGTAGTCGGCCAGCACCGCACCTCGGTCGTCCTCGGGCACGACCTTGGACTTGCCGATGTTGACGCCGAGCACCGGACGGGTGAGGCCGGGACGGTAGCGACGCTGCACCGCGACCGCGCGGGCGGCCAGCCGACCGGCCACCACCTCGGCGCCGTCGTTGTTGAAGCCCATCCGGTTCACGATGGCGGCGTCGTCGGGCAGTCGGAAGAGACGCGGCTTGGGGTTCCCGGGCTGCGGCAGGCCGGTCACGGTGCCGATCTCGACGTGGCCGAAGCCGAGCGCGGCCAGCGCGTCCACGCCCAGCGCGTTCTTGTCGAAGCCCGCCGCCAGCCCGACCCGGTGCGGGAAGGTCAGGCCCATCACGCAGACCGGGGGCAGCAGCTCCCGGGCCTGCTCGATGCGGCGCAGCGCCGGCCGACCCGCCCGGATCGCCCGGAAGCCCACGTGGTGCGCGAGTTCGGGGTCGACCCGACGCAGGACCGTGTCGAAGAGCACGCGGTAGGGCTTCACGAGCGGCCGCTGCGCAGCGCCCAGTCCTGCAGGCTGCGCACCCCGATCTCGCCGCGTGTGGTCGCCTCGATGCCCTGCACCGCGGCACCCAGGCCCTGCACGGTGGTGATGCACGGCACGTTCGCCATCACCGCCGCGGTGCGGATCTCGTAGCCGTCGACGCGTGCCGCTCCCCCGCTGCCGGAGCCGTTGGGCGTATTGATCACCAGGTCGATCCGGCCGTCCAGGATCATCTGCACGGTCGTGGGCTCTCCGGCGGGGCCGGCGCCCTCGAAGTGCTTGCGCAGGATCGTGGCCCGCACGCCGTTGCGGCGCAGCACCTCGGCGGTGCCCTGGGTGGCCAGGATCTCGAACCCGTGGTCGGCGAGCACCTTGATCGGGAAGATCATGTGCCGCTTGTCCCGGTTGGCCATGCTCACGAACACCGTGCCCGAGGTCGGCAGCGAGCCGAACGCGGCGGCCTGCGCCTTGGCGAAGGCCCGCCCGAAGTCGGCGTCGAAGCCCATCACCTCACCAGTCGACTTCATCTCGGGACCGAGGATGGTGTCGACCTGGGTGCCGTCGGGGGTGCGGAACCGGTTGAACGGCATCACCGCCTCCTTGACCGCGATCGGCTGGTCGGCCGGCAGCGTGCCGCCGTCGCCCTCGCGGGGCAGCACCCCGGCCGTGCGCAGGTTGGCGATGCTCTCGCCCATCATCACCCGGGCTGCGGCCTTGGCCAGGGGCGTCGCGGTGGCCTTGGAGACGAACGGCACGGTCCGGCTGGCCCGCGGGTTGGCCTCCAGGACGTAGAGCACGTCGGAGCCCAGGGCGAACTGGATGTTGAGCAGCCCCCGCACGCCGACGCCACGGGCGATTGCCTCGGTGGCCTGACGGATCCGCTCGATCTCGGCCGCCCCCAGGGTGATCGGCGGCAGCGCGCAGGAGGAGTCACCGGAGTGGATGCCGGCCTCCTCGATGTGCTCCATCACGCCACCCAGGAACAGGTCGGTGCCGTCGAAGATCGCGTCCACGTCGATCTCGACCGCGTCGTCGATGAACCGGTCGACCAGCACCGGGTGCTCCGGGCTGATCTCGGTGGCCCGCTCGATGTAGCCGCGCAGGGCGTCGTCGCCATACACGATCTCCATGCCGCGCCCGCCCAGGACGTAGGAGGGCCGCACCATCACGGGGTAGCCGATGCGGGCCGCGATCCGGTGGGCGTCGGCCACGCTGGTCGCCATGCCGTACGTCGGCGCCGGCAGCCCCGCCTCGGCGAGCACCCGACCGAAGGCCCCCCGCTCCTCGGCCAGGTGGATCGAGGCCGGCGAGGTGCCCACGATCGGGACCCCGTTGTCCTCCAGGCCCTGGGCCAGCCCGAGCGGGGTCTGGCCGCCGAGCTGGCAGATCACGCCGGCGATCGGGCCGGCCAGGGCCTCGGCGTGCACGACCTCCAGCACGTCCTCGAGGGTGAGCGGCTCGAAGTAGAGCCGGTCGGAGGTGTCGTAGTCGGTGGAGACGGTCTCGGGGTTGCAGTTGACCATCACCGTCTCGTAACCGGCCTCGCTGAGCGCGAGGGCGGCGTGCACGCAGGAGTAGTCGAACTCGATGCCCTGGCCGATCCGGTTGGGTCCGCTGCCGAGGATGATCACGGCCGGCCGCTCGCGCGCACGCACCTCGGACTCCTCGTCGTAGGTCGAGTAGTGGTAAGGCGTCGCCGCCGCAAACTCCGCGGCGCAGGTGTCGACGGTCTTGTAGACCGGTCGGATGCCCAGCGCGTGCCGCACCCCGCGGACTACGTCGGCGCTCATGCCCCGGATCTTGCCGATCTGGACGTCGGAGAAGCCGTGCCGCTTGGCCCGGGCCAGCAGACCCGGGGTCAGCTCGGGAGCCACGGTGACCTCCTCGGCGATCTCGTTGATCAACGCGAGCTGGTCGAGGAACCACGGGTCAATCCGGGTGGCGTCGAAGACCTCCGCGGGCGTGGCGCCCGCACGGATCGCGTCCATCACCTTCTTCAGCCGACCGTCGTGCGGGGTCGCGATCTCACGCAGCAGCGCGGCCTTGTCGAGATCCACCCACTCCTGGTGCCAGTCGAAGACCGCCGATCCCGGACCCGTCGCGGGCGCCTCCAGGGAACGCAGCGCCTTCTGCAGCGCCTCGGTGAAGTTGCGCCCGATGGCCATCGCCTCCCCCACCGACTTCATGTGCGTGGTCAGCGTCGGGTCGGCCCCGGGGAACTTCTCGAACGCGAAGCGCGGCACCTTGACCACGACGTAGTCCAGGGTCGGCTCGAAGCTGGCCGGGGTGCTGGACCCGTCGGCGCGGGTGGTGATGTCGTTGGGGATCTCGTCGAGGGTGTAGCCGATCGCGACCTTGGCCGCGATCTTGGCGATCGGAAACCCGGTCGCCTTGGAGGCCAGCGCGCTCGAGCGGCTGACGCGGGGGTTCATCTCGATCACGATCAGCCGGCCGTCGGCCGGGTTGACGGCGTACTGGATGTTGCAGCCGCCGGTGTCCACACCGACCGAGCGGATGATGCCGATGGACAGGTCGCGCATGTCCTGGTACTCCCGGTCGGTCAGCGTCATCGCCGGCGCGACCGTGATCGAGTCGCCGGTGTGCACGCCCATCGGGTCGACGTTCTCGATCGAGCAGATGATCACCACGTTGTCCGCGGTGTCGCGCATCACCTCGAGCTCGTACTCCTTCCAGCCCAGGATCGACTCCTCGAGCAGCACCTCGGTGGTCGGGCTCGCGCTCAGGCCGGCCCCGGCGATCCGGCGCAGGTCGGTCTCGTCGTAGGCCATCCCCGAGCCGGTGCCGCCCATGGTGAAGGAGGGCCGGACCACCATCGGGTACCCGAGCTCGTCGACCGCCGCGAGGCAGTCGTGCATGGTGTGGCAGATGACGCTGCGTGAGCACTCGCCGCCGAGCTCCTCGACGATCCTCTTGAAGACCTGGCGGTTCTCACCCCGCTCGATGGCCTCGATGGACGCACCGATCAGCTCGACATCGTACTTCTCGAGCACGCCGGCGGCCGCCAGGGCCATGGCGGTGTTGAGCGCGGTCTGGCCGCCCAGCGTGGCCAGCAGCGCGTCGGGCCGCTCCTTGGCAATCACCTTCTCGACGAACTCCGGCGTGATCGGCTCCACGTAGGTGGCGTCGGCGAACTCCGGGTCGGTCATGATCGTGGCCGGGTTGGAGTTGACCAGGATGACCCGGATGCCTTCCTCCTTGAGGACCCGGCAGGCCTGGGTCCCGGAGTAGTCGAACTCGCAGGCCTGGCCGATGATGATCGGCCCGGAGCCGATGACCATCACCGAGCCGATGTCCTCGCGCTTGGGCATGTCAGGCCTCCTTGACCATGAGATCGCAGAACCGGTCGAAGAGGTACGCCGCGTCGTGCGGGCCGGCCGCGGCCTCGGGGTGGTACTGCACCGAGAAGCTGCGCAACCTGCCGCGGGCGTCACGCAGCTCCAAGCCCTCAACCACGTCGTCGTTGAGGCAGACGTGGCTGACCGTGACGACGCCGTACGCCGTGTCGACGGGCGCGTCGAGCGGCACCCCGTCGGGCCAGGCGACCGCGAACCCGTGGTTGTGGGCGGTCACCTCGACCTTGCCGGTGGTGCGGTCCATCACCGGCTGGTTGAGACCCCGGTGGCCGTAGCCCAGCTTGAACGTGCCGAGGCCCAGGGCCCGGCCGAAGAGCTGGTTGCCGAAGCAGATGCCGAAGTAGGGCACACCCGCGTCCAGCGCCGCCTGCAGCAGCTCGACCTGGGCCGTGGTCGCCGCCGGGTCACCGGGACCGTTGGAGAAGAACAGGCCGTCGGGCTGCACGGCCAGGACGTCCTCGAGGCTCGACGTGGCGGGCAGCACATGCACCTCGACGCCGCGCTCGGCCATCCGCAGCGGCGTGGTCGTCTTGATGCCGAGGTCCAGGGCAGCCACGGTGAACCGCTTGCCGTGCCCCCAGGGTCCGGCGTGGGCAGGCACCACGTAGGCCTGCGGCGTCGAGACCTCGCTGGACAGCTCCGTGCCGGTCATCTCACCCGAGGACCGGACCCGCTCCAGCAGGACGCCCGGGTCGGTCTCGACCGAGGAGATGCCGACCCGCATGGCGCCCCGCTCGCGCAGGTGGCGGGTCAGGGCCCGGGTGTCGATGCCGGAGATGCCCACCACCCCCTGGGCGCGCAGGTCGTCGTCGAGAGAGCGCAGCGAGCGATGGTGGGAGACACGACGGGCCGGGTCGCGCACGACGTAGCCGGCCACCCAGATCCGCGACGACTCCACGTCCTCGTCGTTCATGCCGGTGTTGCCGACGTGCGGGGCGGTCATCACCACCACCTGGCGGTGGTAGGACGGATCGGTCAGCGTCTCCTGGTAGCCGGTCATCCCGGTGTTGAAGACGGCCTCGCCGAAGGTCTCGCCCTCGGCGCCGTAACTCGCGCCGGTGAAGGTGCGGCCGTCCTCGAGCACGAGGATCGCGGGGGCCGGGGTGGCGGGGGCATGCACAGGCACGCCGTACCTCCTTCTCCGCCTCACAGGACGGATCGTTAAAGGATGTAGAACACTCGCGACTCTAGCAGCGCGCAGCCCCGGTCGGCCGCGGGCGTCTCGGCCGTCGCCCCCCCCGCCGCCGGCGCGCCCGCGGCGGGGGTGGCTACGGCCGAGACGCCCGCGGCCGACCGGGGCTGCGCGCTGCTAGAGTCGCGAGTGTTCTACATCCTTTAACGATCCGTCCTGTGAGGCGGAGAAGGAGGTACGG
>JAJAYJ010000084.1 GCA_026786275.1 Nocardioides sp. | reverse complement strand
TTATATATTACCCTACCCGCGGGGGGTGGTGGCCTGTCCCGTTCTTGGCGTGTGGTTTGTTCGGCCTCCCGGGGGGGGGTGGGGGCGGGTGGCCACCGCCTCACCTCACCCTAGGACGGGGTAGCGGTGGACCAGGTCGGTGCGGGCCAGCCGGGCGCCCAGGCCCCAGGTGTGCCCGGCGTTCAGCAGGGCCAGCAGGACCAGGGTGAGCCCGCCCAGCACGTGGACGTCGAGGACGGGGTTGTTCTGGGGCGGCAGCACCACGGTCCACATCAGCAGGTAGAGCAGCGCCCCGGCTCCGGCCGCGAGCCGGACCCCCGCACCGAGCGTGAGTGCCACCCCGACGCCGAGCAGCCCGAGCATGAAGAGGACGTCGGCCCAGGCGGCTCCGGCGATGCTGTTGTACAGGCCCTTGAACGGGCCGTCCGCGCCGAACTCCAGAAATCCCTGGGTGGGGCTGCCGCCGTTGATCCAGGCAGCGTCGCCGAAGCGGTCCACCGCCCCGGTCTCGTCGCGTCCGGTCGCGAACCCGAGGGCGAGGAGCTTGTCGGCGAAGGCCCACAGGAACGTGAGCCCGAAGGCGATCCGCAGGACAGCGGCCGTCCGGCTCGTGAGGGCGTCGCTCAGATGGGTGCCGGAGGCGTGCGGCCCGCTGGGCGTGCTCCGGTGCGTGCGGAGAGTGGTCATGCCTCGAGGATCGCCGCGTCGCGGCGGTCCGGGTCAGGGCTATTGGTCACCAGCACCGATGCGGATGGTCCCGTCCCGGGAGCACCCGGGTCAACGGCCCGGGCGCTCGGGCAGGTCCAGCAGCTTGGTCGCCATCACCGCGGCCTGGGTGCGGCGCTCGAGACCGAGCTTGGACAGGATGCTCGACACGTAGTTCTTGACCGTCTTCTCGGCCAAGAACATCCGCTCGCCGATCTGGCGGTTGGTGAGGCCCTCGGCGATCAGCGCCAGCAGCTTGAGCTCCTGCTCGGTCAGGCTGCTCAGCTCGGGGGCCGTCACCGAGGGATGCCGGACCCGATCGAGGACCCTGGCTGTCAGCGCGGGGTCGATCAACGACCTGCCCGCCGCCACCTGGCGCACCGCCGCCACCAGGTCGTTGCCCTTGCTCTCCTTGAGCACGTACCCGGCGGCACCGGCCATGATCGCCGCGAAGAGCGCTGCGTCGTCGTCGTAGGAGGTCAGGATCAGGGCCTGGATGCTGGGATCGACGGAGCGGATCTCGCGGCACACCTCGACCCCCGAGCCGTCCGGCAGCCGGCCGTCGAGGACCGCCACGTCGGGGCGCAGCGCCGGGATCCGGTGGGTCGCGTCGACGGCCGAGCCGGACTCACCCACGACCTCGATGTCGCCGGCGCCCTCGAGCAGCGCGCGCAGCCCCTGTCGCACCACCTCGTGGTCGTCGAGCAGGTAGACCCGGATCTTGGGCGCGACGTCTGGCTCGGTGCTGGACTCGATGCTGGGCTCCTGGGGGCTGCCGGTGGGGCGTGCGGACGTACGGTCGCGACCATCGTGACACCCGCGCCCGCGTCCGGACAGGGCCGTTGGTCCCGCTCGGGGCCCGCGTGTCCTTCCCTCGACCTGCCATCGGCCTGCCATCGACCGGCCGGGGACCTTCCACCGTCGGCCGGGGACCTTCGGCCCTCCTGACCCCGGTGGCTGCAGTGGTTTCGTGGCGACATGACGCAGACCCACGACCGACCCGGCCAGGCCTCGCCTGCCACCCCCCGCGACGAGCGCCTCGGGCTGCCGCAGTCCACCGCGCTGGTGATGGGCAGCATCATTGGCGTCGGTATCTTCAGCCTGCCGTACGCGATCGCGTCCTACGGCCCGATCAGCCTGGGCGCGATGGGCATCGCCACGGTGGGCGCCGTCGCCCTGGCGATGATGTTCGCGGTGATGTCGCGGCGACTGCCCGCCGACGGCGGGCCCTACGCCTACGCCCGGGCGGCCTTCGGCAACGGGTGGGGGTTCAGCAACGCCTGGTCCTACTGGATCACCGCCTGGGCCGGCAACGCCGCGATCGCGGTCGGCTGGGTCTACTACGTCGAGACGTTCGTCAACACCGGCAGCGTCGTGGGCTGGTCGATCCTGATCGCCCTGGTCGGGCTCTGGGTCCCGGCGGGGGTCAACCTGCTGGGGGTGAAGACCATGGGGGTCTTCCAGGTCTGGACCACGGTCCTCAAGTTCATCCCACTCGCGCTGATGTCGACCATCGGGCTCTTCTTCATCAGCACCGCCAACTTCACGCCGTGGAACACCAGCGGCGACACCAACGTCGCCGCGATCGGCGGGGCGATGGCGATCTGCCTGTTCAGCTACCTGGGCGTGGAGACCGCCTCGGTCGCCGCCGCCAAGGTCCGCGACCCGGCCCGCAACGTCGGGCGCTCCACCATCTATGGCACCCTGGCCAGTGGCGTCGTCTACCTGCTCTCCCTGGTCGCGGTGTTCGGCATCCTCCCCGCCAGTGCGCTCGCGCTCGACGGCAACAAGGCGTCCTACTCGGTGGCGGCCGACGCGGTCGCCGGCGGCTCCTGGGCGGGCACCGTCGTGGCTCTCGCGGTGATCGTCTCCGGCATCGGCGCCCTCAACGGCTGGACCATGATCGTGGCCGAGATGCCGTTGGCCGCCGCCAAGGACGGCCTGTTCCCGCAACGCTTCGGTCGGCTCTCGGCCCGTGGGGTGCCCGCCTTCGGGATCGTCGTGTCGACCGCGCTGGCCTCCGTCGCGGTCGTGCTCAGCTATCTCGGCACCAGCGGAGCGACCGTCTTCACCACCCTGGTCCTGATGACCGGGATCACCTCGGCCGTGCCCTACGCCTTCTCGGCCCTGGCCCAGCTCAGCTGGCGCCGCGCCGACCACCGCCTCGGCCACACCCCGCGGCTCGCCCTCGACCTCGGGGTCGCCGTGGTCTCGCTGCTGGTGTCGATCGCGTTCATCTACTACTCCCGCAACACCGGGAGCTCCTGGTATGTCGTGTGGGGCCCGTTCCTGATGGCCGGCAGTGCCTCGGTCCTCGGTGTCCCCGTCTACCTGCGGATGCGTCGCACGATGACCGAGCCCGAGCCGGTCCCGGCGTACCGATGACCCTGATCGCCTACCCCGTCCCCGATCCCACCCGAGAGGCCACCATGACCTTCCACGTCGACTCCGAGGTCGGCCTGCTGCGCCAGGCCGTCGTGCACCGCCCCGGCATCGAGCTCAGCCGGCTCACGCCCGCCAACGTCGACGAGCTGCTCTTCGACGACGTGATGTGGGCCGAGCGGGCCCGCCAGGAGCACGACGCCTTCGTGGTCCAGCTCGAGGCCGGCGGCGTGCTCGTGCACCAGTTCGCCACCCTGCTGGCCGAGGCCCTCGACGCCCCCGGCGCGCGGACCTTCGTGCAGGACGTGCTGACCACCGCCACCCGGTTCGGGCCGGCCCTGGACGCCCCGCTCGACGAGCTCGTCGGCTCCACCCCGGCCCCCCTGCTGGCCGAGCTGCTGATCGGCGGCGTCCTCAAGAGCGACGTCGCCTCAATGCTGCACGCGCCCAGCCTGCTGATGGAGCACCTCGGACCCGACGACTTCCTGCTGCGCCCGCTGCCCAACCACCTCTTCCAGCGTGACAACTCCGCCTGGGTCTACGACGGTGTCTCCCTGAACCCGATGGCCAAGGCGGCCCGGCAGCGCGAGACGATCAACTCCCGTATCGTCTACAACTTCCACCCCATGTTCACCAGCAGCACGGTGAGCTTCCTCTACGGCAACGACTCCCTGGCCCACGAGAGCGCCACCGTGGAGGGCGGCGACATCACCGTGATCGGCAACCGTGCGGTGATGATCGGGATGGGCGAGCGGTCCACACCGCAGGGAGTCGAGATCCTGGCCCGCAGCCTCTTCCAGGCCGGCAGCGTCGACCTCGTGATCGTGGTGGAGCTGCCCCACGAGCGAGCGTTCATGCACCTCGACACCGTGATGACGATGATCGACCGGGACGCGTTCTGCCTCTACCCCTTCCTGCCGGCGCAGCTGCGGTCCTTCACGTTGATCCGGCTGGGCGAGGGCGGTGATTTCAAGATCGAGGAGAACCGCGAGCTGTTCCCGGTCGTGGCCGAGGCCCTCGGGGTGAAGAGGCTCCGGCTGCTCTCGACACCCATCGACCGGAGAGGGGCCGAGCGCGAGCAGTGGGACGACGGCAACAACTTCCTGGCCATCTCGCCGGGGGTCGTCCTGGGTTACGAACGTAACACCAGCACCAACCGCTACCTGGGCGAGCACGGCATCACGGTGATCCCCGTCGTGGGCGAGGAGCTGGGTCGCGGTCGGGGTGGCCCCCGCTGCATGACCTGCCCGATCGAGCGGGACGCGGTGCGCGCATGACGGGCTCGACGGCCGTCCGCGTCGACCTGCGGGGGCGCTCGTTCCTCAAGGAGCTCGACTACACCCCCGCCGAGTGGCGCTACCTGCTCGCGCTCGCCGCAGGCCTCAAGGCCGACAAGGCCACCGGCCGCGAGATCCACCGCCTGAGCGGTCGCAACATCGCCCTCATCTTCGAGAAGGCCTCGACCCGCACCCGGTGCGCGTTCGAGGTCGCGGCCCACGACCAGGGCGCACACGTGACCTACCTGGACCCCGCGGGCTCCCACCTGGGTCACAAGGAGTCGGCCGCCGACACGGCCCGCGTGCTGGGGCGGATGTTCGACGGTATCGAGTACCGCGGGTTCAGCCAGAGCACGGCAGAGACCCTGGCCGCCCTGTCCGGGGTGCCGGTCTGGAACGGCCTCACCGACCGCTGGCATCCCACCCAGTCGCTGTGCGACATGCTCACCATGCGCGAGCACGTCGCCAAGCCCGACGACCAGATCTCCTTCGCCTTCGTGGGCGACGCCGCCGACAACACCGCCAACTCGCTCCTGGTGGCGGGCGCGATGCTGGGCATGGACGTGCGCATCGTCTCGCCGGCCTCCCTGGCGACCCCGCCAGAGGTCGCCCAGGCGGCCCGGGCGGTGGCCGAGGAGACCGGAGCCCGGATCACCCTGACCGACGACGTGGGCACCGGGGTGGCCGGGGTCGACGTCGTCTACACCGACGTGTGGGTGTCGATGGGGGAGCCCGTCGAGGCGTGGGGCGAGCGGATCGAAACGCTGGTGCCGTATCAGGTGAACAGCGAGCTGATGGCACGCACCGGCAACCCGGACGTGAGGTTCATGCACTGCCTGCCGGCGTTCCACGACCGGGGCACCGAGGTCGGTGCGGAGCTCTTCGAGCAGACCGGGCTGAGTGCCCTGGAGGTGAGCAACGAGGTCTTCGAGTCTGCGGCCTCCATCGTCTTCGACCAGGCCGAGAACCGGATGCACACCATCAAGGCCGTGATGGTCGCGACCCTGGGTGACCAGCTGGGAGACCTCACGTGAGGATCGTGGTCGCCCTGGGCGGCAACGCGCTGCTGCGCCGCGGCGAGGCACCGGACTCAGCGATCCAGCTCGAGCACGTGGCCCAGGCCGCCCCGGCCCTGGCCTCCCTCGCGGCCGAGCACGAGCTGGTGCTGCTGCACGGCAACGGACCCCAGGTCGGCATGCTCGCGCTCGAGAGCGCCGGAGACACCTCGCTCTCGCGCGCCTACCCGTTCAGCGAGCTGGTGGCCGAGACGCAGGGGTTGATCGGCTACTGGCTGCAGCAGGCACTGACCAACGCCGGCCTGGCCACCGCGGTGGTCACGCTGGTGACCCAGACGGTCGTGGACGGCGACGACCCGGCGTTCGCGGAGCCGACGAAGTTCGTGGGGAGCGGGTACCCCGAGCAGGAGGCGCGCGAGCTAGCCGAGCGCAACGACTGGTCGGTACGCCGCGATGGTGAGCGCTGGCGACGCGTCGTCGCCTCGCCCCTTCCGCGCCGCATCGTGGAGATCGACACGGCCAGGATCCTGCTGCAGCACGCCACGACGGTGGTGCTGGCCGGCGGCGGGGGAGTGCCGGTCGTCGACGGGCCGGCCGGCCTCGCCGGGGTGGACGCGGTCGTGGACAAGGACTTCGTGGCCGCTCTGGTCGCCACCGAGCTGCACGCCGATCTGCTGGTGCTGCTGACCGACGTACCTGCGGTGATGACCGACTTCGGGACACCCGAACAGCAGGAGATCCGGCACGTGAGCGCCGAGAACCTCCGGGCCTCCCGGTTCGCGGCCGGCTCCATGGGCCCCAAGGTCAGCGCCGCCTGCGGCTTCGCCACCGACACCGGTGGGCGCGCCGCGATTGGCTCGCTGGCCGACGCCGCCGACGTGGTCGCCGGCTCCGCCGGGACCCAGGTCACCCCGACCTGAGCCAGACCTGGTCGGGTGGCCGGCACCGGCACTGCGTCGTTGCGCATCCGTGCCCGCATCCGCCGCGCCCGGTAGGGGCTGGCGCTGCTCAGCCGACGTGGGGCACGACGGCGACCACGCCGCGTGCGTGCTCGATCACGGTCGGGGCCAGCGCTCCGTAGACGAGCCGCTGCAGCCGGCTGGTGGGCGCCGCGCCGACCACGACCACGTCCATCTGGGGCGACAGCTGCACGAGGCGCTGGTCGAGGAAGCCGTCGTGCACGCTGAGCTCGACGACGACGTCGGGGAACTTCGCGCCGGTGCTCTCGACCGCCTCGGCCAGGGCGGCGACGCGCTCCGGGTGCGTCTGCGGGACGGCGACCCCCACCTCGGTGTCCGGGACGCACTGCAGCACCGTCAACGGCCAGCCCCGTGAGGCGGCCAGCCGGTAGGCGAACTCGAGCGCGGGGTGGGACTCGCCGGTGCCGTCCACGCCGACGAGGACGCCGCGGCGGGTCACCGCGGGTCCCGAGGGGTGCAGGACCACGACCGGGCAGGAGGAGAGCCGGGCGACCGCGACGCTGACCGAGCCCAGCAGCAGGCTGCGGACCGGGCCCCGCCCGCGGGAGCCGAGGACGATCATCGCCGCCTCGTCGGCCAGACCCAGCAGGGCCTCTCGCGGGTCCGCCTCGCTGAGCACGTGGTGCACGACCAGCCCGGGGTGGACCGCGGTCACCCGGGAGGTGGCCTCGGTCAGCATCACCCGGGCCCGGTTGCACACCACGACCAGGATCTCGTCGATGCCGGCGACCGCCGGATCGGTCCAGTCCGGCCTGGAGATGCTGACGGCGTGCACCAGGGTCAGCGGTCGGTGGTCCAGGACGGCCTGGTCAGCGGCCCAGTCGAGCGCATCGTCGGCCGACGGGGATCCGTCGACCCCCACGACGATGCTGCCGATGGTGGCGTTGGCTCCCGTGGTCTCGGTGTTGCCGGCTGCGTCCTGGGAGGTGTCCATGGTGCGAGCCTCGCGCACGGGCCGAGGATCGGGCAGGGTCGCAGGTCCCGGGTCTCAGGACCGGTGGCGACGGACCGCGGCGAGCTTGTCGAGCGAGACCACCAGCGAGACCGCGGCGGCGACGGCCAGGATGCTGAGCCAGGTGGTCGCTGGCAGCGGGGCCGTGGCGAACACGTCGTTCATCAGCGGCAGGTAGGTGAACGCCGCCTGGGCCAGGACCTGGACCAGCACCCCGCCGATCACCCACGGGTTGCTGAGCAGGCCCAGGCGCCACGCGGGCCGGGTCAGTGAGCGACAGCTGAAGAGATAGACGATCTCGACCGCCACGAACACGTTGACGGCGGCCGTGCGGGCCACGTCGAGGTCGGCTCCGCCGGCCAGCTGCGAGGTGAAGATCCACCAGGAGCTCACCACCAGCAGGCCCGCCACCAGCACGGTGCGCCACACCAGCTCGGGGGTCAGCAGGGGGCGCTCCGGCTCACGGGGTGGGCGCTGCATGATGCCCGGCTCCCGCGGCTCGAAGGCCAGCGTCAGCCCGAGCACCACCGCAGTGGTCATGTTGATCCACAGGATCTGGGTCGGCAGGATCGGCAGCGCGGTCCCGAAGAGGATCGCGACCAGGATCACCAGACCCTCGCCCGTGTTGGTCGGCAGTGTCCAGACGATGAACTTGACGAGGTTGTCGAAGACCCCGCGACCCTCCTCGACCGCGGCCTCGATGGTCGCGAAGTCGTCGTCGACCAGGACCATGTCGGCGGCGTCCTTGGCCACCTCGGTGCCGCCGCGGCCCATCGCGATGCCGATGTCGGCGCGCCGCAGCGCCGGCGCGTCGTTGACGCCGTCCCCGGTCATCGCGACCACGTGGCCCTGGGCCTGCAGCGCCTCGACCAGGCGCAGCTTCTCCTCGGGTGAGACCCGGGCGAAGACGCGGGTGCCCGCCACCGCCTCGGCGTACGCCGGGTCGGGCAGGGCGCTCAGCTCGGCGCCGGTGACGACACCACGCTCGCTGCGGTCCTGGAGCCCCAGCTCCGCAGCGATCGCGGCCGCCGTGACCGCGTGGTCGCCGGTGATCATCTTGACCTCGATCCCGGCCGCCCGGCAGGCCGCGACGGCCCCGGTGGCCGCGGGCCGAGGCGGGTCGATCATGGCCTGGAGACCGGTCAGGACCAGAGCATCCGAGCAGCCTTCGATCCCGTCGGCCTCGAAGGCCGCGGGCGTGACGTCGAGGGCGACCGCGGTCGCCAGCACCCGACGTCCGCGGCCGGCCAGGGCGTCCACGGCGGCCGCGAGCACCGCGTGGTCCAGCGGCTCGGGGGTGCCGTCGGCCCGCAGCCAACTGCCGCACAGTGCGATCACCCGCTCCACCGCGCCCTTGACGAGGACCACGTGGTCGGTACCCGACCCGGACCCGTGCAGGGTGGCCATGTACTGCCGCCCGGAGTCGAAGGGGATGGTGGCGACCCGGGGGTAGGCCTCCTGGACCGACCCGGCGACGCTGGTCTTGAGCGCGACCACCTTCATGGCGGCCTCGGTCGGGTCCCCGCTGATCACCCACTGCTCGCCGTCGTGGCTGACCCCCGAGTCGTTGCACAGGGACCCGGCCGCCAGGCACCAGTGCAGGCCCGCCCGCGTGTCCACGCTCACGTCGTCGACCACGGCACCGTGCAGGGTGAGTCGTCCCGAGGGGTCGTACCCGGTCCCGCTGACGTCGAGCTGACCGTCCGGGGTCCAGATCTCGCACACCGTCATCTCGTTGGTGGTCAAGGTGCCGGTCTTGTCGGTGCAGATCACGGTCGTGCTGCCGAGCGTCTCGACCGCGGGCAGACGTCGTACGACGGCGCGGCGGCGCACCATCCGACGTACGCCGACCGCGAGCGTGATCGTGACCGCGGCGGGCAGGCCCTCGGGGATGGCTCCTACCGCGAGCGCGACCGCCGCGGTGAACATCTGGGGCGCGGCCTCACCCCGCAGCAGGCCGATGGCGAAGGCCAGCCCCGCCAGAGCGATGATCAGCACGGTCAGCACGGCGCTGAAGTGCGCGAGCTTGCGGGTGAGCGGCGTGGCGAGCACGGCGGCGCTGCTGACCAGCCGGTGGATGCCGCCCAGCTCGGTGTCCGCGCCGGTCGAGACGACCAGCCCGCGTGCGGAGCCCGAGCGCACCAGCGTGCCCGCGAAGAGCATGTTGCTCCGGTCGGCGCCCCGGGTCGCCTGCGACAGCACGACGTCGTGCTTGGGCACCGGCACCGACTCGCCGGTCAGGGTCGACTCGTCGACCAGCACCTCGGTGGCCTCGACGAGGCGGAGGTCCGCCGGTACCTTGTCGCCGGCGTCCAGGCGGACCAGGTCACCGGGCACCAGGTCCTCGGAGGGCACGCTGAGCACGACCCCGTCGCGCATCACGCGGGCCTCGACGTGCGACAACGACCGCAGGCTGTCCAGCGCGGCCAGCGCGTTGCTCTCCTGCACGAAGCCGACGACGGCGTTGAGCAGCACGACCCCGAGGATCACCGCGGCGTCGATGAACTCACCCAGGGCCAGCGTGGTGGCCGCGGCCACCAGCAGCACGTAGATCAGCGGACTGTTGAACTGCAGCAGCACCCGCCGCACCAGCGGATCGCCGTGCGCAGCGGGCAGCATGTTGGGGCCGTGGCGCTGCAGCCGGGCCGCCGCCTCGGACTGCGCCAAGCCGTGCCGGCCGTCGCTGCCGAGACTCACCGCTACCGCTGCGGCCGACGCCGCGTGGTGCTCGACGCTACGAGCTGGCGCCGGTGCTGCGGGGTCAGGCACGGGGGCAGCACTGGTCGACGTCCATCTGTCCAGCCTCGACCGGGTCGGGGGTCAGGCACGAGTGGCGGACGACCCCCGTGGGTGGGACCACCGCCCTGGGACGGGCGGGCGCACCGCGGATCGAGGCGGTGGCCACCGCCGCGTTCGGGTCAGTGCTCGGCACCCTGCTCGGCCCCGGTCCGGGGGTGGCGCTGCAGCACGGCCTGCGCGCCGAGGGGCTGATCACCCCGGGCATCGCGTGGACGCTGGTCCTGGTGATGCTGGGTGCCTCGCTGGTGGTGGGGGTGGTCGCCGCGGTCGCCCCCGCGCTCCGGGCGGCCCGGCTCGACATCCTGCGACCCATCGCGAGCGACTGACGGCATCGACGCGCACTGTTCACGGCGACCGCCCCTGTCCAGGCGAGCCCGGGAGTCGGACTGCGCGTAGGGTGAGGGATCCGAACCCCGACGGCCTCGTGGTGGCTGCTCCCGATCGAATGAGGGCCCCGTGCACACTGACAGAACCCGGTCCGTGAGCCGGCGATGACCAGGCGCGGCGCCGCATCGACGTCCTGGGACGTGATCGATCCGAGCGGGCTGAGCGTCTCGACCCAGGCTCAGCTGCGCCGGCTGCTGGAGGCGAACCGGCTCGCCGTCGAGCACCTCGACCTCCCCCTGACCCTGCGGCAGATCATCGAGGCCGCGGTCGAGCTCGTGGGGGCCAAGTACGCCGCGATCGGAGTGCTGGGCACCAACGGTCGCCTCGACGAGTTCATCCACATCGGCATGGACGCCGAGACGGTGGCGCGGATCGGTCACGTGCCGGAGGGCAAGGGCCTGCTGGGCGCCCTCATCCAGAACCCCCAGCCGGTACGACTGCCGATCATGTCCGACGACGTCCGCTCGGTCGGCACTCCGCCCGGCCATCCGCCAATGAACAGCTTCCTGGGCGTGCCGCTGGAGGTCCGCGACGAGATCTTCGGTCACCTCTACCTGGCCGACCCCAGGATCGACGCCTTCAGTGCGGAGGACCAGGTGCTGGTCGAGGCGCTGGCCACGACCGCCGGGGTCGCGATCGCGCACGCCCGGCTCTTCGAGGAGAGCCAGCGCCGTGAGCAGTGGACGGCAGCCACGACCGAGATCACCCACGAGCTGCTGACCAATGACGAGGTCGACGCGGTCCAGTTGATCGCGCAGCGGGTGCTCGTCCTCGCGGGCGCCGACCTGGTCGCCGTCGTGCTCACCCACGGTGTGCTGGAGCCGTACGCCGGCCTGGTCGTCGACCGGGCTGCGGGGGAGGCTGCCGGGCGGGTGGTGGGCGTCGCGCTCCCGCCGGGGGAAGGCCTCGTACGTCGCTGTCTCGAGACCCACCGTCCCCAGCTGGTCGCTGCTCTCGAGGACGGGCCGTACACCCACCTGTTGCGCCAGGGTGAGCGCGGTCCGGCGATGGCGGTCCCGCTGCCCGCCGACCACGGGGTGCGCGGCAGCCTGTTCGTGCTGCGCCGCCAGGGTGCTCCGCAGTTCACCGAGTTCGACCTCGACGTGGCGGCCTCGCTTGCCGGACACGTCGCGCTGGCCCTGGACCGGGCCGACGCACGGGTGGCGCTGGCCCGGGTCCGCACGCTGGAGGACCGTGACCGGATCGCACGTGACCTGCACGACCACGTCGTGCAGCGGCTCTTCGCGGCCGGCCTGAACATCCAGAGCGTCTGCGGGGTCCTGGGCGCGGGCCCCAGCGCCGACCGGCTGGGTGCACAGGTGGACGAGATCGACGCCACGATCCGTCAGATTCGGACCACGATCTTCGGGCTGCACACCGCCCATGCCGGTGGAGGTCTCCGGGCCGAGGTGCTCGCGGCGGTGTCGGCGGCGACGGTGGTGCTGAGTGAGCCGCCGGAGGTCACGTTCCGGGGGCCGCTGGACGTGCTGGTGCCCGAGTCCATGTACGCCGACGCGGTCGCCGTGGTCCGGGAGGCCCTGACCAACGTGGGCCGGCACGCCCACGCCCGCCACGTCCGAGTCGTGGTGAGCGCGGACCTGAGTCGGCTGTGCGTCGAGGTCGTCGACAACGGGCGGGGGGTCGCCGCCGACGTGGTGCTCAGCGGCTTGGACAACCTGCGGGTGCGTGCCGAGGACCTCGGCGGGTCGTTCGAACTGTCCGGCCGAGACGGACCCGGGACCCGCCTGCGCTGGAGCGTTCCGCTCGACACGGCGGGCGGACGGTCCGACTGAGGCGGCCGGGGCCTGCTCAGTGGCGAGCGTCCTGCTGGGCGGGTACTACGGCCACGTCGCAGCCCGCGTGCTCGACTACGGTCGGGGACACCGAGCCGTAGACGAAGTCGTTGATGAACCCGCGCTGGCGTGAGCCGACCACGACCAGGTCCATGGCCCGCGAGGCCCGGATCAGCTGGCGGTCCCGAAAGCCGCGGACCAACGAGAGCCGGTCCACCACGTCGGGGAACTTCTCGCGCATGCCGGCCACCGACTCCGACATCAGGGCGCGCAGGTCGTCGAGACCCGCCTCGTCGTCGGCGACCTCGTGCTCGTCGGCGCCGAGGTGGGCGCTGTCCCAGAACACGTGCACTGCGGTCAGGGGCAGCGAGCGGAACGACGCGGTCCGGTAGGCGAACTCGATCGCCGGCGTGTTCTCCGGCGTGCCGTCGAGCCCGACGAGCACTCCCTTGCCCGGCAACGCTCCCCGTGCGGTGCGCACCACGACGACCGGACAGGCCGCGTGCTTGGACACGCTGACGCTCACCGAGCCCAGCAGCAGGCTCGCGACCGTTCCCCGACCGCGGGAGCCGATGACCACGGTGCTGGCCCGCTCGGCGAGGTGCAGCAGGGCCACCCGGGGGTCGTCGGTGCTTAGCACCGGGTGCACCACGACGTCCGGGTCGAGCAGCGCGACCCGCCGGGTGGCGTTCTCCAGCAGCTCGTGTCCGCAGACCCGCAGGTCCTCGAGCACCGCTCCCACGTCGAGACCGGGCAGTCCGGCCAGGCCGGCGTCGCCGCTGCCGCCGAGGTGGGCGGCGTGCAGCAGGGTCAACGGCCGGCGCTCCAGCCCGGCCTGCTCGACGGCCCAGTCCAGTGCCTGGTCGGCCGGGTCCGACCCGTCCACGCCGACGACGATGCTGCCTGCCAGGACCTCGCTGCTGCTCATGATCCCATCCTCCTCGGCCCGGTGGTGTGCGCCCACGGCCGTCCGGCACCTCGGGCAGGGCCGTTGGTACCGTGGCCTCGCACCCCGCCCCGACCCCCCGCCCAGGCGTGCGGGCCCCCCACCCCCGCCGGGCGGTCCCGCCCCGCCCCCACCATAAACGCCAT
>JAJAYJ010000083.1 GCA_026786275.1 Nocardioides sp. | reverse complement strand
GTGCACAAGAGCCGACTCGGCTGTTTCTTTCTGGGGGGCGCTCAGCCCATGAACGGGTAGCGGTAGTCGGTCGGCGGCACCAGGGTCTCCTTGATCGAGCGGGGGGAGGTCCACCTCAGCAGGTTGGAGGCGGCACCGGCCTTGTCGTTGGTGCCGCTGGCCCGACCGCCGCCGAAGGGCTGCTGGCCGACCACCGCCCCGGTCGGCTTGTCGTTGACGTAGAAGTTGCCGGCCGCGAACCGCAGCGTCCGCGACGCCCACGCGATCGCCGCGCGGTCCCGGGAGATGATCGCCCCGGTCAGCGCGTACGGCGCGATCGACTCCATCCCCTGCACGACCGCCTCGAAGTCGGCGTCCTCGTAGACGTACACGACGAGGATCGGGCCGAAGTACTCGGTCGAGAACATCTCGTCGCCCGGGTCGCTGGACTCCACGACGGTGGGCCGCACGAACCAGCCGACCGAGTCGTCGCTCTGACCGCCCGCGAGCACGTCGAGGTGCGCGACGCCGCGGGCGCGCTCGATCGCCTTCGCGTGCTTGGCGAACGCGCGGTCGTCGATCACCGCGCCCATGAAGTGCGAGAGGTCCGTCGGGTCGCCCATCGAGATCGCCTCGACCTGGCCCAGGAAGTCGTCCTTCATCCGGTTCCAGACCGAGCGGGCGACGTAGGCCCGCGACGCGGCCGAGCACTTCTGGCCCTGGAACTCGAACGAGCCCCGGATCATCGCCGTGGTGACCACGGCCGGGTCGGCCGAGGGGTGCGCGACGATGAAGTCCTTGCCGCCGGTCTCGCCGACGATGCGGGGGTAGGAGCGGTAAGAGGCGATGTTCTCCCCGACCGTGCGCCACAGGTGCTGGAAGGTCGGCGTCGAGCCGGTGAAGTGGATGCCCGCCAGGTCGCGGTGGCCCAGGGCCACCTCGGAGACCGCCAGGCCGTCCCCGGGCAGCATGTTGATGACGCCGGGCGGCATCCCGGCCTCCTCCAGCAGCTGCATGGTCAGGGTCGCCGCGAGTTGCTGGGTGGGCGACGGCTTCCAGACCACGGTGTTGCCCATCAGGGCAGGGGCCGTGGGCAGGTTGCCCGCGATCGCGGTGAAGTTGAACGGCGTGATCGCGTAGACGAAGCCCTCGAGGGGACGGTGGTCGCTGCGGTTCCACACGCCGGGGCTGTTGGCGATCGGCTGCTCGGTGAGGATCTGCTTGGCGTAGTGCACGTTGAAGCGCCAGAAGTCGATCAGCTCGCAGGCCGCGTCGATCTCGGCCTGGAACGCCGTCTTCGACTGACCGAGAACGGTGGCGGCGTTGAGCCGCTGCCGCCAGGGTCCGGCGAGCAGCTCGGCGGCCCTGAGGATGATCGCGCAGCGCTCGTCGAACGGCATCGCCCGCCAGCCGGGCGCAGCATCGGCAGCCGCCTGCACGGCCGCACTCGCGTCGGCCTGGGTGGCGTGGTGCAGGGTGCCGAGCACGTGCTGGTGGTCGTGCGGCTGCACGACGTCGAGCGCGGCCCCGCCGCCGGCGCGCCACTCACCCCCGATGTAGGCGTCCAGGGGGGTCGTGGTGGCCTCGAGCGTCTCGATCTCGGTGGCGAGGACCGCACGCTCCGCGCTGCCGGGCGCGTAGGTGAGGGTGGCCTCGTTGACGGGAACGGGCGGAAAGGTGATCGCGTCCATGCCGGGGATGCTGTCACCAGCGGCGGGCGATGTCGAAGCCGGGGCGCTCAGCCCGGGGTGAGCAGCTGGACGATCTCCTGGGTGGCGAACCACGCCAGGTCGTCGTCGTCCGCGGCACCGTCCGCGGGGTCGACGTGAGCGGCGGCCACGCCCTTCCAGACCACGTCACCGGGTACGTCGACCCGCGTCGGGTCGTCGTCGGGGCCGGTCGTGGCGTCGGTACGGGACACGTCGGCGGCCACCACCCGGCGACGGCCCGTCCCGGGGACTCGGGAGGCAATCGCCGCCGCCATCAGGGCGGCGTACTCCCACGAGTCGTCACCGGCCTCGGGCCATGAGGCCCGCAGCTCCTCGGTCACCGCGTGGGCGCAACGCGGTCCGGGCAGTCGGCCGTCGGTGACCAGCGCAGCGAGGTCGTCCTCGGAGACCGGGACGTAGACGCGGACGCTCACTCCCGCACCGACCTGGTGGAGCCGGCCTTGGTGGTCCGCCGTGTCTTTGCCCTGCGGCCCCGCGGCACCCGCCGGCGCTCGCCGGTGGTGGTGTCGACCAGCTCGTCGAGCGCCTCCACCAGGCACTGGCCCAGGACGTCGGCGTCCGGCACCAGGTCACGGTCGGCCGTGACGCCGTAGAAGACCTTGCCGTCGTAGGACGTCACCCCGATCGCCAGCGCGTGACCGGGCAGCAGCGCGGGCACGGGGTAGCTGGCCACCATCTGGGCGCCGGCTGCGAACAGCGGCGTCTGCGGGCCCGGCACGTTGGTGATGGTGAGCTGGAAAGCTCGCCGCACCTCAGCCGCCGCCACCCGCGCCGCCACGGCGTGGAAGGTCGCGGGCGCGAACCCGGCCATCTGCGCGAGCCGGCCGGCCCCCACGGCCCGACCGGTGTCCTTGTGGACCTGGAAGGAGTACGACACCTGGTGCAGGCGCACGACCGGGCTCTGCTCGCCGATCGGCAGGTCCACGAAGTGTGCGTCGACCGGACTGCCCAGAGAGGTGGGCGCCAGGTCGTCGTCCAGCACCGAGACCGGCACCAGGGCCCGGATCTGCCTCAGGCCGCCCACGGGTGCGCCGCGCGTCATCAGCCAACCCCGCAGACCGCCGGCAACGGTGGCCAGGATGACGTCGTTGACCGTGCCGCCGTGTGCCTCGCGGACGGTGCGGTAGGACTCCAGGGGGGTGTCGGCCACCACGATCCGGCGCTGGAAGGACAACGGCCCCGAGATCGGGGTGACCCGGTCGACCTGGCGTCCGCTGATGGCGTTGACCACCCGGCTGACCCCGTGCCGGGCCTCCTCGACCGTGCGCAGGGCCCCGCTCACGACGCTGCGGGTGGTGTCGACGGCGACCACGGGGTGCACGATCGTGTCGCGGATGGCCGCCAGCACCAAGGAGGCCGGCGTGCTGGGCGGACCCGGACGCCAGGAGTCCTGGCCCTCGTCGGTGACGGTGTGCTCGGGACCGCTGTCGAGCAGCATCTGGCCCAGGTCGACGGTCTCCAGGCCGTCGACCAGCACCTGGTGGGTCTTGTAGAGCAGCGCCACCTGAGCGTCGGCCAGCCCCTCGACGACGTAGATCTCCCACAGTGGGCGCTGCCGGTCCAGCGGGCGGGACACGATGCGGGCCACCAGCTCACGCAGCTGGTCGAGGCTGCCGGGGCGAGGCAGCGCGGACCGGCGGACGTGGTAGCCGAGGTCGAAGTCGGCGTCGTCGACCCAGACCGGGTTGGCCAGGCGTCCGGGCACGAACCTGACCCGCTGTCGGTAGCGCGGCACGAACGCGATCCGGTCCTCGACCAGGTCGAGCAACCGGTCGTAGCTGAATCCCTCGGGGCCGGGGCGGAACACCTCGATGGTGGCGTTGTGGCGCGGCGCGGAGGCCGTCTCCTCGGTCAGGAACGCGAGATCGTGGGCGCGGAGCCGTTCGCTCATGCCTGTCCCTCCTCGCCTTCCGGGGGCCACGGGGTGCGCCCCGTCGCCCCTCGGATTGTGACAGACACCCCACGAGGTTCTGGGCAGGTCATCGCCGCCGGGCTCGGCCTGCGGCCCGCGGCCTGCCACCCCGGGCGCCCAGGGCCCGTCGGGAGCGCCCTGCGGGAGCGCCGGTGTCCCCCACCAGCGAGTCGGCGACCGTCACGAGCGCCCTGGTGAGCGGAGCGTCCGGGGCGGTCTCGCTCAGTGTCCGGCCGGTGACCAGGGCACGGTCGACACTGACCCGGTCCTCGGGCAGGAAGTGCAGCCCGCTGGGATCGGCAAAACCGCCGAGCATGGCGGCGACGTCACGCTGGCTCCAGCCCAGGCTGGGACGCATCCGGTTGACGACGACCCGGACCGGCGCGTCGGTGCCGAGCTCGCGCAGGTCGACCAGCGCCCGGGCCAGGCGGGACAGCCCGACCGGGTCGGCGCTGCCGACGACCACGACCTCGTCGGCGCTCTCGAGGGCGGCCACCGTCATCTGGTTGCGTCCCGGCCGGGAGCCGACGTCGGCGGCCGGGTCCTGCTCCACGCTGAAGCCGGTGTCGACCACGACGTGACCGTGCGTGCGGGCCTGCTCCAGCACCGCCTCGACGGTGCCGGCGCGGACCTCGACCCAGCGGTCGGCCCGCGGCAGGCCGGTGATCACCGTCAGCCGGGCGTCGAGGGCCCGCTGCACCGTGGAGAAACGTTCGGCGAGCTCGCCCGAGACCGCGAGCCGGGCCGCGACCAGCACCCCGGACACCTCGTCGAGGACCCCGAGGGTCTGGGCGACCGTGCCCCCGTGCGGGTCGGCGTCGACCAGGATCGTGCGCAGGCCACGTCGGCACAGCTCGGCGGCCAGACCGACGGCGACCGTGGTGCGGCCGGGAGCTCCGGCCGGACCCCACACGACGATGACCCGGCCGGGGGTGCGGCCGGTCAGCGTGCCGACCTCGTCGGTGGCGCCCTCCACCCGGGGTCGTGGCCCGGCCGTGCCGGGGTCGGGGTCGGCGGCCAGCACCTGGTCGGGCAACGACACCAGGTCGGCCTCGGCCACCACCGCGTGGATGCCGATCCGAGCCGCTCGTAGCCGCGCGGCCTCGAGCCCCGCCGAGGCGGGCGCGATCGCGACCGGCCGCACCCCCTGGGTACGCAGGTGGTCGACCGCGGCCACGTCGAGACCGTGGGAGTCGAGCCCGAGCACCGCCACGTCGGCCTGGCCCGCGGCTGCGGTGGCCATCAGGTCGTCCACGTCGACGCACCGCTTCAGCACCACGATGCCCTGGTGCCGGCCCATCAGCGCCAAGGCCTGCGACTCCCACCCCGCACCGGCGGCCACGACCAGGACGACGACCACTGCGCCGGGCACGGCTAGCCCCGCCGGACCACGGTGATGACGGCTCCCTGGCTCGCTCCGAGGAGCTGGAAGAACGCGGTGGCCGACCCCTCGGGCACCGCGAGCACGAGCTGGCGCTTGCCGCTGGTGCCGAAGCTCTCGCTCGGGCGAGGCGCCTCGAGGACCGTCACCTCGCTCAGCGCGGGCGCCGCCGACGCCGCAGCCGCGCCTGCCGACGGGTCGCCTGCGCCGGGCCCACTCCCCACCGGTGCACCGGCGACGGCCGGGGCGACGAGGTAGACGTCGACCACAGCGCCGGCCGCGACCGAGCCGGGCACCTGCTCGGGCTCGACGGCGATCGGGACCTGCACGAGGCCCGACTCGACCGACGTGCCGACCGAGGCCCGCGGCAGCAGTTCGCCAGCCTCGATGCCCCGGCTGAGCACCAGGTCGGCCGGCAGCTGCTGGTCGAGGGTGACGTACCCGTCGACGGTGCCCGCCTCGGCGAAGTGGATCCGCACGGACGTGAGGTCGGCCTGGTCGAGCTGGTCGCCGGCACCGTGCCGGGCGGTGGCGGCCCAGACGGCCACGGTGTCGTCGGCGCTCGCGAACAGCCGGGCACCGGCCACCACGGACGCCGCGACGATCGCCACCCCGATCCACAGCCGGGGATCGCGCCAGCCGGGGCCACTCGCACGGGTCGCCGGCGGAGCCTCCGGGCTCCCGAGAATCTTCGCCACGCGGCCATCATGCCGGGTCGGCGGCACCCCGGTCACGAGGCGATCCACAGGGGCGGCAGGTCCTGGCCCCACGCCGTGGTGCGGGATGGGAGCATGGGGTCATGGCAGCCACGCCCCGATTCCTGACGTTGGCCGACGTCGCGGAGGTGCTCACCACCTCCAGCTCCCAGGTCTACGCGCTCGTGCGCAGCGGCGAGCTGCCCGCGATCAAGATCGGCGGCCGTGGCCAGTGGCGGGTGGAGGCGACCGAGCTGGAGGCCTACATCCAGCTGCAGTACGCGAAGACGAAGACATTCATCGCCGAGCACCCGTTCGCGGAGGCCGACAAGGAGTCGTGAGCCGACTCAGCCGACCTCGGAGCCGAGGACGATCGAGATCTGCTGCTCCGCGCCACCGCGCTCCACCGTGAACTCCAGCGTCTCGCCCGGCTGGTGGGTGCGGATGGACACGATCAGACTGACCCCGTCGGTGACCCGCTCCCCGTCGACCGCGGTGATCAGGTCGCCCTCCTCGATACCGGCGTCCTCGGCCGGGGTGCCGGCCATGACCTCCTGCACCGGGGCGCCGAGCCCGTCACGGTCACCGGTCTGGATGCTCGCCCCGATCACCGGGTAGCGGGCCTCACCGGTCTTGAGGATCTGGTCGGCGGTGATCCGGACCTGCTCGACGGGGATCGCGAACCCGACCCCGATGTTGCCCGCGTCGCTGCTCGCCCCACCGTTGGTCGCAATCGCGGAGTTGACCCCCACGACCTGACCGAGCAGGTTGACCAGCGGGCCGCCCGAGTTGCCGGGGTTGATCGCGGCATCGGTCTGCACCGCGTTGATGTACGACGACTCGTTGCTGCTGTCCCCGGTGGTGACCGGGCGGTTCAGCGAGCTGACGATGCCGGCCGTGACGGTGGAGCTCAGGCCCAGCGGGGAGCCGATCGCGACCACGGGGTCACCGACCCGCAACACCTGCGAGGCGCCCAGCGCGGCCGGGGTCAGGTCGGTGGCGTCGGGCGCGTAGAGGACGGCCAGGTCGTAGACCGGGCTGCGACCCACGACGGTCGCGTCGTAGCGGTTGCCGTCCTGGTCGACGACCTGGATCTGACCGTCGTCCTCGGCCGCCGAGGCGACCACGTGGTTGTTGGTGATGACGTGGCCCTGCTTGTCGAGCACGAAGCCGGAGCCGGTCGCTCCGTTGGCGTCACCCTGGAACTCGGCGGAGATCTGCACGGTGCTGGGCAACAGCTTGGCCGCCACCGCGGCCACGTTGGTGTCGTCGGGGTCCAGCGGGGGTGCGGAGACGGTGTCGACGCTCGCGAGACCGCCGTCGACGGTGCCGGCGATCGGGTCGTCCCCGCCCACGTTGTCGTAGACCACACTGCCGGCGACGCCGCCGAGCAGCCCGATCACCAGGGCCATCGCGGCCACGGCGGGCCACACCCAGCCACTGATCCGACCGCTGCGGTGCGAGCCGCCCGCGACCGGCGCCACGGGCAGGTGGTGGGTGCCGGGACCGCTGCCGGGCTCACCGGGAGCCGGCCAGCCGGACACGGCGGGCGGGGTCCACGACGGCGGCTGCTGGGAGCGGGCGCCCAGCGCAAACGGCACCGTTGGCTCGTCGTGGCCCCAGACGGGCCTCGGGTCGCTCGGCTCGCTCGGGTCCGGCGTCCGGTCGCTGTCGCTCACGGCTCCATCATCGCTGAGAGCGACAAACCTCGGGCGGCGCGGCCGGCCCCGACGTGGGTCACCTGCGCTCAGGGGACGTCGTACGACGCTGCGGCCCCACGAACTGAGGGGTGCCGGGTTGCACGATCGAGGTCGCCGGCACCCGACGATCCATAGTGGGCGCGTCGGCCGGGGCCGCTCCGAAGGCGAGCACCCCCATCATCGCGGCACCCAGGGCACCGCCACCGAGCGCGGCCACCCCGATCAGCCGCCGGGGCCGGTGCGGGTGCGACATCTGGAGGTAGACGTCACCGGGAGGGGCCGCCCAGGTCGCCCAGGCGTGCGGGGACGGACGCGACGGGTCCCCTGCCCCACGCCCCATCAGCGAGCCCTTGAGCGCGTCGGAGGCCGTGGTCTCACCACTGCCGAGCCCGGAGAGCCGGGTCTTGACCCAGCCCTCCCGCTCGACGAGGTCGCGGCAGAGGTGGCACACGTGGACGTGCGACCACGCGCGCTCGGCCTCCTCGGGCGGCAGCTGGCCGTCGAGGAGTGCGCTGACACGGGGCCCGAGGTGTCCCATCATCAGGGCCTACCGGGCAGGGGCAGCGGACCCGTCGCCGGGCCGGAGTACTGCTGGCGACCCTCGGGCGGCGCCCGGTGGGCCAGCGCGGCGCGCAGCATGCTGCGACCGCGGTGGATGCGTGAGCGCACCGTGCCGAGCTTGGCGCCCAGGATCTCGGCGATCTCCTCGTAGGCCAGCCCCTCGACGTCACAGAGCACGACGGCGGCCCGGAAGTCGGGCGGCAGCGTCGCGAGCGCGCGCTCGACGTCGTCGTCGAAGCGCTGGTCGGCGTACACCGCGTCCGGGCTCGGCGAGTCGCTGCTCAGCCGGTCCGCCCGCTCGTCGGAGAGCGCGTCGAAGCGGATCTTCTGTCGGCGACGAGCCTGGTCGAGGAAGAGGTTGGTCGTGATCCGGTGCAGCCAGCCCTCGAAGGTGCCGGGCGTGTAGGTGGACAAGGACCGGAAGACGCGCACGAAGACCTCCTGCGTCAGGTCCTCGGCGTCGTGCCGGTTGCCGGTGAGCCGGTAGGCCAGGCGGTAGACCCGGTCGGAGTGCCGCTCGACGATCTCGTCCCAGCTGGGCACGTCCTGCTGCTCAGCCTGCTCCTCGCTCGCGAGGTCGTGGGTCTGAGGATCCATCGGTCCGACTCCTGACGGTGCACGGTGCTGCTCGATGCCGACCACGGTAGGGGGTCCGGCTGAGGTTTGGCTGTGAGCGGGTCGCGGTGCTCCACGCCCGTGTGGCGGCTCCTGACCGGCCGCGCGGCGTACTAGTTTGGGCGCATGCCGAACCCGACCCCGATCAGCCCCGCGAGCTGGAGCTACGCCGAGGCCTTCGTCGCCGAGGACGACCTGCTGGCCGCCGCCCGCGCCCGTGCCGACGAGGTGGGCGTGGTGGCCATCGGCCCCGGTGGTGGCGCCGCGCTGCGTCTCATCGCCTCGATCCTGGACGCCCGCGCCGTCGTCGAGGTCGGCACGGGGACCGGTGTCTCGGGCCTGTGGCTGCTGCGCGGCATGCGCCACGACGGCGTGCTCACCACCGTGGACATCGAGACCGAGCACCAGCGCCTGGCCAGGGAGACCTTCGCGGAGGCCGGCGTACCCACCCAGCGGGCCCGGACCATCGCCGGGGCGGCGCTGGAGGTGCTGCCTCGCCTGACCGACGGCCACTACGACCTGGTCTTCGTCGACGGCGACAAGACGGAGTACGCCGCGTGCCTGGCGGAGGCGCTGCGGCTGCTGCGACCCGGGGGCGTGGTGGCGTTCGACAACACACTGTGGCACGACCGGGTGGCCGACTCGTCGGTGCGGGACGAGGAGACCCTCGCCGTGCGCGAACTGCTGCGACAGGTCACCGAGCACGAGGAGCTGGTGCCGGCCCTGCTCCCGGTCGGTGACGGGCTGCTGGTGGCCAAGAAGGTGCCTGCGGGCACCTGAGGCTGCCGGGTCAGCGCCCGACGCCGGCCAGCGGGTCGGGGTCGCCGAGCCACTGCAGCAGGGCGCGGGCACCGAATCCGGTGGGTCCCGCGCTCCACTCGTACGCATCCTCGGGCGCGTCGCCCACCGACGCGATGTCCAGGTGTGCCCAGGGCACCGCGCCGACGAAGTGCTGCAGGAAGAGGGCCGCGGTGATCGCGCCCGGTCCGCCCGGGGCGTTGTCGGCGTCGGCGACCGGGGACTCGAGCTTCTCCTCGTAGAGCGCGGAGAGAGGGAAGCGCCACAGCGGCTCCCCGGCCCGGGTCGCGGCGGCCTCGAGCGACGAGGCGAGCACGTCGTCGTTGGCGAAGAAGCCGCCGACCTGCTGGCCCAGCGCGACCTTCATCGCGCCGGTGAGGGTGGCGACGTCGAGGATCGCGGCAGGGGCCAGCGCCTCGACGGCGTAGGCGAGGGCGTCGGCCAGCACCACCCGGCCCTCGGCGTCGGTGTTGGTCACCTCGGTGGTGCGCCCACCGAAGTGGCGGACCACGTCGCCGGGGCGCACGGCGTCGCCGTCGATGGCGTTCTCGGCGGCCGGCACCAGGCCCACGACCCGCACCGGACAGTCGACGTCGGCCAGCGCCGCCATCGTGGCCAGCACCACCGCGCCGCCGGTCATGTCGCGCTTCATCGTGGCCATGCCCTCGCCGGGCTTGATGGAGAGGCCACCGGAGTCGAAGGTGATGCCCTTGCCGACCAGCACCACGGTGGGCGTGTGCCGGTCTGCGGTACGAGGCGCGTAGTCGAGGCGGATCAACCTCGGCGGCGTCGCCGAGGCCCGACCGACGGCGAGGATGCCCCCGAAGCCGTCGCGGGCCAGGTCGTGCTCGTCCCAGACCGTCACGTCGAGGCCGGCGCTGGCCGCGATGTCGCGGGCCTGCTCGGCCAGCCACTCGGGACTCTTGAGGTGCGAGGGCACCGTGGCCAGGGTGCGTGCCCGCCAACCGGCGCCGCCGACGGCGACCGCACGGTCGAGCGTGGCCTGGTCGGTGCTGCGCAGACCGGCGAGGACCACGTGACCCACGGGACCCTTCTCCGGGGGTGCGGAGCGCCAGTGGAAGGCGAACGAGCCCAGCACCACACCCACCACGAAGGCCTCGAGACCCTCGTCCGAGGCCAGGGCGGGCACCGAGGTGGCCACCGAGGACCGGCCGGTGGTCGCCCGCGCGAGGGCAGCCCCGGCCCGTCGGAAGTCGGCCGGGGTCTGCTCGCCGACCCCGACGAGCAGCACCCAGCGCAGCTCGGCGGCGTCGGGGCCACCGCGTGGCACCGGGTGCGCGAGCACCTCGCCGGCCCGGCCTGTCGCCTGGTGCACCTCAAGCAGCGCCAGCAGGTCGAGGCCAAGCTCGTCGCCGAGGTCGGCGGCGCCCGGACCGAGGAACGGCTCACCACCGTCCTCCCCCGGCAGGACGGGCAGGGCCACCACCGGCACGCCGGGCACGGCGTGCGGCAGCAGCTCGCTGATCGCGAACGACGGAGGCGAGGCCTGTGGGGGAAGGGAGGGAGGGGTGCGCCCGGTCACGTGGGAGTCGCCGGCGTCAGCCGACGACGTCCTTGAGGGCGTTGCCGAGGTTGCCTGCCTCCTCGGCGTTGAGCTCGACCACGAGGCGGCCACCGCCCTCGAGCGGCACACGCATCACGATGCCGCGGCCCTCCTTGGTGACTTCGAGCGGCCCGTCGCCGGTCCGTGGCTTCATCGCCGCCATGCGGCACCTCATCTTTCATGCGTCCCTGACACGGTCGGGGCGAGACGCGCCCCCACCGCCGTGTGCAGGGCCATTATTCCCCATGCCACCCCTGAACCGTCAGCCGATCACCGGCACGGCGTCGGGCAAGTCGCCGCCGTACCCCGGTGACCGGGGGGATCCCGGGTCCAGATCGGGCAGACTGCCCCCATGACGAGCCCTCCGCACGCCCAGGCCCCGGTGCTGTACGACGTCGTGGACGGCGTCGGCACGATCACTCTCAACCGGCCCGACGCGATGAACAGCCTCGACGTGGCGGCCAAGGAGCTGCTGCGCGACAGCGTGCAGCAGGCCGCGGTCGATCCAGCGGTGCGTTGCGTCGTGCTCACCGGCACCGGTCGGGCCTTCTGCACCGGTCAGGACCTCAAGGAGCACGTCGCGATCCTGCAGTCGGGCACCAGCGCGTTGTTCTCGACCGTCGACGAGCACTACAACCCGATCGTCCTCGCCCTGGCCGAGATGGCCAAGCCGGTGATCGCCGCGGTCAACGGGGTCGCAGCCGGAGCCGGGGCGAGCCTGGCGTTCGCCTGCGATCTGCGGGTCGTGGCCCAGACCGCCGGTTTCAACCTGGCCTTCGCCAACATCGCGCTCTCCTGCGACACCGGCTCCAGCGCCACCCTGCAGGCCCTGGTCGGCCAGGCCCGGGCCCTCGAGCTGCTGTACTTCCCCCGCACCGTCTCCGCGGACGAGGCGCTCGCGCTGGGCCTCGCCACCCAGGTGGTGGCCCCCGAGGAGCTCGACGCCACCGTGGCCACCCTGGCGGCGCGACTCGCCGCCGGCCCGACGCTGGCGCTGGGCTCGATCCGTCGCTCGGTCCACCACGCCGCCGACCACACCTTCGCCGAGGCACTGGCGTTCGAGAGCGCCCGGATGGCGGAGACCGGTGCGAGCCTGGACCACCACCACGCCGTGGAGGCGTTCCTGACCAAACAGAAGCCCACCTTCCAGGGTCGCTAGCCGGAGCCCCAGCCCGCGGGGGCCCAGCCCGCGGGGGGTTCAGCCCGCGGCGGGCTCAGCCCGCGGCGGGCTCAGCGCCGACGGACACGGGCGTCGAAGACCTGCAGCACCTGGCTCGGGGCGTCGATGAGCATCGTGCGACGCGTGGGGCGCGCGCCGTACTCCACGGTCAGGGCAGCGCCTTCGTGGGTGTGGTTGAACCAACGCGTCATGGTGCCATGACAGACGCCCCCACAGCTCAGCGTAGTGCGGGGCAGTCGCAGGCGACGGGCGACCTCACGTGCGAACGCCGGCCTCTTGGTGTCGGTGTCGACGCCGAACAGGGGCTGGTGGAAGCTCAGCACCCGGTCCGGGTCGACCCGGTCCAGGAAGGCCATCATCGCGCGGGTCTCCGGCTCCGAGGCGGGCCCGGGTCCGGACTCGTAGCGGCCGTCGAGGTCGACCCACTCGTAGGGGAAGTTGCGGTTGAGGTCGACGCCACGGGCGTTGCGGCGGGTTCCAGCCGCCAGTCCGTCGGGGTTGTGGACCGGCACCACCCACAGGTCGACGCCGGTGATCCGCGGGCCGTCCCGGAGCGTGGCGAGCACCTGGCGGGTGGCGCCCTCGTTGCCGTGCATGGTGGAGATCAGCACCACCCGTGGCACCCCGCGCCGCCCGGGCTCACCGAGGTGCCAGGCCCGGATGGGGCGACCCTGCACCGAGCGCCCGATGACCTCGGACTCCACGACTGCGCCGCGAGGACGCTCCGGTGCCGCGGACGCGGGACCCGAGGGGCCGGGGGCCGCGCTCAGCAGAGGCATGAGGAGGGCGAGCGCCAGCACGGCCGTACGACGCACCCTCACGGCTGGGGGCCCTCGACGGGCCGTGGAGCGGGTCCGGGCGTCGCGGGTCGCACGGGTGCCGGGGCGTCGACCTGCTCAGCGAGCCGGTCGAGCAGCGCGTCGACGTCCGACATCCGGTACCCGCGCAGCACCAGCGGGAACCGGACCCGGCGCAGGTCGGCCCCGGTGATCGGACCGGCGGCAGGCAGCCGCAGGTCGGGCCGGTCGCCGAGGTCGTCGGCCAGCGGAGCGCCCCGGCCGACCGCGACCGCGGCCACCCCGCCGAAGGCCAGCAGGACCAGGATCGCGAAGAGCCACATCATGAAGACATCCTGCCGGTCTAGGCGTCCCGGGCGGCGGACATCAGGGCGACCGCCTCATCGGGGTCGTCGGTGAGGGTGAGCATGTCGAGGTCGGCCGCGGAGATCTTGCCGTCGGCCAGCACGGTGTCACGCAGCCACGCCAGCAGTCCGGACCAGTAGTCGACGCCGATCAGCGCGATCGGGAACCTGGTCACCTTCTGGGTCTGGACCAGCGTCACGGCCTCGAAGAGCTCGTCCAGGGTGCCGAGGCCGCCGGGCAGGACCACGAAGCCCTGGGAGTACTTCACGAACATCGTCTTGCGGGCGAAGAAGTAGCGGAAGTTGACCCCGATGTCGACCCACTCGTTGAGGCCCGACTCGAAGGGCAGCTCGATCCCGAGGCCGACGCTGGCCCCACCGGCCTGGCACGCGCCCTTGTTGGCGGCCTCCATCGCGCCGGGGCCGCCGCCGGTGATCACGGCGAAGCCAGCCTCAACCAGGGCCGCACCCAACCGCTCCCCCACGGCGTACGACGGGTGGTCGACGCCGGTCCGCGCGGAGCCGAAGACGCCGATCGCGGGCCCCAGCTCGGCCAGCGCACCGAAGCCCTCCACGAACTCGGCCTGGATCCGCAGCACCCGCCACGGGTCGGTGTGCACCCAGTCGGTCGGTCCGCGGGAGTCGAGCAACCGCTGGTCGGTCGTGGTGCCGTCGACCTGGCCCCGGCGCTGGATCACCGGCCCCTTGGCCTTGGACTTCACGCCGGTCCTCCGCTGAGCCACGCCCGGAGCTGAGCCTCGCAGCGACGTACCTGCTCGACGGGCACGTGCTCCTCCTGCTTGTGGGCCAGCATCGGGTCGCCGGGGCCGAAGTTCACCGCCGGCACGCCGAGCGCGCTGAAGCGGGCCACGTCGGTCCAGCCGAACTTCGGGTTCACGGTCCCGCCGACGGCCTGGACGAAGGCCTTGGCCGCGGGCCGGTCGAGGCCGGGCATCGCGCCGGGAGCACTGTCGGTCACGGTGACCTCCAGACCGGCGAAGACGTCGCGCACGAACTCCTCGGCCTGCGCCTCGCTGCGGTCGGGCGCGAAGCGGTGGTTGACCTCGACCACGCACTCGTCGGGCAGCACGTTGCCGGCCACCCCGCCGCGGATGGCCACGGCGTTGAGGCCCTCGTGGTACTCCAGCCCGTCGATCACTGGCCGTCGCGGCTCGTAGGCGTTGAGCCGGGCCAGCACCTCGGCGGCACCGTGGATCGCGTTCACGCCGCGCCAGCTGCGCGCGGAGTGGGCCCGCTCGCCCCGGGTGCGCACCTCGACTCGGAGCGTGCCCTGGCACCCGGCCTCCACGACGGCGTCGGAGGGCTCCATCAGGATGGCGAAGTCAGCCCGCATCAGGTCGGGATCGGTCTCGGCGAGCCGCTTGAGGCCGTTGAACTCCGCCTCGATCTCCTCGCCGTCGTAGAGCAGGTAGGTCACGTCGCGCACCGGCGCAGGCACGGTGGCCGCGAGGGTGAGCAGCACCGCGTCGCCGCCCTTCATGTCGCAGCTGCCGAGGCCGTAGAGCAGGTCACCGTCGGGGTCCGGCTCCAGCCGGCTGGGCAGGTTGTCGTTGACCGGCACGGTGTCGAGGTGCCCGGCGATCACCACCCGTTCGCCACGGCCCAGCTCGGTGCGGGCTACCACGACGTTGCCGTGCCGGGACACCGTCAGGTGCGCACACGTGCGCAGGGCGGTCTCGACCATGTCGGTGATCCGCTGCTCGTTGCGGCTGACCGACTCGATGTCGACCAGCTGGCGGGTCAGGTCGACCGCGTCGGTGGTGAGGTCCAGGCTCATGGGCGTCAGTCTGGCAGGGCCGCGAAGACGCAGAACTCGTTGCCCTCGGGATCGGCCAGCATGCTCGAGCCCTCGTGGTCCCACAGCCGCGTCGCACCGGCCGCGAGCAGGTCGTCGACCGACCCCCTCACGTCCCAGTGCACCCGGTTCGGCGCGACGCGCGGCTCCGGCACGGGCACGAAGTCGAGGGTCAGGGTGTCGTCGGGAGCGACGCGCTCCAGGGTCCACCAGTCGTGCTCCGCGTGGTGGACCGGCTCGACGCCGAGCACCTCGCCCCACCAGCCGGCGACCCGGCCCGGGTCGAGGCAGTCGATGACCACCCCGTGCAGCCGGTACGACGGCAGGTCGCCCGGGTCTCGGAGGAAGGCGCAGAACTCGCCGCCCTCGGGGTCGGCGAGCACCGACCACCCGAATCCGGTCTCCTCCGCGCGGCTGAGCACGGTGGCGCCCAGACCCACCAGGTCGTCGAGCGACGCGGCGTACACGTCGAGGTGCACGCGGTTCTTGGCGCTCCGGCCCCGGTCCACCTGGTTGACCCAGACCCGGTGCCCGGGCGTCGGGCCGTCGAGGGAGACGTGGCGCTCCGAGGCGTTGACCTCGAGCCCGGTCGCCGCGGCCCAGAACCGGGCCATCACGACCCGGTCGAGGGCATCGAGGCAGAGGTCCTTCCAGGTCGCGATCACGCTGCGGAGTCTAGGCACCGCCGGGGGGG
>JAJAYJ010000082.1 GCA_026786275.1 Nocardioides sp. | reverse complement strand
GTCTTGCCCAGCATCACGAACCCGCCGGAGTCGGGGTCGCGGGCTCCCAGGTGGATGTTGGACAGCCAGCCGGAGCGACGCCCCGAGCCCCACTCCACGGCCAGCACGACCAGGTCGAGGGTGTGCACCGGCTTGACCTTGACCCATCCGGCGCCGCGCCGGCCGGCGTCGTACGGTGCGGTGAGGCTCTTGACCACCACGCCCTCGTGACCTGCGGCCAGCGCGGAGGCGGCGAACTCCTCGGCGGCGAGGGGGTCGGCGGTGACGAGGCGGGCGACCCGGTGCTCGGGGGGCACCAGCCGCCCCAACGCGGCCGCCCGCTCGGCACCGGGCGCGTCGACGAGGTCGGTGCCGTCGACGTGCAGCACGTCGAAGAAGTACGGCGTGATGTGCACCCCGGCGCTCCCGCCCGGGCCGGTGGCGGTGCGCGACGCGGTCTCCTGGAAGGGTCGGGGTCGGCCGTCCTCGTCGAGGGCGAGCGCCTCACCGTCGAGCACGAAGGACCCGGCGCCGAGGCCGACGACCACCTGCACCACCTCGGGCAACCGGGCGGTGATGTCCTCTAGGGAACGGGTCGCGATCACGATGTCGTCCCCGTCCCGGTGCACCTGGATCCGGATCCCGTCGAGCTTGGTGTCGACGGCGACCTCTCCGCCGCGACCCGTCCTGAGCACGGCCTCCGCGACGCTGGTGGCGCTGGCGGCCAGCATCGGCAGGACCGGTCGACCCACCTCGAGGCCGAACCCGGCCAGCGCCTGCTCACCCCCGGTCAGGGCGGCGCTCGCCACGGCCACGGTGGAGCCCGCCATCATCGCGGCCCGTCGTACGGCGACGAGGGGCACGCCGGCGGCGACGGCCAGCGCCTCCTGCACCAGCGAGTCGAGCGCGCCCTGCCGGATCTCGCCGGTGACCAGCCCACGCAGCCAGGTCTGCTCCACGGCGGTGGCCCGGGCGAAGAGCCCGGCGACCGCGTCGGCCCGGGCCGCCTGGGAGCCCGCACCCGCCAGCCCGGCGATCCGGTCGAACGCCTCGTGAACCTCGCCGACCGTCAGGCCGGCGACCTCAGCGGGCTCCGGCAGGGACACCAGCCCGCGCCAACCCAGCCCGGTGCGCCTCTGGCGCAGGCTGCCGGCGAGGTAGGACACCACCGTCTCGACCTCGTCGGGATGCTCCTGCGTCGTGGGGCCGACGGCGGCGAGCACCCCGGCCATCGCTGCGACCTTGGCCTTGCGCGAGCGGGTTGCTGCCACGGCGGTGGACACGGTCACGATCTCCTCGAGCAGCACCCGTTCATTGTGGACCGGCCCACCGACACGGTGGTGGTGTCGGTCTCCTGGGCTAGCGTCGGCCCGGTGAGCGCAGGAGTCGGTGGGGGTACGACGGCGGGGGAGCGCCAGCGGGTCTGGCGGCCCGACTGGCCCTGCCCGGTCGGCGGCGTGCTGCGCCAGCAGCGGCACGGCGGCGCCGACCCGACCTACCGCACCGACCCCTCCGGCCAGGTGTGGCGCGGGCTGCGCACGCCCCAGGGTCCGGCTACCCTGACGGTGCTGGCGCGCCCGCACCTCGGTGAGGTGCACGCCCGGGCCTGGGGCCTCGGCGCGGAGTGGGCCCTGGAGTCGGTGCCCGCCCAGCTCGGCGCCCTCGACGACTGGTCCGGCTTCGAGCCGCGACACCCGGTCCTGGCCGAGGCCCACCGCCGGCACCCGCACGCGCGCCTGGGCCGCTCCGGCCTGGTCATGGAGGCCCTCGTGCCCGCGATCATCGAGCAGAAGGTCACCGGGCAGGAGGCGTTCGCAGGCTTCCGGGACCTGGTGCTGCGCTTCGGGGAACCGGCGCCGGGGCCCGGGGTCGAGCGCGGCCTGCGGCTGCAGCCCACGCCCGAGGCGTTGCGCACGATCGCGTCCTGGGAGTGGCTGAGCCTGCACATCGACCCGGCCCGCTCGCGCACGATCGTCACCGCAGCCCGGGTGGCCGAGAGCATCGAGCGGACCGCCGGGCTGACCCCCGAGATCGCCGACGTCCGGCTACGCAGCCTGCCGGGGATCGGGGTCTGGACCAGTGCCGAGGTCCGGCAGAAGGCGCTCGGTGATCCCGACGCCGTCTCGTTCGGCGACTACCACGTGGCCAAGGACGTGGGGTGGGCGCTGACCGGAGCTGCCTTCGACGACGCGCAGATGCAGGAGTACCTCGAGCCCTGGCGCCCGCAGCGCGGCCGGGTGCCGACCCTGATCGCGACGGCTGGCCTGCACCGGCCCCGGCACGGAGCCAGGATGGCGCCGCGGACCCATCTGCCCGGTCGGGGTACGCCCGGGAGAGGTTGAGCCGGTCGACACCTGGCCGTGCGCCCGGCCGTGCGGCCGCCGTCCGGGTGACTCGCGGGGCAGCGTGATGCCTGCGACGCCGCCGGCCCGTGGTCAGAGAAAGGCGCGCAGCGGGGTCAGCACGAACTCCGTGAACCGACGGTGCAGGTCTCGGGCCTCCCACTCGCCGCTGCTGAGCTCGATGCAGTTGGACTCGTCGAGGGCGAAGATCTCCTCCAGCGTCTTGGCCAGCGACTCGTCGATCACCTCGACGTTGATCTCGTAGTTGCCGCGCAGGCTGAGCCGGTCGATGTTGGCGGTGCCCACGGTCGTCCAGCAGCCGTCGACGGTGGAGGTCTTGGCGTGCACCATGGCGTCCCTGAACCGGAAGATCCGGACCCCGGCGTCGAGCAGCTGGCTGAAGTAGCCGCGCGAGATCCAGTCGGCCACGATGTGGTTGGACTTCAGCGGGACCAGGAGGCGGACGTCGACGCCACGGCGCGCGGCCGCCTTCATCGCGTCCACGAAGTCCTGGTCCGGCGTGAAGTAGGCCGTGGTGAGCCAGACGTTGGTGCTGGCGCGGTTGATGGCCTCGAGGTACATCGCGCGGATCGGGAACATCCACAGGCGCGGCAGGTTGCGCTGGAACCTGATCCGGGGCTCCCACGTGGAGGCCGTCTCGAGCAGCAGCGGGCGTTCGCTGGCCCGGATCCGTCGGCGGCGGTTGAGGTTCCAGAAGTCCGCGAAGGCCCGGGTCAGGTCCCAGACACCGGGCCCGGTGATCCGCACGTGGGTGTCGCGCCACTCGGTCTCGTAGGACGAGCCGATGTTGTAGCCGCCGACGAACCCCTCGGAGTCGTCGACGACGAGGATCTTGCGGTGGTCGCGGCCGTAGCGGCGCAGGTCGAAGAACCGCCAGCCGGCACCGTAGATGGGGTAGCGCATCACCTTCATGCTGTGCGGGAAGCGCATGAAACGGGGCGAGACGACGAGGTTGGCGAAGCCGTCGTAGATGCAGTAGACGTCGACCCCGCGCTCGGCCGCGGCCGCGAGCGCCGTCTTGAAGCGCTCACCGACCGCGTCGCCCTTCCAGATGTAGGTCTCGAACAGCACCTGCCGCTGCGCGCCCTCGATCGCGCTCAGCATGTCGGCGTACAGGTCCTTGCCGTAGGTGTACGTGGTGACCGTGCCGTCACCGATGGCGACGGTGCGCGGCGGGGTGACCGGGAACGGCTTGGGCTTCTTGCCCCGGCGACGGTAGGAGTCCACGACGCTCATCACGATGCCCAGCACGATCGGGACCCCGAAGACCACCATCAGGGCGCGACGCACGGCGCGCAGGCCACGCTCCACGGTGCGCGCGCTGATGACCACGCGGACAATGTAGTGGCGAACCCACGACCGGGCGACGAGCGCGCCGCCCGGTCGGGGTTGTCGGTGGGCCACCGTAGTCTCGCGGCATGCGTCCCGTCACCGATCTCGAGCGCCGCGTCGCGCCCTTCAAGGTCGTCTCCGACTACCAGCCGGCCGGTGATCAGCCCGCCGCCATCACCGAGATCACCCACCGCATCGACGGTGGTGAGAAGGACGTCGTGCTGCTCGGCGCGACCGGCACCGGCAAGACCGCGACGGTGGCCTGGGTGGCTGAGCAGGTGCAGCGACCGATGCTGGTGCTGCAGCCCAACAAGACCCTGGCCGCGCAGTTCGCCAACGAGCTGCGCCAGCTCTTCCCGGACAACGCGATCGAGTACTTCGTCTCCTACTACGACTACTACCAGCCCGAGGCCTACGTGCCGCAGACCGACACCTACATCGAGAAGGACTCCTCCATCAACGAGGAGGTCGAACGGCTGCGGCACTCGGCGACCAACTCGCTGCTGACCCGGCGCGACGTGATCGTCGTCTCCACCGTCTCCTGCATCTACGGCCTCGGCACCCCGCAGGAGTACGTCGACCGGATGCTGCGCCTGCGCGTGGGGGAGCAGCGCGACCGCGACTCGATCCTTCGTCAGCTCGTGGAGATCCAGTACACGCGCAACGACATGTCCTTCACCCGCGGCACGTTCCGGGTCCGTGGCGACACCCTCGAGATCTTCCCGGTCTACGAGGAGCACGCCGTGCGCATCGAGTTCTTCGGCGACGAGATCGAGCGGCTGATGTCGCTGCACCCGGTCACCGGCGAGGTGATCACCGAGGACACCGAGCTCTACGTCTTCCCGGCCACCCACTACGTGGCCGGACCGGAGCGGATGGAGCGGGCGATCAAGGGCATCGAGCTCGAGCTCGACGACCAGCTGGCCACCTTCGAGAAGCAGGGCAAGCTGCTGGAGGCCCAGCGGCTGCGGATGCGCACGACCTACGACGTCGAGATGATGCGCCAGGTCGGCTCCTGCTCCGGCATTGAGAACTACTCGATGCACATGGACGGTCGCACCCGGGGCTCCGCGCCCAACTGCCTGCTCGACTACTTCCCCGAGGACTACCTCGTGGTGATCGACGAGTCCCACGTCGCGGTGCCGCAGATCGGCGGCATGTACGAGGGCGACATGTCGCGCAAGCGCAACCTGGTCGACCACGGGTTCCGCCTGCCCAGCGCGATGGACAACCGGCCGCTGCGGTGGGAGGAGTTCCTGGATCGGACCGGCCAGACGATCTACCTCTCGGCCACCCCCGGCAACTACGAGCTCGACAAGGTCGGCGGCAACGTGCCGCCGCACGTGGTCGAGCAGATCATCCGGCCCACCGGCCTGATCGATCCCGAGGTCGTGATCAAGCCGACCAAGGGCCAGATTGACGACCTGATCCACGAGATCCGCACCCGCAGCGACAAGAACGAGCGGGTCCTGGTCACCACGCTGACCAAGAAGATGTCCGAGGACCTCACCGACTACCTCCTCGACGCCGGCATCCGCACCCGCTACCTGCACAGCGAGGTCGACACCCTGCGCCGCATCGAGCTGCTGCGCGAGCTGCGGATGGGTGAGTACGACGTGCTGGTCGGCATCAACCTGCTCCGGGAGGGCCTGGACCTGCCGGAGGTGTCCCTGGTCTCGATCCTCGACGCCGACAAGGAAGGCTTCCTGCGCTCGGACAAGTCCTTGATCCAGACCATCGGCCGCGCGGCCCGCAACGTGTCGGGCCAGGTCCACATGTACGCCGACAAGATCACGCCCTCGATGGAGAAGGCGATCGACGAGACCAACCGCCGCCGCGCCAAGCAGGTCGCCTACAACACCGCGGCGGGCGTCGACCCGCAGCCGCTGCGCAAGAAGATCGCCGACATCACCGAGATGCTGGCCCGCGACGGTGAGGACACCCAGGCCCTGCTCGAGACCTGGGCCGGCACCGCCGCCAAGGGCCGGGCCGGGGGCGTCAAGGCCAGGCAGCCGGTCCCGGCCCTGTCCCGGGCCAGCTCCGGCGAGCTCGCCGGAGGCCTGGCCGGCATGCCGAGCGCCGAGCTGGCCCAGCTCATCCAGGACCTGACCGACCAGATGAAGAACGCCGCCGCCGAGCTGCAGTTCGAGGTCGCCGCGCGGCTCCGCGACGAGATCGGGGACCTCAAGAAGGAGCTGCGCCAGATGATGGAGGCCACCAAGTAGCGCCCCAGGTGCGGTCGTCGGTGGGTCGCCGTACGGTGCCGACATGGACGTGCGACAGCTGCAGGTGACGTTCGACTGCGCCGACCCCGGTGCCCTGGCCGGGTTCTGGGCCGAGGTGCTCGGCTACTCCTACGACGCCCCGCCGCCGGGCTTCGCGACCTGGGGCCAGGCGCTCGAGGCCTGGGGCGTGCCGCCTCACCTGCGCAACGCCAGGTCGTCGGTCGTGGACCCGACGGGCGCGGGCGTGCGGCTGTTCTTCCAGCAGGTGCCCGAGGGCAAGGCGGCGAAGAACCGGCTGCATCTCGACGTCCGGGCCGCGCCGGGTCTGCAGGGCGAGGCACGGATGGCCGCACTGCAGGACGAGGCCGACCGGCTGGTCGCCCTGGGTGCCTGCCTGGTGCGACGCCAGGAGCCGCAGCCGCCGGCGGAGGCCGGCCACCTGGTGATGCAGGATCTCGAGGGCAACGAGTTCTGCCTTGACTGAGCCCGAGCAGACTCCCGACGGGCACCACATCGTGGTCGCCGGCCGGAGGTGGCGGGCGACCGACCCGCTGATCCCCGCCGAGCGGCGCTCCGAGCTGCAGCGGGCCCTGATGGCCTGGCGCCGCGAGGTGCGCACCGCCAGGGGTACCGACGCCGAGCCGACCGTGCGGGCCGGGGTCCAGGCGGCGAAGGTCGCCCTGGGGGAGCGGGGCACCCCGTGGTGGGAGCAGGACGAGGCCGAGCGGCGGGCCCGGTGGGGGGCCCCGGTGCCCACGCCCGACGCAGGGTGAGCCGGGCGAGCGGCCTATCGTCGATCCGGTGAGCACCGCCGTCGCCCCGTCCCGTCGCATGTGGGCGGTCTGGGCGGTCGGTCTGGCCGTCTACCTGGTGGCGGTCTTCCACCGGTCCTCGCTGGCCGTGGCCGGGCTGGCCGCCTCGGACCGGTTCGACATCTCGGCTTCCCAGCTCGCCACCTTCACCATGCTCCAGCTGCTGGTGTACGCCGGCATGCAGATCCCGGTCGGGCTGCTGGTCGACCGCTACGGGTCCCGCAGCGTGATGCTCACCGGCACCGTGCTGCTCGCCGCCGCCCAGGCCGGCTTCGCGCTGGCCGAGACGTACCCGCTGGCGCTGCTGGCCCGCACCCTGGTCGGCATCGGCGACGCGATGACCTTCATCTGCGTGCTGCGCCTGGTGAGCCGGTGGTTCCCGGCGCGACGGGTGCCGTTCGTCACCCAGGTGACCGGCACGCTGGGTCAGCTCGGAGCCGTCGGGGCCGCGATCCCGATGACCTGGGCGCTGACTACCTGGGGCTGGACGCCGGCGTACCTCGGTGCGGCCGGGCTCGGCGTGCTGCTCGCGGTCGCGCTGGTCGTGGTCGTGCACGACGCGCCGGACGGCCGCAACGTGCGTGGTCCGCGACTCTCGCTGCCGGCGGTCCGCAACAGCCTGAGCGCCTCCTGGGCGCACCCCGGCACCCGGCTGGGGTTCTGGATGCACTTCACGAGCCAGTTCAGCGCGACCGCCCTCTCGCTGCTGTGGGGCTACCCGTTCCTGGTGCGCGGGGAGGGCCGGTCGTCGTCGACCGCGGGCCTGCTGCTGACCCTGATGATCGTGGCCGTGATGGTCTCGGGCCCCGTGCTCGGCTGGCTGATCGGTCGGCACCCCTGGCACCGCTCCACCATCGTGCTGAGCATCGTGGGCGCGATCGTCGCGATCTGGACCGTGGTGCTGATGTGGCCGGGCGACGCGCCGCTGGGCGTGCTGGTCGTCCTGGTCCTGGTCACCGGGGTGGGTGGGCCGGCCTCGATGATCGGCTTCGACCTGGGCCGCACGTCCAACCCGGCCGAGCGGCTGGCCAGCGCCAGCGGCATCATCAACCAGGCCGGCTTCTCGGCCTCGTTGGTGCTGGTCGTGGCGATCGGGCTGATCCTCGACTGGCGCACCCCGGGAGCCAGCACGGCGTACACACCGGAGGCGTTCCGCTGGGCGATGAGCTTCCAGTACGTGCTGTGGGCCCTCGGCCTGGTCCAGATCGTGCGCTACCGGGTGCGGGCCCGTCGGGTCATCGACCGCGCTGCCCTCGAGAGCCCCACCATCTCGCCAGCAGCGGGGTGAGCAGCAGGATGACCAGTAGCCGGAAGACCTGGACGCCGGTCACGTAGGTCACGTCCGATCCGCTGTCGGCCGCGGTGGCGAGCACGGCGAAGAGGCCGCCGGGCGTGGTCGCGAGGTACGCCGTCAGCCCGTCGACGGGCGTCACCCAGGCCAGGGCCACCCCCATCAGCCCGGTCAGCAGGATCATCGCGACGATCAGCACCAGCACGACCGGCAGCATCCGGGTGATCGAGGCCAGGCTGGCGCGCGTGAACCGCAGCCCGACCTGCACGCCGATCAGCGCGTAGGCCAGCCACTGCAGACCCGTCGGCACCGCCACGTCGCCCAGCCAGCCGGTCGAGACCAGGACCGCTGCCACCGCCATCGGCGCGAGCAGGGTGCCGGTCGGGATCGGCACGTACCGGGCGAGGACCAGGCCCGCGAGCAGCGCGATCGCGACGTAGGCCAGGTCGTGGGTCAGCGGTGCGGTGGCCTGCCGCAGGGTGGCGACCCCGCGGTCCGGGGCGAAGACGGCCGCCGTGACGACCGGCAGGGTGACGAGCACGATCAGGACCCGGAGATACTGGACGACCGTGACCACCCGGTCGTCGGCGCCGAGGTCGTGAGCCATGGCGACGACACCGGAGGCACCGCCGGCCACCATCGCGAACGACCCGGTCACCGCCGACACGTCGCGGCGCAGGGCGAGCAGCCGGCCCGCGGCCAGGCTGATCGCGACCGTGCCGAGCGTGACCGCCAGGATCGGGCCCAGGTCGTCGCCCATGCCGGCCAGGGTGGAGAGGCTGACCAGGGTGCCGATGGTGATGCCGATCAGGGCCTGCCCGACCCGGAACGCCACGGCGGGCACCGCGAGCGGGGTGCTCGAGGTCAGCGCGTGCGCCATCCCGCCGACCAGGGAGCCGAACAGCACCGCCGAGGGCACCCCGGCCCGGGCCAGCAGCAGGCTGAGCGTGACGCTCACCACGAGCACCAGCAGCGCCGTCCGGACCGGGGTGCGGGGGGTCGGCGCGGCGGGCATCCCCGGCAGCCTAGGACTGGGCACGGGGTGCGTCCCGACCGGGTGGACGTCCTCAGTGCACCGTCCCCGGGCCCCGTGCGGAGCCGCGGGGCGGTGGCCACGGCCTGCGGTGCGCAGCGTCCGGGTGGTCACCCGACCTGAGCGAAGCCGTCCCACGCCGAAGTCGAGCCCCTCGCGCTGCCCGGGATGAGGGCCTACCGTCGGTCCCGTGGCGGCCGGTGCGGCCGGCCGCACCACGCGGAGCGGGCAGGAGATCTCGATGGGTCTGTGGGACGAGCGGGTGGTGCCCCGGTTGACCGACCGCGCGCTGTCGGTGGGCGAGGTGATGAAGCGCCGGGCCCTGGTCTGCGATGGCCTGGGGGGCCGGGTGCTCGAGATCGGCTTCGGCAGCGGCCTGAACCTGGAGAAGCTGCCCGACGAGGTCACGTCGCTGGACGCCGTCGAGCCGTCCGACACCGGTTGGGCCCTGTCCGGGGCCCGCCGCCGCGCGTGCCGGGTACCGGTCGAGCGGGTGGGTCTGGACGGTCAGCGGCTCGCCGCGGGCGATGCGGCGTACGACGCCGTGCTCTGCACCTTCAGCCTCTGCACCATCCCCGACGCCGACCAGGCGCTGGGTGAGGTGCTCCGAGTGCTACGACCCGGTGGGTCGTTCCACTTCCTCGAGCACGGTGGCTCCCCTGACGACGGGGTCCGGCGCTGGCAGCGGCGGCTCGAGCCGCTGCAGCGGCGGGTGGCCGGCGGCTGCCACCTGACTCGTGACGTGACCGGGCTGGTGGCCTCGGCCGGCCTGCACGTCGAGGAGCTGCAGGAGGGCTACCTTCCGGGACCGGCGCTGGCCCGGCCCTGGGGCTGGACCGTCCTGGGTCGGGCGAGCGCGCCGCGGGCGGCCTGAGCAGGCTCGGCGGGACCCGCGAGGGGTCTCGGGCCGACCAGGCGCGTCCAGCATCGCGACGCCGATGGGCAGCCCAGCCGCTCACCTGAGGCGCCAGCACCCCGGGCGGCGGGTCGGGGCGGAGGCTGAGGACACCTCATCCGCGTCCACCCGCAAGATCCCAGGCCAGTCCCTTGGCACCAGCGAGCGGGCACGAGAGGATCCAGTCGTGAGCCCACCCAGCACGGCCGAGGTCGACATCGTCATCATCGGTGCGGGCCCGACCGGCCTCTTCGCGGCCTACTACGCAGGCTTCCGCGGACACCGGGTGGCGGTGGTCGACTCGCTGCCCGAGCTGGGGGGCCAGATCACCGCGATGTACCCCGAGAAGCAGATCCTCGACGTGGCCGGCTTCCCCTCGATCAAGGGCCGTGACCTGGTGGAGGGCCTGGTCGCGCAGGCCGCGACGGCCGAGCCGACGTACTTCCTGGACCGCACGGCCAGCGAGCTCGCCACCGACGACGACGGGGTCACGATCACCCTGGACGACGGCACCACGATCCGCGCCGGGGCGGTGCTGATCACCGCCGGGATCGGCAAGTTCAGCCCCCGGCTGCTGCCGGCCGGCGAGGGCTGGCTGGGTCGCGGACTGGAGTTCTTCGTCCCGAGCTTCGCGCCGTACGCCGGCAAGGACGTGGTCGTCGTCGGCGGGGGCGACAGCGCCTTCGACTGGGCCCTGCACCTGGAGCCGGTGGTCCGGTCGATCGCCCTGGTGCACCGGCGCGACGCCTTCCGCGCCCACGAGCGGACCGTGCAGCAGGTGCGGGACTCGGCGACCGAGATCATCACCCGCGCCGAGGTGTCGGCCCTCCACGGCGCGGGCCACCTGGAGTCCGTGGACATTACCGTCGACGGCGTGACCAGCACCCGGCCGGCCCAGGCGGTGGTGGCCGCGCTGGGCTTCATCGCCGACCTCGGGCCGCTGCAGCAGTGGGGGATCGAGGTCGAGAAGCGGCACATCGTCGTGGACCCCGCGATGCGGACCAGCCTGCCCCGCGTCTTCGCGGCCGGCGACATCACCGAGTACGCCGGTAAGGTCCGGCTGATCGCCGTCGGCTTCGGCGAGGCGGCGACCGCCGTCAATAACGCGACCGTGGCGATCGACCCGAGCGCCAAGGTCTTCCCCGGCCACTCCAGCGAAGGATCCTGAGGAGAACACGATGACGGACACGATGAAGATCTCGGTCGACTTCGACCGGTGCGAGTCCAACGGCCTGTGCCAGGCGATGGCACCCGACGTCTTCGAGCTCGACGACGACGACTTCCTGGTCGTCAAGGCCGAGGAGACCACGTCCGAGAACCTCGCCGCGGTGCGCCAAGCCGTCGCCGCGTGCCCGAAGGCGGCGATCTCGCTGGGCCAGTGACCCAGGGGACCGGGCGGCACTAGGTTCTCGGCCATGGCCAACCAGCGCGCTCAGATCATGATGTCGCCCCCCGAGATCGACACGTTCCTGACCCAGCAGCGCAGCAGCACCGTCGCGACCACGGGTCCGCGCGGCCAGGTCCACCTGGTCGCCATGTGGTACTCCTGGCACGAGGGCCACGTGTGGATCGAGACGAAGGCCGGGTCTCAGAAGGCCGTGAACCTGCGCCGCGACCCCCGGATGAGCTTCCTGGCCGAGACCGGCCACACCTACGACCAGCTCCGTGGGGTGGCGCTCGAGGGCGCCGGGGTGGTGCTCGAGGACGAGGACGTCGTCTGGGACGTGTGCGTGCGGATCTTCGAGCGGTACCAGGCGCCGTACACCGAGGACCTCCGGCCGCTGGTCGAGCTGCTGGCCCGCAACCGGGTCGTCGTCCGCCTCGACGCCGACCGGGCCCGGACCTGGGACCACCGCAAGCTGGGGCTCGACCCGGTGGCGCTGGGCGGTTCCACGGCCGCGTTCATCGAGGGCTGAGGTCCGGTCGTCGCCGCCGTACCCGGTGGTCCTAGGCTGCTCGGTGAGTGGGACACGGCGGGGGCAGGTCCCCCGCCGGTCCGACCCGGCGCGATCGTGCTCCCGGGCTCTGGGTCCGGTCGGGTGAGAAGGAGGACGCGTCGTGCGCATCGCGATGCTGTCGTACCGCAGCAAGCCGCACTGCGGTGGTCAGGGCGTCTACGTGCGCCACCTCAGCCGGGAGCTGGTCGCCCTGGGCCACGAGGTCGAGGTGTTCTCGGGCCAGCCCTACCCCGAGCTCGACGAGGGCGTCCGGCTGACCGAGGTGCCGAGCCTCGACCTCTACCGCGAGCCCGACCCGTTCCGGGTGCCCCGGGTGCGGGAGTTCCGCGACCGGATCGACGTCGAGGAGTTCGCCACCATGTCGGTGGCAGGATTCCCGGAGCCCAAGACGTTCAGCCGCCGGGTCGCCCGGCTGCTCGCGGACCGTGCGGGCGACTTCGACGTTGCGCACGACAACCAGGTGCTCGGCTACGGCATGCTGCAGGTCGAGCAGCTGATGCCGCTGATCACGACCGTGCACCACCCGATCACCGTCGACCGGCGCATCGACCTGGCCAACGCCGACAGCTGGCGGCGCCGGCTCACCCTGAGGCGGTGGTACGGCTTCCTGCGGATGCAGGGCACGATGGCCCGCCGGGCCCGCCGGATCATCACGCCCTCGGAGACCTCCAAGCGCGACATCGCCACCGAGTTCGGGGTGGACCCGGCCCGGATGCAGGTGATCCTGCTCGGGGTGGAGGACGGCTTCAGGCCGCCGACCGCACCCCGCGTGCCCGGTCGGATCTTGGCCATGGCCAGCGCCGACGCCCCGATGAAGGGGATCGCCACGCTGCTGGAGGCCTTCGCGAAGCTCCGCACCGAGCGCGACCTCGAGCTGCTGCTGGTCACCAAGCCGCAGGCCGGTGGTCGCACCGAACGGCTGATCGACACCCTCGGGATCGCGGACGCCGTCCGCTTCGTGCACGGGGTCAGCGACGCCGAGCTGGTGGCGCTGATGGGCTCGGCCGAGATCGCCTGCGTGCCGTCGCTGTACGAAGGGTTCTCGTTGCCCACCGCCGAGCTGATGGCCTGCGCGACGCCGCTGGTCGTCTCCCGGGCCGGCGCGATCCCCGAGGTCGTCGGCCCGGACGGGCTGTGCGCCGACCTGGTGCCGCCCGGGGACGTCGGCGAGCTCGAGATGGCCGTCGCCGCCCTGCTCGACGACCCCGAGCGTCGGCTGGCCATGGGTCGTGCCGGCCGGGCCCGGGTCGAGGAGCTCTTCAGCTGGCGCGCCGTCGCGGCCACCGTCGCCCAGGCGTACGCCGAGGTGGTCGAGGACTGGCACCACGAGCACCAGACGCCCCCACCGACGCGCGGACGGCTCCGTGAAGCCCGTTCCTCCCGCCACCACCACCGAGAAAGAGGTGTAGCACCGCCATGCTGACCGTCGACTTCGACCGGCTCGGGCTCCACCCGGGCGACCGCGTGCTCGACATGGGCTGCGGTGCCGGCCGGCACGCGTTCGAGATGTACCGCCGCGGCGGCGACGTCGTGGCCTTCGACCAAGACTCCGAGGAGCTCGCCGGGGTGCTGGCCCTCTTCGGCGCCATGAAGGAGGCCGGTGAGGTGCCCGCGGGGGCCGAGGCCGACATCGTCGAGGGCGACGCGCTGGCCCTGCCCTTCGCCGACGGCGAGTTCGACCGGATCGTGGCGGCCGAGATCCTCGAGCACGTGCCGGCCGACATCCAGGCGATCGAGGAGTTGGTGCGGGTGCTGCGCCCCGGCGGCACGATCGCCGTGTCTGTGCCGCGGTGGTTCCCGGAGATCGTCAACTGGAAGCTCTCCGACGACTACCACAACACCCCCGGCGGTCACATCCGCATTTACTCCGACAAGGAGCTGATCGGCAAGCTCGCGAACGCCGGCCTGGCGTTCGAGGCCAAGGGCTACGCCCACGGGCTGCACGCGCCGTACTGGTGGATCAAGTGCGCCGTCGGGGTGAAGAACGACGACCACCCGCTCGCGAAGGCCTACCACCGGCTGCTGGTCTGGGAGATCATGAAGCAGCCCCGGGCCCTCCGGATCGCGGGCCGGGTGCTCGACCCGGTGATCGGCAAGAGCATGGTGCTCTACTTCCGCAAGCCCGATGCAACCTGATCTGCCCTTCGTCGACGGGATCCTGAGCGCCGAGCAGGTCGCGGCCACCGCACGCAGCATCGCGCGCGTGCAGGAGGCCTCCGGCGCCGTGCCGTGGACGAGCGGTGAGCACGTCGACATCTGGAACCACGTCGAGGCGGCGATGGCGCTCCTGGTCGGCGGCGAGGTCGAGGCGGCCGAGCGGGCCTACGCGTTCGTGCCCACCATGCAGCGCCCCGACGGCTCCTGGCCGATGAAGATCGTGGCCGGGGAGGTCGACGACGCCCGCGGCGAGGTCAACATGTCGGCCTACTTCGCGGTCGGCCTGTGGCACCACTGGCTGGTACGACGCGACCTCGCGCTGGTGCGGCGCTGCTGGCCCTCGGTCCGCGCCGGCCTGGACTGGGTGGTCACCCAGCAGGTGCCGTTCGGCGGCATCAACTGGACCCCGACCGAGTCGTTCTGCCTGCTCGCCGGGTCGTCGAGCATCTACCAGTCCCTGCGAGCAGGGGTGGCCCTGGCCGAGCTGCTCGACGAGCCACAGCCGGAGTGGGAGCTGGCCGGCGGCCGGCTGGGTCACGCGCTGCGCGAGCACCGCGACCGCTTCGCGGACAAGTCGACGTACTCCATGGACTGGTACTACCCGGTCCTGGGGGGCGCCGTCCGGGGCCGCGCGGCCCGGGCGGTGCTGGCGTCGCGCTGGGACGACTTCGTGGTGCCGGGCCTCGGGATCCGCTGCGTCGACACGAACCCGTGGGTGACCGGTGCCGAGACGTGCGAGCTCGTGATGGCGCTCGACGCCCTGGGCGACCAGGCGCGGGCCCTGGAGCTGCTGGCCGCCATGCAGCACCTGCGCGGCGACGACGGCGGCTACTGGACGGGCTGGGTCTTCCGCGAGGGCCAGCCCGAGCACGAGACCACGGACGTCTACTGGCCCGTCGAGCACACGACGTACACCGCGGCGGCGGTCATCCTGGCCGTGGACGCGCTGGGGGAGACCCACGGTCACGCGACCCCGGGCTCAGGCATCATGCGCGGCACCTCGCTGGCCGCACCCTTCGTCGAGTTGGCCCTGGAGTGCGGCTGTCCCTCAGCCGACGTGCTGCCCGGCCTGGCCGGACGACCTCGCTAGCACCCGCATCGAGCCCACGGTCTCGACCTGGGTGAACGCACCACCCGCCAGGGCCCGCAGGAACACCTCGTACGGCGCCCGGCCACCGTCGGCGGGGTCGGGGAACACGTCGTGGATGACGATCAGCCCACCGGGCATCACCCACGGGGCCCACCCGGCGTAGTCGGCCTGCGCGTGCACCTCGGCGTGACCGCCGTCGATGAACAGCAGGGACAGCGGGGTGCGCCAGTGGGCGCTGACGACCCGGCTGGCGCCCAGTACGGCGACGACCCGGTCCTCGAGCCCGGCGCGGGCGATGGTGGCCCGGAAGGTCGGCAGCGTGTCCATCAGCCCGCTCCCGGGATCGACCAGGGAGGGGTCGTGGTGCTCCCAGCCCGCCTGGTTCTCCTCCGAGCCGCGGTGGTGGTCGACGGTGAAGACGACCGCCTGCTCACCGCCCACCTCGCGGGCCGCGGCACCGAGGTAGATCGCGGACTTGCCGCAGTAGGTGCCGACCTCCAGCACCGGCCCGTGCACCAGCCGCTGCCGGGCCACCCGGTGCAGCAGTGCGCCCTCGTCGAGGGGCATGAACCCCTTGGCCTCACGGGCGTGGGCGAGCAGGTCGGGCGGCATGCTGATCTCGGGCACGGACGCGACTCTAGGAGGCGGCGTCACCTGCGGACGTGGTGTCGTGCATCTGGTCCTCGTGGGCCAGGCCGGCCCGCCAGGTGTTCCAGTGCCAGTGCAGGTAGCGGTCGACGGCCCGCACCACCTGCGCGGAACGGATCGAGGCGAAGGTGTCGAAGCCGTGCTGCGCGCCCGGCAGCTCGGCGTACACGACGGTGCCCTGCGAGACCTCGCGCAACCGGGCCACGAACTGCCGGGCCTGCTCGACCTCCACCATCGAGTCGCCGGTGCCGTGCAGCACGAAGAAGTCCGGGGTGTCGTCGGGGGTGACCTGCAGCAGCGGCGACGCGTCCTCGAAGGCCCGGGGGTCGTCGCTGAACCTCTTGCGCAGCACCGCCGGGCCGAGGAAGCCGTCACGCATCCGGCGGGCGCTGCGCAGCCCGCTCGCCCCGGCGAAGTCGTAGATGCCGTAGTGCGGCACCGCGGCCTGGACCGTGGTGTCGACGTCCTCGAAGCCCGGTTGCCACGGCGCGTGGTGCGGGGTCAGAGCGGCCAGCGCGCACAGGTGACCACCCGCGGAGCCGCCGGTGATGGCCAGGTAGCGCGGGTCACCGCCGTACGACGCGATGTGCTGGCGGACCCAGGCGATCGCCTTCTTCACGTCGATGACCTGGGCCGGGAAGGGCGCGAACGGCGCGAGCCGGTAGTTGATGGACACGCAGACCCAGCCCTTGGCGGCGAGGTGCCGCATCAGGGGGATGGCCTGGTGATTCTTGGTGCCGGTCGACCAACCACCACCGTGGACCTGCAGCAGGACGGGGGCGTTCGCGACGCTGGGGTCCGGGGGCAGGTAGAGGTCGAGGAGGTGGTGTCTGCCGGCGTCGCCGTAGGCAATGTTCCGCTCGACGCGGACGTCGCGGCGGCTCTGGCGCCACGGGTTGACCAGGGAGCGCCACGATACGGCGAGGTCGGCCGAGGCGGCCATGGCGCCGGCGGTGTCGAGGTAGCCCTCGCCGATGCCCTCGACCAGTGCGGCCTCGGCGTGGGAACCCACCCGCCGGCTCTGGTCGACCAGGAAGACCAACCCGGCCGCGCTGGCCGCGGCGAGGGCCAGCGCCCGGGGGTCCCGGCGCCGCCGGGTCAGGTGGGTGGCGGCGTCGGTCACCGTCAGGACCAGCAGGTGCGGCGCCAGCTCACCGGTCAGCCAGCCCGCCACGAACGAGGGGAAGCCGACCCGTAGACCAGGGACCGGGCGGATCGCATTGGCCGTCAGGGCGGCGGTGAACACCTGGCGGAGAAGGAAGAACATGGTGTCACAGTAACCGCGACGTCAGGTCCTGAGCTTCTCGTCCAGGAAGCCGAGCACGGCGTCTACCGCGGCCTGGCTGCGGTGCGCGGTGAGCGTCGAGTGACCCTTGCCCGGCAGGTCGATGCGGACGAACGCCGTGTCGATCGCGGCCTCGAGGGTGTCGAACCGGGTGCCGGTGGCCGGGTCGGCGGCGTACTGCAGGCCCAGCACCTGGCAGCCCGCGGCGGCCCGCTGCACGACCCTGGACTGGTCGGCGGGGGAGAGGTTGAGGTCCCCGGCCCGCTTCCGCCCGATCGGGAAGGGGGCCGAGGGCTGGCAGAGCACCGGCGCGGTGACCGCGTCGTCGACCATCATCGCGAGCGCGAACCCGCCGGTGAAGCACATGCCCAGGGCTCCGACGCCGGGGCCTCCAAGCTCGTCGTGCAGCTCCCGGGCCAGGCTGCGCAACCAGCCCGCGACCGGGGTGGTCCGGCCGGTGGCCAGCGTCGTGAACTCTCGGCTGACGCAGACCTGCGTCAGGGCCCGCGTCACCGACCGGGGGCCCAGGGGTTCCCCGGGCCGGCCGAAGAGGTGCGGCAGCACGACCGTGAAGCCGGCCGCGACCACCTCGTCGGCGAAGCCGACGACCTGCGGGGTGATGCCGGGGATCTCGTGGATCACCACCACGCCCGGTCCCGAGCCCCTGCGGTACGTCGGGTGCGTGGTCGCGGTGCCGGCGACAAGGTCGGTGTGCTCACCCCGGGTCCAGCCGTGCAGGAGGCGTTCGTGCGCAGTAGCCATGAACGCAGTATGGGTAGGTTCTCCAGGTGAAGGAACGACACGTCCGCCTGGTGATGCCGCACCAGCTCTTCTCCTCCCACCTCGACGCTCCCGAGGG
>JAJAYJ010000081.1 GCA_026786275.1 Nocardioides sp. | reverse complement strand
CCCGACCTCGACGCCACCATCCACATGGCGGCTCGGATCGTGGTGCCGGAGTCGGTGCAGCTGCCCTACGAGTACTACCGCGACAACGTCGCGAAGTCCCTCGAGCTGTTCGACCAGCTGCACCGGCTGGGCAAGCCGCGGGTGCTGTTCTCCAGCTCGGCCAGCCTGTACGCCACCAAGGACTCCTTCGAGGTCACCGAGCAGGACCCGCTCGAGCCGACGTCGCCGTACGCCCGGACCAAGCTGATGATGGAGCAGGTGCTGCAGGACATGGCGGCGGCCACCGACCTGCGCGCGATCATCCTGCGCTACTTCAACCCGATCGGCTCCGACCCCGACCTGGAGTCCGGCATCTACGCCAAGGAGCCCTCCCACGTGCTCGGCCAGCTGGTGATGGCCTCCCGCGGGCAGAAGGACAGCTTCACCATCACCGGGACCGAGCACCCGACCCGTGACGGCACCGGGATCCGTGACTACATCCACGTCTGGGACCTCGCTCGGGCCCACGTGCGGGCCGTGGAGCGCTTCGACGACGTGATCGCCGCCGCCGGCGGGCCCAGCGTGGTGATCAACCTCGGGACCGGCACGGGCGTGACCGTGCGCGAGCTGGTGACCGCCTTCGAGCACGTGTCCGGCGCGACGGTCCCGCTCAGCGAGGCGCCGCCACGCCCCGGTGACGCCGTCGGCGCCTTCGCCAACGTCGACCGCGCCCGTGCCCTGCTGGGCTGGCACGCCGAGCTCGACCTGGAGGACGCCATCGCCTCCGCGCTGGCCTGGAGCGAGCGACGCCAGGAGATCCTGGGCTACGAGTGAGGCCGGCACCGGTCTGATCCGGGGGTGCCTCGCGTTGGCGTGCCGGACCGATCGGGCTTACCGTGGACGTGTGTCAAGGCGGCGACCTGGGGGGCGCCGTGGGGCCGGCTCGGAGACCGGTCGCCGGACCGCTCCCGCTTCAGTGCTCACGGCTGCGGGGCTGGTCCTCGTGGCCATCGCCGTGTGGGGTGGGCTCTTCTACCACTCCAGCATCGCGGACGCCCGGGCTCGCCAGGAGTCGGCCCGCTCGGAGCCCCAGGTGACGGCCGTGCTCGCCGCCGGGACCACCACGGCGTCGTCCGCACCGACACCGACACCGATACCAACACCGAGCGCGGCGTCCGACCCGTCGCTGCCCAGCCTGGCTGTCCTCGGCGACACGTTCACCAGCGGCGTCGACGTCGACCCGGCCGACACCTGGCCGGGGGTGCTCTGCCGGCAGGTGGGCTGCCGGTACCTGCCGACGTACGCCGTGGCCCGCACCGGCTACACCTACCCGGGCGCCGACGGCCTGACCGCGACCCAGCGCGTCGAGGCGGTGGTGTCCGCCCAGCCCGACATCGTGGTCCTGGCGGTCGGGGCCTCCGACACCAGCGCCACCCAGGAGCAGATGAGCGTCGCGTTCACCCAGGTGCTCGACCGGTTGAGCACCGGGCTGCCGCAGGCCCAGGTGGTCGTGCTGTCGCCCTTCTGGCCCTCGGCCCCGGCGCCCGCGCCGGTGATCACCATGCGGAGCTGGGTCTACGACATCGCGGTGCCGCGCGGGGTGCAGTTCGTCAACGTCACCGACCTGTTCGACGCCGCGCACGCCGACCTGGTGCAGCCCGCCGGCTTCGCTCCCGACCTCCGGGGCCACGCCTACATCGCCCAGACGGTGCGCGAGTTCGTGCAGGCCGCCCGGGACGGCGTACCGCTCACCTGAGCGGGTGAAGGGGCCGGTCCGACGGCTCGGGGGTCGGGCCATGGCGTGGTTCGAGACCCAGACCCACCACTGGGACGACTGGACCCTGGCAGCGTTGCTGGCGGCCAAGGGCAGCACCCGGGTCAGCCTGGTCGTGCCCGCCCGCAACGAGGCCGCCACCGTCGGTGACGTGGTGACCCGGGTCCGCACCGCGCTGGTCGACACCGTCGCGCTGCTCGACGAGATCGTGGTCATCGATTCCGACTCCACCGACGCCACCTACGACGTGGCCCTCGACGCCGGCGCGGTGGTGCACCGCTCGGCCGAGATCCGGCCCGACCTCGGCTCGGTGCCCGGGAAGGGCGAGGCGATGTGGAAGTCGCTGTTCGTGACCACCGGTGACCTGCTCGTCTTCATGGACGCCGACCTGCTGGACTGGGACACCCACTTCGTGCCCGGGTTGCTCGGACCGTTGCTGACCCGCCCGGAGGTGGCGCTGGTCAAGGGCTTCTACGAACGCCCGGGCGTCGGCGAGGACGGCTCCGCGACGACGTACGACGGCGGCCGGGTGACCGAGCTCGTCGCCCGGCCCTGGATCGCGCTGGCCCACCGCGAGCTCGCCGGGCTGGTGCAGCCGCTGGCGGGGGAGTGGGCGATCCGGCGCTCACTCTTCGAGACCCTATCGGTCCCGAGCGGGTACGCCGTCGAGCTGGCCTCGCTGGTCGACACCGCGGCCACCCTGGGGGTGCAGGCGATCGCCCAGGTCGACCTGGGCCGCCGGGCCCACCGGCACCAGGCGCTGCTGGACCTGGGTGCGATGGCCACCCAGATCCTGGCCGCGATGCGCAGCCGGGCCGGCGCCCCGGTCGCGGACCCGGTCCGGCTGCGGCAGTACCAGCCCGCCGAGGGCCGGATCGCCGGCGTGGACCGCGCCGTACCCGTGAGCGAGCGGCCGCCCGCGAGGTCGGTGGCATGACGCTGCAGCTGGGCCGCCAGAGCTTCGAGGACGACACCACGCTGATGATGGCGATCGTGAACCGCACGCCCGACTCGTTCTACGACCAGGGTGCGACCTGGGCGGAGGACAAGGCCTTCGACCGGGTGGCGCAGGTGGTCGAGCAGGGCGCCGAGATCGTCGACATCGGTGGGGTCAAGGCGGCGCCCGGCGTCTTCATCGACGAGGACGAGGAGAAGCACCGGGTCGTCGATCTCGTGGCCCGCGTCCGGGCGACCCACCCCTCCCTGGTGATCTCCGTCGACACCTGGCGGGCCTCCGTCGGGCGGGCGGTCTGTGAGGCCGGCGCCGACGTGCTCAACGACGCGTGGGGCGGGGCCGACCCCGGGCTGGTCGACGTGGCCGCCGAGTTCGGCGCCGCGATCATCTGCACCCACACCGGCGGCGCGACCCCCCGCACCCGCCCCTACCGCGTGGAGTACGACGACGTGGTGGCCGCCGCGATCCACGACACGGTGGCCTACGCCGAACGCGCGCTGGCGGCCGGCGTGGCCCGGGAGTCGATCGTGATCGACCCCGCCCACGACTTCGGCAAGAACACGTTCCACTCCCTCGAGCTGACCCGCCGGCTCGCCGAGATGGTCGACACCGGCTGGCCCGTGCTGGTCTCGCTGTCCAACAAGGACTTCGTGGGCGAGACCCTCGACGTGGGCGTCGGCGAGCGTCTCGTCGGCACCCTGGCGGCCACCGCGGTCTCGGCAATGGCCGGGGCCCGGATCTACCGGGTGCACGAGGTGGTCGAGACCCGCAGGTGCGTCGACATGGCCTGGAGCATCGCCGGGCGCCGGCCGCCGGCGCGCGCGATCCGGGGCCTGCAGTGACGCCCCCGACCCGGGTCGTGCTGGTGCCCGGCGTGCTCGCGCTGCTGCCGTCGTACGCCGGGCTGACCGACCCGGTGGCCGACCTACGGGCCGCGTGCGCGAGCGCGGTGGCCTGGCTGACCCGTGACGGCTCACCCGTCACCGTGCTCGGTGACGAGCAGGGCACCCGGGTCGGCCACCACCTGCTGGGCGACTCGCCGACCGGCGCGGGGTCGTCGTACCTCGTGGTCGGCAACGGCTCCGCCTGCCGGACCGAGAAGGCGCCCGGCCACCTCGACGCCCGCGCGGCCGGCTTCGATGCTGCCCTGGGCGCCGCGCTGACCGGACCGGACCCGGAGGCGCTGCGCGCGGTCGACCCGGGGCTGGCCCGCGAGCTCTGGGCCTCGGTCGATGCGTGGGGCCAGCTCGGTGACCTGCTCACCGGCGACCACGTCGCGCACGTGCACCACGACGACGACCCGTTCGGCGTGCAGTACTGGGTGATCCGGTGGGAGCCGGCGTGAGGGTGCTGGTGGGGGCCGGCGACCGGGTCGGTCGCGAGCTGGCCGACGACGACCTCGACGAGCTGATGGCGCCGCTGCGCACGCCGTGGCTGCGGGTCAACATGGTCGCCACCGTCGACGGGGCCGCCAGCGGCGCCTCGGGGCTCAGCGGCGGCATCAACAACGCAGCCGACAAGCGGGTCTTCGACAGCCTGCGTCGGGTCTGCGACGCCGTCGGGGGCGGCGCGGGCACGGCCCGCGCGGAGGGGTACCGCGTGGTCGACAAGCCCCTGGTGGTCGTCAGCCGGCGCGGCGAGGTGCCCGACAGGTTGCGCTACGCCAAGCCGGGGTTGGTGCACCTCGCCACCTGCGCGAGCGCGGAGCACCTGGCGGAGTCCCGGGCACTGCTGGGCTCCGAGTTCGTGCACGTCGTCGGCCGGGAGGCCGTCGACCTGGCCACGCTGCGCACGCGGCTCTCCGGACTCGGCCTGCGACACCTGCTCTGCGAGGGCGGCCCGCACCTGTTGCGTGACCTGCTCGCCCAGGGTGTCGTCGACGAGCTGAACTGCACCGTCGTCCCGCGCCTGCTCGCGGGCGAGGCGGCCCGCATCACCGCGGGCCCGCCCGTCGACGTACCCCTCGAGCTGCACCTGCTGCTGGAGGACACCGGCACGCTGCTTGCTCGCTGGCTCGTCTGACGTCGAGTCGGCTCTCGTGCACGCGGCTCACCGGCTCGTCTGACGTCGAGTCGGCTCTTGTGCACGAGGTGGGGTGTGCACAGGAGCCGAGTCGACGGGGGTGGGGCGTGCACAGGAGCCGAGTCGACGGGGGTGGGGTCAGGTGGTGGGCTCGGGCAGCTCGAGCAGGGACGGGCCGTACCAGGTCAGCAGCCGGCCGCTCACCAGCTCGGTGCGGGTGGTCGTGAAGGCCTCTGGTCCGTCCGTCGCGGTGAAGACGTAAGGCTCGTCGGGCAGCAGCACCGCGTCGGCCCCCGCGGCGTCGAGGTCGGCCAGGTCGATGGCCGGGTAGCGCTCCGGGTGCTGGTCGTAGACGTTCTCCCAGCCCAGGCGGCGCAGCAGGTCACCGGTGAAGGTCGAGGAGCCGACGACCATCCACGGATCGCGCCACACGGGTACGACGACGCGGCGGGTGACCGGGGGCAGGGGGCCGCACCAGCGCTCCCGCGCGGCACCCAGCCACGCGGGGGCCGCCCAGCCGAGCACGGTCAGCAGACGCGCCAGCGACGAGACGGCCGCCGGGACCGTCTCGATGTCGGTGACCCACACCCGCACGCCGCGCTCACGCAGGCGTCGTACGTCGAGGGCGCGGTTCTCCTCCTTGTTGACCACCACCACGTCGGGCCGCAGCGCCCTGATCGCCGCCAGGTCGGGGTTCTTGGTGCCCCGGACCCGGATCGCGCCGTGGTCGGTGAGATCGGCGGGGTGCGTGCACCAGTCGGTGACGCCGACCAGGGCGTCGGGGTGGACGCTGGCTAGGGCCTCGGTGATCGAGGGCACCAGCGAGACCACCCGCGTCGCCGTGGCCGGCCCGTCGTAGGGGTGGCCGAGGTCGTCGAGCGGGGGCACGGGACTCACCGCAGCGACATCGACCCCGACACCGGGGCGTCCCACGGCAGGGCCTGGTGCTCGGTGATCCGCTCGTCGAACGCCCCCGCGACGGCCTGGGGCCACGGCGAGGTCGCCCGGCTCTCCATGTCGACATGCAGGAAGATCTCCTCCATCGCATAGCTCACCCGGTGATGGGTCTCGTCGACCAGGAACACCAGCACGTGGGCGGCCCGCTCGGAGCGGCCCAGCATGCGCACCCGCACGGAGATCTTGTCGCCGGTGCGCAGCTCGGCGAAATAGGTCATGTGGTGCTCGGCGCTGAAGACGGCCTGCCCGGCCGAGATCGGCCACATCTGGGGGATGCCGAGCTCGACCAAGGAGTCGTCGAGGCCCTCGCTGGCGATCCCGACGTAGTGGCGGATGTTGAGGTGGCCGTTGATGTCCTCGAACGCGACGGGGACGGACTGGGAGAGGGACGCGGGCAGGCTCACCACGTCGTCATAGCTGGGCTGGGTCACGCGGGCAGTGTCCCAGATCCGGCCGGTGCGGTGCGGTGCAGGGTGAGACCGTGGGCAGCCGCGGGCAGCCAGCCGACCCCGTGCACGGCCATCTCGGCGTCGAGCGCGGCCGCCAGGTCGTCCGGGATCGGCGTGGAGCGACGCTCGGCCATCGACACGTGGACGTACATCACCTCGAGGACGCAGGCGAGGCGGTGGTGCTCGCGGTCCACGACCACGCCCACCGCGTGCAGCGCCTTGGCCGTGCGGCCCGCGAACCCGCTGTGCACGCTGAACCGCTCACCCAGGCGCAGCTCGGCCAGGTAGCGGATCTGGTGCTCGGTGGTGAAGAAGGACATCCCGCGCGTGGCGATGTAGTCCTCACCCATGCCCAGCTCCACCATCCGCAGCCACGGCGCCCAGGTCGCCAGCCGGAAGTAGTCGGTGATGTTCATGTGGCCGTTCTCGTCGATGAAGTCCTCGGAGACGACCTGGTCGAAGGCGGCGGGCAGGCTCAGGGCCTGCTCGACGGTGGGAAGTGCGTTCACCGGCCCGACGCTAGCGGTCGGGTCCGACGTACGCCGGGTGGGCACGATGGTCTCCGGCCGTCGGGAGTTTCGAGGCTCGCACGCTCGCACCTCAACCGCCGGGCGTGCTCGCACGCTCGCACCTCAACCACCGGGCGGCCGGACGGTGGTCGTGGTGCGAAGGCGTCCCACGCCTGAGCCTCGAGACCCGGCAACCTACACGTTGCGGCGGTACTGTCCGCCGACCTCGAAGAATGCCTCGGTCACCTGTCCCAGCGTGCAGACCCGGGCAGCGTGCATCAGGACCGCGAAGACGTTCTCGCCGTTGGTCGCCGCCTCCTTGAGCCGGGCGAGCGCGGCGGCCGCCTCCTCGGTGTGCGCCCGTTGGAAGTCGTGCACGCTGCTGAGCTGCGACTCCTTCTCCTCCGGGGTCGCGCGGGCCAGCTCGACGTGGGCAGGGGTGCCGCCGTCGGCGTCGGGTCGGCGGAAGGTGTTCACGCCCACGATCGGCAGCGAGCCGTCGTGCTTACGGTGCTCGTAGAGCATCGACTCGTCCTGGATCCGGCCGCGCTGGTAGCCGGTCTCCATGGCCCCCAGCACGCCACCGCGCTCGTTGATCCGGTCGAACTCCTCGAGCACCGCGGTCTCGACCAGGTCGGTCAGCTCGTCGATCACGAACGAGCCCTGGAGCGGGTTCTCGTTCATGGCCATGCCCCACTCCCGGTTGATGATCAGCTGGATCGCCAGGGCCCGGCGCACGGACTCCTCACCGGGGGTCGTCACGGCCTCGTCGTAAGCGTTGGTGTGCAGGGAGTTGGCGTTGTCGTAGATCGCGATCAGGGCCTGCAGCGTGGTGCGGATGTCGTTGAAGTCCATCTCCTGCGCGTGCAGGGACCGACCGGAGGTCTGCACGTGGTACTTCAGCTTCTGGGAGCGCTCGGCGGCACCATACTTCTCCTTCATGGCGACCGCCCAGATCCGGCGGGCCACCCGCCCGATCACGGAGTACTCCGGGTCCATCCCGTTGGAGAAGAAGAACGACAGGTTGGGCGCGAAGTCGTCGATGTCCATGCCGCGTGCGAGATAGGCCTCGACGTAGGTGAAGCCGTTGGCCAGCGTGAACGCGAGCTGGCTGATCGGGTTCGCGCCGGCCTCGGCGATGTGGTAGCCCGAGATCGACACGGAGTAGAAGTTCTGGACCTGGTTCTCGATGAACCACTCCTGGATGTCGGCCATGCAGCGCAGGCTGAACTCGGTGGAGAACAGGCAGGTGTTCTGGCCCTGGTCCTCCTTGAGGATGTCGGCCTGCACGGTGCCCCGGACGCTGCCTACGGCCCCCGCCGCCAGCAGGGCGCGCTCCTCGTCTCCGGGTTCGCGGCCCTCGGCCTCGCGGAAGGCGTCGACCTGCTGGTCGATGACGGTGTTGAGGAAGAACGCCAGCACCGTCGGCGCGGGGCCGTTGATGGTCATGCTGACCGAGGTGGTGGGGGAGACGAGGTCGAAGCCGCTGTAGAGGGTCTTCATGTCGTCGAGGGTGGCCACCGAGACCCCGGAGGTGCCGACCTTGCCGTAGATGTCGGGACGCTCGTCGGGGTCGCGGCCGTAGAGCGTGACCGAGTCGAAGGCCGTCGAGAGCCGCTTCGCGGTGTTGTCGGCCGAGAGGATCTTGAAGCGGCGGTTGGTGCGGGCCGGGTCGCCCTCGCCGGCGAACATTCGGGCCGGGTCCTCCCCGTCGCGCTTGAACTTGAAGACGCCGGCGGTGAACGGGAAGAGCCCGGGCAGGTTCTCGGCCCGCCAGAACCGCACCAGCTGGCCGTGGTCGTCGTACGACGGCAGCGCGACGCGGGGGATCTTGTTGCCGCTCAGCGACTCGCGGGTCAGCTGCGTGACGATCTCCTTGTCGCGGACCCTGACCACCTGCTCGTCACCCGAGTACGACGCGACCACGGCGGGCCAGGCCGCGAGCTGGTCGGCGAGGTCGGGGTCGAGGGCCTTGCGGGACTTCTCGAGCAGCGCCGGCACGTCACCCAGGTCACCGTCGCCGAGCGCCTCGGTGACCGCCTCGACCCGCTGCACCAGCCGGGCCTGGGCGGCGAGCTGCTCGGTGCGAGCGTGGTAGCCGCGGACCGTCTCGGTGATCTCGGCCAGGTAGCGGACCCGCTCGGGCGGCACGACTTGGCGGATCCCCGACGACGACTTCGTCGCGACCTCGGCGAGCGTGCCCTCGTCGATGCGCAGGCCCTGGTCGGCCAGCAGGCCTCGCAGGTGCTGGTAGAGCGCCGTCACCCCGTCGTCGTTGAAGGTCGCGGCCGACGTGCCGTAGACCGGCATGTCGGCGGGCTGCTGGCCGAAGGCCTCCCGGTTGCGCACTAGCTGACGGCCCACGTCACGCAGTGCGTCCGCGGCGCCGCGGCGCTCGAATTTGTTGATCGCCACGACGTCGGCGAAGTCGAGCATGTCGATCTTCTCGAGCTGGGAAGCGGCCCCGAACTCCGGCGTCATCACGTACATCGAGGTGTCCACGAACGGCACGATGGCCGCGTCGCCCTGCCCGATCCCGGGGGTCTCGACGATCACCAGGTCGAAACCGGCGGCCTTGAGCACGTCGATGACGTCGCCGAGGTGGTCGGGCAGCTCGTGGGCGCCGCGGGTGGCGAGGCTGCGGAAGAAGACCCGGTCACCGTCCAGGGAGTTCATCCGGATCCGGTCGCCGAGCAGCGCGCCGCCCCCCTTGCGTCGGGTCGGGTCGACGGCGAGCACGGCGATCCGCAGCTTGTCCTGCTGGTCGACGCGGATGCGGCGCACCAACTCGTCGGTCAGCGAGGACTTTCCGGACCCGCCGGTGCCGGTGATGCCGAGGACCGGCACCGGGTGAGCGGCTCCCGCGTCGCGCAGGGCTTGGCGCATCTCGGCCGTCAGCGCGCCCGCCTCGGCGCCGGTGATCGCGCGGGCGATCGCGAACCGGTCACCACTCAGGACCTGCTCGGCGCCGACCTGCTTGCCCGACCACAGGTCGAAGTCGCAGTCGGCGACGACGGAGTTGATCATCCCGACCAGGCCCATCCGCTGCCCGTCCTCGGGCGAGAAGATGGTGACGCCGGAGCTGCGCAGCCGCTGGATCTCGTCGCCCACGATCACGCCGCCGCCGCCGCCGACGACCTTGATGTGGTCTGCGCCCTGGGCCCGCAGCGACTCGACGAGGTACTCGAAGTATTCGATGTGGCCGCCCTGGTAGGACGACACGGCCACGCCCTGGACGTCCTCCTCCAGCGCGGCGTCCACCACGTCCTGCACGGAGCGGTTGTGACCCAGGTGGATCACCTCGCAGCCCTGGCTCTGGAAGATCCGCCGCATGATGTTGATCGACGCGTCGTGGCCGTCGAAGAGGCTGGACGCGGTGACGAGGCGGACCGGGTGGGTGGGTACGTGGAGCTCGGGCATGCGGGTTCCTCGAAGTAAAGGTTGGACGTCCAAGTATGCAATTCTAAGCCCCGTCTTCTCCGCACGAAACCCCTACTGCCGGGTAGCGATTCCCTATGCTGGCCACCGTGCCCGACCGCGACCCGATCCGTGAGGCGCACCGGCAGTGGGTGGCGCACGGCTGGTCGGAGGCCGCGGACGGGATGGCGATGGTGACCAGCCTGGTCCGGGTGCACCAGCTCTTGCAGCAGCGCATCGACGAGGTACTGCGGCCCCTGGAGCTCAGCTTCGCGCGCTACGAGGTGCTGCGCCTGCTGTCCTTCTCCCGCGCCGGTGCACTCCCGATGACCCGGCTGGGCTCGCTGCTGCAGGTCCACCCCACCAGCGTCACGAGCGCGGTCGACCGGCTCGAGAAGCAGGGCTTCGTACGCCGCGCTCGCGGCGCCGAGGACCGGCGCGTCGTGCTCGCCTCGTTGACCGACCCGGGTCGCGACGTGGTCGAGCGCGCGACCGGCGGCCTCAACCAGTTCTTCGCCACGCCCGGCCTGCCCGCGGCTGGCGTCGCCGACCTCACCGCCCTGCTCGACGCCCTGCGCGCGGCGGCCGGCGACATCGTGGACTGAGCGCCGGTTTCGAGGCTCGCTGCGCTCGCACCTCAACCAGCGGTGGGGCCGCGTGCTCGCACCTCAACCGGGGGTGGGGCCGTGTGCTCGCGCCTCGGCCGACGGTGGGGCCGTGCGCTCGCGCCTCGGCCAGCGGTGTGGCCCACCGCTCGCACCAACCCGCGGTCGTTGGTCGAGGTGCGAAGGCCGCTCGGCCTGAGCCTCGAGACCGGCCGGGGCCGGCTCTGCGGCCTACTCGCTGGCCAGGTCGGCGTGCGTGTCGCGCAGGGTGCGCTTGACAATCTTGCCGCTTGGGTTCTTGGGCAGGGAGTCGAGCACGACGACGTGCTTGGGCGCCTTGTAGCCGGCGAGCACGGACCGGGCGTGCGCGATCACGTCCTGCGGGGTCAGGGTGACCCCGGCCTTGGGTACGACGGCAGCCGCCACGGCCTCGACCCAGCGGGGGTGGCTGACGCCGAAGACGGCCACCTCGGCGACGCCCTCGAGCAGGTAGATCGCCTCCTCGACCTCACGGCTCGCGACGTTCTCACCGCCGGACTTGATCATGTCCTTCTTGCGGTCCACGACGTAGAGGTGACCGGTCTCGTCCAGGTAGCCCAGGTCACCGGAGTGGAACCACCCGCCCCGGAAGGACTCGGCCGTCTTGGCCTCGTCGTGGTGGTAGCCCAGCGTCGCGTGCGGCGAGCGGTGCACGATCTCGCCCACCTCGCCGGCGGCCACCGGCTGGTCGGCGTCGTCCACGATCCGGGTCTCCACGTTGAGCGCGGCCCGCCCGGCCGAGCCGGCGTGGGAGAGCTGCTCGGAAGGACCCAGGATGGTGGCCAGGGGCGACATCTCGGTCTGGCCGTAGAAGTTCCAGAGGTCGACGTCGGGCAACCGCTGTTGCAGCTCCTTGAGCACCTCGGCCGGCATCGGGGACGCCCCGTAGTAGCCCTTGCGCAACGTCGACAGGTCGGCGTCGTCGAAGCCGGGGTGGCGCAGCAGCGCGATCCACACGGTGGGCGGCGCGAAGAACTTGGTGATCCCGTGCTGGGCGATCGCGGCCAGGATCGCGGTGGGGTCCGGCCCGGGCAGGATGACGCTGGTCGCGCCGAGGTAGACGTCGACGCCGAGGAAGCAGTCGAGCTGGGCGCAGTGGTAGAGCGGCAGCGTGTGCAGCTCGACGTCGTCGGCGCTCATGCTGCCGTCGACGGCGCAGGAGACGTACTGCCACAGCAGCGCCCGGCTCGAGAGCAGGGCGCCCTTGGGCCGCGACTCGGTGCCGGAGGTGAACATCATCCGGACCGGGTCGTCGTCTGCTACCGCGACCTCGGGCGGGGTGCCCTCGTGGTCGAACCACTCCTGCGCGTCCTGCCAACCGGTGCTCGGCGAGCCGCCCCCCAGCAGCAGCACCCGGCGTACGTCTAGCGAGCCCGACGCGGCCGCCAGCGCCCGGTCGGCCACCGGCACCAGTGCGTCCTCGACCACGAAGGCCGTGGCCTCGCTGTGGTCCAGGACGAACGCGACCTCGTCGCCGCCGAGCATGAAGTTGATCGGCACCAGTACCACGCCGATCCGGGCGGTCGCGAAGTCGAGCACCACGAACTGCCAGCAGTTGTGGCTCATCAGGGCCAACCGGTCGCCCCGGACCAGCCCGGTGGCGGCGATCGAGGCGGCGGCCCGGTCGACCGCGGCGTCGAGCTCGGCGAAGGTCAGGACGGTGTCGCCGTCGACGAGGGCCACCTTGTCCGGCACCCGGCGTGCCGTACGTCGGGGCAGGTCGCCGAGGGCGTGCTGACGGGCTTGCTGGACCAGGGTCTCGTTCACCATGGCCCGAACCTATGCCGGGTCCGGCTTCGGGGGAATGCCTGTCGCGGGGTCGTGGTTGGCTCTGGACGTGGCCAGCAACGACGTGCGCGCGGACTCCCCGGACGACTCACGCCGCATCTCTCTGCTGCTCGGGCTGCTCTTCGGGCTCGCCGGCATGGGGTCCTCGTCAGCTGCCCTGGTGCTGCCCCTGATCGGCGAGGACCTCGGCGTCTCGGTCGGGTCCGCAGCCTGGACGATCAGCCTGTACGTCCTGATGCTCGCCGTGACCACCGCCGTCTACGGCCGGGTCTCCGACCTGGTCGGCACCCGGTTGCCGCTGCTGTTCGGGATCACGCTGATGACCGGCGGTGCGCTGCTGGCTGCGCTGGCGCCGTCGTTCGGCGTGCTGCTGGTGGCCCGGTTGCTGCAGGGAGCCGGTGCGGCCGCCGTGCCCACCCTGGGCGTGGCCATCCTCAGTGCTCGCTACGATGGCGACGTCCGCGGCCTGGCGCTTGGTCGCCTGGCCGGCATGGCCGCGGCGGTCAGCTGCCTCGGCCCGCTCGCGGGCGGCCTGGTCGAGCACGCCTTCGGCTGGCGGGTGGTGATGGCGCTGCCGATCCTGGGGGTGCTCGTCATCCCGTTCCTGTGGCGCGCGCTCGGTGGCGGCGGGTCGGGCGCCCGCCTGGACATCCTCGGCGCGGTGCTGGTGGCGGGCACCGCGGGTGGTCTCGTGCTGCTCGTGCAGTCACCCTCGACCGGTATTGCCGTCGCGGCGGTCGGCGTGGTGCTGATGGTCCTGGGTACGCCGGCCGTCACCCTGCGGGTGCGCCGGCGCCCCCACGGGTTCCTGCCGCTCGCCGTGGTCGCAAACCCCACGGTGGTCCGCAGCGCCGTGGCGGCGGCGGCCGTGCCGGCAGCCTGGTTCGCCCAGCTGGTGGCCGTGCCCGCGGTGCTGGTCCGCGACGGGTGGGAGCCCTGGCAGGTCGGCGTGCTCCTGCTGCCCAGCGCGGTGCTGGCGATCCTGATGCCGCGCACCGCCGGGCAGTTCCTGGCCCGGTTCGGCCCGGCCCGGACCCTGGCCGTCGCCGCCCTGACCGCCGCTCTCGCGCTGGCGGTGGCCGCGCTCGGCACCGGCCTGGTCTCGCCCGCGCTGCTGGTGCTCTCCGTCGCCGGGTGCACCGTGGCCTTCGGGCTGGGCCAGCCCGCCCTGGTGGCCTCGGTCGGCCAGGCGGTCGAGTCGGAGGTCCGCGGGGTTGCGCTGGGCATCGCGACGCTGCTCTTCCTGGCGGGCGGCTCCATTGGTTCCGCGGTGGTCGGCGGACTCGGCGAGGCGATCAGCATTCCGCTCAGCCTCGCAGTGCTCGCCGTCCTGCCCCTGCTGGGGCTGCTCGTCCTGGCCCCTGAGGTGCGCGCGCGCCGTGCCACCACCCACGAGGCGTCCGAGCGGTCGGTCACCCGACCGTAGACATCGCGTGAGACGCACGCTCTGAGCGACGGCGATAGCCCTCGCTGACGCGTGTCGGTGTGGCGGAGCAACGTGCCCGCAGTCAGGCCGCACCCGCATTAGTCGCTGGACCGCTTTACCGCAGCCAGATCGGCGCAGCGAGCGTCGGGGTGGGGGAGACGATCCGTCGGCGGCCAGGCGCGTGAGGCCAGCGGCGATGAGGGGACCTCGACCTCTCAGCCGTCGTCGACCTCGCGGTACAGCTACCCCGGTGTGATCCGGCTTCGGAACACGCTGCCTGAGGCCGACGGCCCACGGGCCGGTCAGCGTTGGGCAACCCACCGCCGTGAAGACGTCCGTCGTGCGATGAACTGTACGAAACAGTTCAGTACACATGAGGGCGCTGCAGATCGCCCTAACCGAGGAGAAGACCATGACCACTGTTCTGATTGCTGGGGCTACCGGGATGCTGGGTAGCCGTATCGCGCACCACCTCACGACCTAGGCCGCCGTCCGGCAAGGTGTTGACGCCCGGTTGCTGGTGCGACCCGAAGCGCTCGCGGACGCGGCGAGGAAGCCGACCGTGGACGCGCTCGTGGCCGCCGGGGCCCAGGTGGCGGAGGGCGATCTGTCCGACGAAGCCAGCCTGGTACGTGGCACCCAAGGAGTCGATGTCGTCGTCAGCGCAGTCCAGGGCGGCAAGAACATCCT
>JAJAYJ010000080.1 GCA_026786275.1 Nocardioides sp. | reverse complement strand
GCAGCAGGGCGGGCACGGTGACGGCGGCGGCGAGTGCCGCGACCACAAGGTACGCCGCGACCCGTCGTTCGCGCGGGCGGGACGGACGCGTCCGGTGGCGCCGTCGTGCCCGGGCGCCCACCTCGTCGGCGACGATCTGTCGGGCCAGCTCGGCTCGGGCGTCGGCGGGCCAGCGGTTGTCGAGGTCGACCGGGTCCGGGGCGAGCTGCTGGAGCCGCGTGAGGATGTCGGTGGTCTTGCTCGGACCTCTCGGGGAGTGGGCGTGGGAGTCGGCGTGGCGCCAGGCACCAGGAACACGTCGGCCACGACGTCCTGCGCCGACTCCGGATCGGTGTGCCTCAGGGCAGAGGCCAACACCCGCGTCGCGCACGTGTCGAAGGCGGCTTGGAAGCGCTGCTCGGGATGCTCACGACACGTCATGTCCGGGTCGGGGTGCTTCCTGACGTGCCATCACCGGGTCATCCTCGTCCTCCGCCCGGGGGAGGAGACCAGGTTCCGCCCCCGGGCCGATGTGCGCATCCGTCGTGCGGCGCAGAGTTGGGGACATGAACCTCTCCCTCGCGGGCAGCACGGACGTCGTCCGCGTCCGTGGCCTGACCAAGACGTACGCCGGCCGGACGGTGGTGGACGCGATTGACCTCTCGATCGCACCCGGTGAGGTGGTCGGCCTGATCGGTGCCAACGGGGCCGGTAAGACCACGACCGTCGAGTGCCTCCAGGGGCTGCGGCGCCCCAACGGGGGCACCGTCCGCGTCTTCGGCCTCGATCCGGCCGCCCAAGCCGATCGGCTGCGACCGATGATCGGCAGCCAGTTGCAGGACTCGGGCCTGCCCGACCGGTTGCGGGTCGGTGAGGCGCTGCGCCTGTTCGCCGGACCCGACGCCGGTGACGGCGACGTGCTGCTCGAGCGCTTCGGCCTGGGGCACCGACGACGGCTGGCCTTCGGCACCATGAGCGGCGGCGAGCGCCAGCGCCTGTTCCTGGTGTTGGCGCTGCTGAACCGGCCGCAGCTCGTCATCCTCGACGAGCTGACACAGGGCCTCGACCCGGCGGCCCGCCGCGAGGTCTGGGCGTCGGTCACCCAGCTGCGCGAGGCTGGCACCACGATCCTGCTCGTCACCCACGAGCTCGAGGAGGCCGAGGTGCTCTGCGACCGGGTCGTCGCGATGCGGGCCGGCCGGGTCCTCGATTCCGGCACTCCCGCCGAGCTCGTGGCTCGGCACGGCGGCTGGGCCACGGTCGGCTTCAGCCTGCCGCCAGGACGACCTGACGACGACCTGGCCGCGCTGCGGGCGCTGCCCGGTGTGCAGTCGGTGCAGCGGCACGCCGACCAGGTCACCGTGATCGGCCGCCGCAGCGTGATCGCCCACACCGGCGCCTGGCTCGTGCGGCGCGGCTGGGTTCCCGAGGACCTGCGGGCCGACGTACCCGATCTGGAGACGGCCCTGCTGGCCCTGCTCGACTCCCCGCCCGACTCCCCCACCGGCTCCCCTGCACCCTCGACCACCCAGGAGGTGGCGTGATGACCACTACCCACGAGAACCCCGCCTCCCAACGCCGGCACCCGTCGGCCACCCGCCGGCTGGTGGCCGCCGAGCTGCGGCTGCTGCGGCGCGACCCGTTCGCGCTGACCTTCGTCCTCGTGTTCCCGGTCGTGTCGATGCTTATCATCGGGGGCTCGTTCGGCACCGAGGCCGACGAGGCGTTCCCGGTCAACCCGACGCAGTGGTACGTCGCGTCGTACTTCTCCGTCGTGATCGGCGCAACCGGTCTGATCATGCTGCCCGTGCACATCGCCTCCTACCGGGAGCGGGGCGTGCTGCGCCGCTTCGCCGCCTCCGGCTTCCCGCGCTGGTCGTTCGCGCTGGCCGAGCTGGTGCTCGGGCTGGTCGCGGTCGCGCTCGGCGGGGCAGTTCTGCTCGCCGTCGCCGCCCCCGTATACGGCGTGCCCCCGCTCGAGGACCCGTTGCGAGTGGGCCTGGGCGTGCTGGTCGCCGCGGTCGCCTTCGTAAGCCTCGGGGTGCTGCTGGGGACCGTGCTGCCCTCGGCCAGGGCGGCGCAGGCCATCGGACTGGTGCTGTTCTTCCCGTCGTTCCTGCTCGGCGTGGGTGGGCCGCCGCCCGCAGTGATGAGTCCGACGCTGCGCACCATCTCCGACGTGCTGCCGCTCAAGCTGGCCACCGACGCGGTCCGTGAGCCCTGGCTCGGCCTCGGTGTTGGGACCGGGCCGTTGCTTGCCGTCACGGTGCTGGCCCTGATCGCCGCCGCGCTGGCGGCCCGGCGCACGGCCCTGTGATCGGGCCTGTGCTCGGGCCTGTGATCGGGCCTGCGGCCCCTACCCTGGGTCGCATGGAAGAGCAGGCGCGGTTCGTGGCCCCGGCCGCGGTCGCGCTGTTTGGTGTGATTGGTGCCACCCAGACTGGCAGCTCGAGCCCTTCCGTGCCGGCGGTCCTGGCCGTGGCCGGCGTCGTCCTGGGCTGTGTCGGGATGGCCGCACGGCCCCTCCAGGGCTGGCCCCTGCTGGTCGCCCTACTGCTGCTCGTGGGCCTGTTCACGGTGGTCTGCGCCGGGGTGCCCGGCAACGTGGGCTGGTTCGGGGTCTGCCTGGTGGCCGGCTGGGCCGGGTTCCTGCTGCCACGCCGACGGGCGGTCGCCCTGGTGGTCGTGGCCACGGGCATGTTCGTGGTCGAGGCGCTCGCGGTCAGCACCGAGTCCGGGTGGAACGCCTGGATCGCCGGCACCGTGATCTCGGGCGGCGGCGGCGCAATCGTGCGTCGGCAGCGCGAGCTGGTTGAGCAGCTGCGCGAGGCGCAGGCAGGGCTCGCCGACCGGGCCCGGACCGAGGAGCGTCAGCGGATCGCGCACGAGCTGCACGACGTGATCGGGCACGCGCTGACCGTCTCGCTGCTGCACGTCACCAGTGCCCGGCTGGCCCTGGCCGAGGACCCGGTCCAGGCGGAGGCATCCCTGGCCGAGGCCGAACGGCTGGCGCAGCAGTCACTGGCCGAGGTGCGGGCGGTCGTCGGACTGATGCGGGACCCGGCCGGGCGGACCCCGCTGCCCGGGGCCGGCGAGCTCGAGGACCTGGTCACGTCGTTCCGGCGGGCCGGCACCGAGGTGGACTGGCAGGTCCAGGGCGACCTGACCGGGCTGAGCGCGACCGAGGGCCTGACCGTCTACCGGATCGTGCAGGAGGCGCTGACGAACGTGGCCCGGCACGCTCCCGGCTCGCCCGTCACCGCCCGGCTCGAGCTGGCTACGAGCGCCACCCGGGTCGTCGTTGACAGCGCCGGGGCCCCGACCGCGACGGCGAAGGAGGGAGCCGGACTGTCCGGCATGCGGCAACGCGCGGAGGCCCTCGGCGGTGAGCTGAGCGCCGGTCCACGCGGAGACGGCTGGCGGGTCGAGGCGGTGCTGCCGTCGTGAGCAACCCGCCACCCAGGCCCGCGGTGCGGGTGCTGCTGGTCGACGACCAGGAGCTGATCCGGGCCGGGCTCAGGGGCATCCTGCGGGCGTCGTACGGGTTCGAGGTCGTGGGCGAGCTGGGTGACGGGGCGGGCGTCGTGGACGCCGTGCGCGCCCTGGCCCCCGACGTGGTGGTGATGGACGTGCGGATGCCCGGTGTCGACGGGGTCGAGGCCACCCGGCGCCTGGCCGCCCTCGACGACCCGCCGCCGGTGCTGGTGCTGACGACGTTCGAGGACGAGGAGGTGCTGGCCGGCGCGCGGCGGGCCGGCGCCGACGGGTTCCTGCTCAAAGGCGTGCCGGCCGAGGATCTGCAGCGCGCGGTCCGGGCCGTCGCCGCGGGCGACTCCTGGCTCGATCCCGCCGTGACCCGACGGGTGCTGGCCGCCTACCGCTCCGTATCCCGGACGGCACCCGCGGCCGCGCTCGACGTGCTCACACCTCGCGAGCGGCAGGTGCTGGTGCTGATCGGCTCGGGGCTCACCAACACCGAGATCGCCGACGAGCTGGTCCTCGGCGAGGGCACGGTGAAGACCCATGTCGGCCACGTCTTCGCCAAGCTCGTGCTTCGCGACCGGGCCGCCGCCGTGGTCTTCGCCTTCGATCATGGCCTGGTCGCCCCGGGCGACCGGGGCTGAGCGTCCGCAGGACCCGGTCGGGTCTGCTACCGGGCGAAGAGCTCCACGAACCTCCTCAGCAGCCGGGTCGGCTCGGTGACCACCGCGGCGCGGGCCCGGCGGAGCAGCTCGGCCCCCTCGTGCGGGGCGTAGTAGCCGTGGTCGCGGTAGATCTCGATCCGCTTGCAGATCCCGTCGGCGTCGAGCTCGGGATGGAACTGGGTGGCGTAGACCCGGGTGCCGAGCCGGAACGCCTGCACCGGACAGGTGGCCGAGGAGGCCAGCAGCACCGCGCCGGCGGGCAGCCGGGACACCGCCTCCTGATGACCCAGGAACGCGTCGAAGGTCGGCGGCAGGTCACCGAAGAGCGGGTCCGCGAGCCCGCCTGCGGTCAGGGTGATGGTGACCGCACCGATCGGCTCCGCGTGCTGCCGGTCGACCACGCCGCCGGCCCGGGTGCCGAGCGTGCCGATGCCGTAGCAGGCGCCGAGGAACGGGAAGTCGGCCGCCACCACCTGGGCGGTCAGGTCGCGCAGCCGGGCCTCGGTGCGGACCTGGGCGCCCGACTTGGTCTCGGGAGCGTCGCTGACGTTGAACGGTCCGCCGCCCAGCACGATCCCCGAGAGCTCCTCCAGATCGACCGGCCCCAGCTCGTCGCGCTCCAGGCGCACCCGTCGTACGTCGCTCGCGGCGAGGCCGGCGTAACGGCAGAACGCCTCGTGCTCATCGTCCGCGGCGTCGTCCTCGGCTCTGATGCCGAGGAAGAGGAAGGGTCGCACAGGGGGAACTATGCCTGCCGGGCCGCACCGCTCGCGATCAGGGCCTCGACGCCGCCGATGCCCCAGGCGGCCAGGGCGTCGCGGGTGTGCTGGCCGGGCGCGGCCGCGGGCGGCGTGGTCAACGTCGACACGGTCCGCGAGAAGCGGGGCGCGGGCGCCGGTTGCACCATCGCGTCACGCTCCACGAAGGTGCCGCGCACGACCAGGTGCGGGTGCTCGAAGGCCTCGCTCATCGGGATGATCCCGGCCACGCAGGCGTCCGTGCCCTCGAAGACGTCGATCCACTCGGCCTGCGTCCTGGACCGGAAGGTCGCGGTCAGGACCTCGCGCATCTCGTCGTAGCGCTCGACCTCCGCCTGGCCCGGGCAGGTGTCCTGGATGCCCAGCAGGGTGAGCAGGAGGTCGAAGAACTGCGGCTCGAGGGCACCGACCGAGACGTGCTTGGCGTCGGAGGTCTCGTAGACGTCGTAGAACGGCACCCCACCGTCGAGCAGGTGGGCGCCACGCTGCTCGACGTACCCGTCCTCGGCCGCGAACGCCGTCGTCATGGCGTTGAGGTGGGCGGTGCCGTCGACGATCGCCGCGTCCACGACCTGACCCCGGCCCGAGATCCTGGCCTCCAGCAGGGCGGCCAGGATGCCGATCACGAGGTAGGTCGAGCCGCCCCCGAAGTCGCCGACCAGGTTGGTGGGGAAGTGCGGCCGCGCCGGGTCCTGACCGCAGCCGAACAGGGCACCGGTGATGGCGATGTAGTTCATGTCGTGGCCGGCGGCCTGGGCCAGCGGACCGTCCTGGCCCCACCCGGTCATCCGGCCGTAGACGATCCTCTCGTTGACCGCCGAGCAGTCCTCGGGGCCGAGCCCGAGCCGCTCGGTGACCCCTGGGCGCATGCCCTCCACCACCACGTCGGCGGCTGCGACCAGGTCGAGCACGACCTGCACCGCGGCCGGGTTCTTGAGGTCGAGCGCCACGCTGGGCCGGCCACGGTTGAGCAGCATGGTCGCGCCCCCGGCCAGCACCTGTCCGCCCGGGCGGTCGATGCGGATCACGTCGGCGCCCAGGTCGGCCAGGATCATGCAGGCGTGCGGTCCGGGCCCGATCCCCGCGATCTCGACGACCTTGACGCCCTTCAGCGGACCCGTTCCCCGACCCAGCTCGATGCTCATGCGGCTGATCATGACAGAAGCACTGTCACGGTGGAGTCGGGTGTGGACGACCGGCAGCCCACGGATGTTCGCCTCTAGCCCGGCAGCACCCGGCGCAGGAACTGCCGGGTGCGCTCCTCGCGGGGCTCGGCCAGCACCTGCTCGGGCGGGCCCTGCTCGAGGATCCGACCCTGGTCGAGGAAGCAGACGCGGGTGGCGACGTCGCGGGCGAAGGCCATCTCGTGGGTGGCCAGCAGCATCGTGGTGCCGGCCGCAGCCAGGTCGCGGACGCTGGCCAGCACGTCGCCGACCAGCTCGGGGTCCAGGGCGGCGGTGATCTCGTCGAGCAGGAGCAGCTCGGGCTGCGTGCACAGCGCCCGGACCAGCGCGACCCGCTGCTGCTGCCCGCCCGAGAGCCGGTCGGGGTGCTGGGTCTCGTGCTCGGCCAGGCCGAAGCGCTCCAGCAGCTCGCGGGCCCGCTGCTCGGCCTCGGCGCGGGGCACCCCGTGCACCCGGCGCGGGGAGAGGGTGCAGTTCTCGAGCACGCTCAGGTGCGGGAACAGGTTGTAGGCTTGGAAGACCATGCCCACCCGCTTGCGGACCTCCCGAGGCTCGACGCGGGGGTCGGAGATCTCGCGGCCGTCGAAGCGGATCACCCCGTCGTCGATCTCCTCGAGCAGGTTGAGACAGCGCAGCAGCGTGGACTTGCCCGAGCCCGAGGACCCGATCAGGCAGATCACGTCGTGCTTGTCGACGCAGAGGTCGACGTCGTCGAGCACCACGCGGTCGCCGTAGCTCTTGCGCAAGCCCTCGACCTGCACCAGCGGGGTCATCGGGCCCCCGCCCGCTCCCGCTCGAGGGCCTGGCGGCCCAGCCAGTCGGTGGCCCGGGCCAGCGGGATGGTCAGGGCGATGAAGAACAGCGCGACCACGACGTAGGGCGTGAAGTTGAAGTTGAACGCCGTGTAGTCACGAGCCGCGAAGACCGCGTCAAAGACGGCGACCACCGAGACCAGGGCGGTGTCCTTCTGCAGCGAGACGAAGTCGTTGAGCAGCGGCGGGGCAACCCGGCGCACGGCTTGGGGCACCACCACGAACCGCATGGCCTGCGCCCGCGAGAGGCCCAGCGCGTCGGCGCTGGAGAGCTGGGAGGGATGGATCGACTCGATCCCGGAGCGGAAGACCTCGGCGACGTAGGCGCCGTAGGACAGCACCAGCGCCACCCCGGCCCAGAAGAAGCCGCTGATCGGCACGCCCTGCAGCCCCAGGGCGGGCATCCCGAAGCCCAGCATCAGCACGAGCAGCACGGTCGGCACCCCGCGGAAGAGGTCGACGTAGACCACCGCGAGCAACCGCAGCGGCGCCAGCCAGGGTGAGCGGGCCTGGCGGGCTAGCGCCACGGCCAGCCCGACGACGAGGATCAGCACCTCGCAGATCATGAACAGCTGGACGTTGAGCCAGAAGCCGTCGGCGATGGCCGGGAACGACGCCCGGGCGTCGGGCCAGGAGAAGAACGTCTGGCGGAAGCGCTCCCAGCCCGGCGAGCTCACCAGGCCAACGACCAGCGCGCCGACGACGGCCACCATCAGCGTGCTCGCGATCAGCACCGACCGGAGCCGGAGCGTACGGCGCAGCCGGCGCCGCTCCTGCTCCCGCTCGCTGGGCACCCAGCCGGGGCCGGTGGCTGCCCGGCCGGTCAGACCCGGGCCGCTCGGACCCGGGGCGCTCGGACCTGGGGCACTCGGACCTGAGGCGCTCACGGGAGCTGCGGCACGTCCACGGTCTCGGACAGCCACTCCTGCTCGAGGGCGTCCAGGGCGCCGTCGTCGGTCATCTCGCCCAGCGCGGCGTCAACGCACGACACGAGGGCGCTGTCCTTCTCGAAGAGCATCCCGAACTCCTCCTCCTGACCCGCCTCGGCCTCGAACTGGCCGATGATCGAGGCCCGGGGGATCTCCACGGCGGTGATGAAGAACGCGGTCGGCAGGTCGGCCACGATGGCGTCGACCTGGCCGTTGAGCAGGGCCTGCTTGGCCGCGTTGGTGTCCTCGAAGACCCGCGGTTCGGTGCTGGGCGCGATGGTCTCGCGGATCGCGGTCAGCGAGGTGGTGCCCGTCTGGGCGCCGAGGGTGTAGTCAGCGAGGTCGGCCACGCTGGCCGCCTCGGCTACCGGGTTGTCGCCCAGTGCGATCACGCCCTGGGCCGCGGAGTAATAGCCCTGTGAGAAGTCGACGACCTCGGCGCGGGCCGGGGTGATCGAGATCTGGTTGATGTCGAAGTCGAAGGTCTTCGCGCCCGGCGCGTAGGAGGTGTTGAACGGCACCGTCACCCAGGTGACCTGATCGGCGGAGAAGCCCAACCGCTCAGCCACCTCGTAGGCCACCGCGGACTCGAAGCCCTTGCCGTTGGTGGGGTCGTCGTCGACGAACCAGGGCTCGAAGGCCGGCGAGTCGGTGCCGACGGTCAGGGTGCCGTCGGTGCGCAGCGGCAGGGACTCGGGGGCGCACTCGTCCGCGGCGGCGCTCCCGTTGGTGGAGGCCGGCGCACTGGACTCGGCGCTCGAGGTGTCTGAGGTGTCCGCGCCGGCGGTGGTCGACTCCTCGGTCGGGGCGCAGGCCGCGGCCGCGATCGCGAGGGGCAGGACGAGGACGGCGGCACGGGCGAGCGAGGGCAGGCGCATGGACGAATCGTAGGGCGTACCAGACAGTTGCAACTCGTTGCACAGGTCTGTCATCCTCGGCCCATGGCCCTGGAGCACGCCCTGCTGGTCGCGCTGCGCGAGCACCCGTCCTCGGGGCTGGACCTGGCCAAGCGGTTCAGCCGCTCGATCGGCTACTTCTGGAGCGCCACGCACCAGCAGATCTACCGGGTGCTCTCCCGGATGGAGAGCGACGGCTGGGTCAGCGTCGAGGCGGTCGCGCAGACGGGCCGGCCCGACAAGAAGGTGTATGACGTGACGGCCACCGGCAGGCGGGTGCTGGCCGGCTGGCTGGCCGAGCCTGCGGCCGCGGCCCCGCTGCGCAGCGACCTGGCGGTCAAGATGCGCGGGGCGTCCTTCGGTGAGCGCAGCGACGTGCTGGCGGTCGTGGAGGCCGAGCTGGCCGAGCACCGGTTGCGCCTCGACGTCTACGAGCAGCTGATGACGCGTGAGCATCCCGCCCCCGAGCAGCTCGAGGGTCGCGACCTCGACCAGCACCTGGTGCTGCGCGGCGGGATCTTGATGGAACAGACCTGGATCACCTGGCTGAACGAGTACCTGGAGGCACACCGATGACCACCTACCCCCACCTCCTGCAGCCGATCACGCTCGGCTCGCTCACGTTGCGCAACCGGGTCGTGATGGGCTCGATGCACACCGGCCTCGAGGACAGCAACCGACACCTCGACGAGCTCGCGGCGTACGTCGCCGAGCGCGCCCGCGGCGGGGTCGGCCTGATCGTGACCGGCGGCTACTCGCCGAACAAGCGTGGCTGGCTCAAGCCGTTCGCCTCCGAGCTGAGCACCCGCGCGCACGCCTCGAAGCACCGCCAGGTGACCGGCGCCGTGCACGACGAGGGCGGCGCGATCGCGCTGCAGGTGCTGCACGCGGGCCGCTACGGCTACACGCCGTTCAGCGTCTCGGCGTCCGCCACCAAGTCCCCGATCACGCCGTTCAGGCCGTCCGCGCTCTCGACGAAGGCCGTCGACCAGACCGCGAGCGACTTCGCGGCGTCGGTCGCGCTGGCGGTGCGGGCGGGCTACGACGCGGTCGAGATCATGGGGTCGGAGGGCTACCTGATCAACCAGTTCCTGGCCGCGCGCACCAACGACCGCGACGACCTCTGGGGTGGCAGCGCGACGGCCCGGATGCGGTTCCCGGTCGAGGTGGTGCGGCGCTCGCGCGAGCTGGTCGGCCCCGGCCTCCCGATCGTCTACCGGATCTCGCTGATCGACCTGGTCGAGGGCGGCCAGACGTGGGAGGAGGTCGTGGAGCTGGCACACCTGCTGATCGAGGCCGGTGTCACTGTGCTCAACACCGGGATCGGCTGGCACGAGGCCCGGGTGCCGACGATCATCACGCAGGTGCCGCGCGGGGCGTGGCGATCGCTGACCGCCCGACTCAAGGCCGAGGTCTCGGTGCCGGTGTGTGCGTCGAACCGGATCAACAGCCCCGAGATGGCCGAGGAGATCATCGCCACCGGCCAGGCCGACCTGGTCTCGATGGCCCGGCCGCTGCTGGCCGACCCCGAGTTCGTCCTCAAGGCGATGGCCGGGCGGGCCGACGAGATCAACACCTGCATCGCCTGCAACCAGGCCTGCCTGGACCACGCGTTCGCCAACAAGCGGGCCTCCTGCCTGGTCAACCCCCGGGCCTGCCGCGAGACGACCCTGGTGCTCGGGCCAACCCAGCGGACGGCCTCGGTGGCCGTGGTGGGTGCCGGACCGGCCGGTCTCGCCGCCGCGGTCAGCGCCGCGGAGCGGGGCTTCGCGGTCACCCTCCTGGAGAAGTCGACGTCGCTGGGCGGGCAGTTCCGGCTCGCGATGGCGGTGCCCGGCAAGGAGGAGTTCGCGGAGACGCTGCGCTACTACACCCGGCGCCTCGAGGTGCTCGGCGTCGACGTCCGGCTCTCCACCGAGCCGTCCGCGGCCGACCTGGCGGCGTACGACGAGGTGGTGGTGGCGACCGGGGTGGTGCCGCGGGTGCCCGACCTGGTGGGCGTCGACCACCCGTGCGTCGCGACGTACGCGGAGGTGCTGGGCGGGGCGGTCGTGCCCGGGAAGCGGGTCGCGGTCGTCGGCGCCGGCGGCATCGGTGTGGACGTCAGCGTCTGGCTGACCCACGACCCGGGTGAGGATCTCGACGGCTGGCTCGCGCACTGGGGCGTGGGCGACCCCGCGCAGCACCGCGGCGGCCTGACCGAGCCCGAGCCGCGGCAGCCGCAGCGCGAGGTCACCCTGCTGCAGCGCAAGAGCACCCCGATCGGCCAGGACCTCGCCAAGACGTCAGGCTGGGCGCACCGGGCGGTGCTGAAGCAGTCCGGCGTCCGGCTGGTCAGCGGGGTCAGCTACACCCGGGTCGACGACCAGGGACTGCACTACGTGCGCGACGGCGCCGAGCACGTGCTGCAGGTCGACACGGTGGTGCTGTGCACGGGACAGGAGTCGGTGCGCGGGCTCTTCGACGCCCTGGGCGAGCGGGCCGGCGTGCACCTGATCGGCGGAGCCGACGTGGCCACCGAGCTGGACGCGAAGCGGGCGATCGAGCAGGGCACCCGGGTGGCCGCCGCCCTGTAGGGATCACCGCGGTCGACGGCGCCGGCAACACCGCCACGGACCGCGTCAGCTACCGGGTGCGCCGCCGAGGCTGAGACCACGACGTAGCCAGACGTACCACACGTCGAGCGGGCCCCCTCCGGGCGCCCGATCGACGCCACTTCCCGGGGCCTCTCGGACCGCGCCCCGGCGATGGGTACGTCTGGTTACGTCGGCGACAAGCCCACCAGCCGGCTGGGCCGGAACCCGTCGTACGTCGTGGCGGCGCGGACCACCGCGGCGTCGAGGTCCTCGACCCAGGTGTGGCCCGCCTCGGTCTTGCGCATCAGGTAGCCCAGGCCGGGGGTGCGGTAGATCGCGCCGCCGGCGGCTCGGACCGCGCCGATCAGCTGGGCGTCGACGGCCCGGGGCACGGAGCGGAAGCCGCCGAGCTCGCGCAGCAGCCCGATGTCGAGCAGCATCGTGCCGCCGGCGACGAACTGCTTGTAGTCCTCGACCGGGCTGCCCAGCCGGAGGGTCAGGTGGCGCGGCTCCAGGTAGTGCCAGTCGTCGGGCGTGCCGACCAGCTCGGCGCCGCTGTAGGCCCGGGCCAGCAGCAGGTCGGCCACGAAGTCCGGTCCGTACCAGTCGTCGTCGTCCATCTTGAGCACCACGTCCCCCCCGGCCGCGCCCACGCCGCGGTTCAGCACGTCGCCGAAGACCTCCTCGGCGGGGGCGGGCACGACCCGCAGGTCGAGACCCTCACCGAGGCTCCGCTCCAGCCCGGGCGGGACGTCGAAGCCGTGCGGCACCAGCACCAGCTCGAGCGCCTCGACGCCGCGCTGGCGGGCCACCTGCGCCACCGCGTGGGTCAGCAGCTCGGGGCGGCGGGTGGCCATCACCACCGACACCGACGGTTGGTGGTGCACCCGGACCCCGCTCGCCTCGCCGAGGCGCCGCCGCCAGGTCGCGGTGGCGAAGGTCGACAGGGCCGCGCGGCGCAGCACCACGCTGTGCTCCTCGCGCGCCAGCGGGTCGTGCAGGTCGACCGGGGCGGTGATCGCCGCGGCCACCAGAACGCCCAGGCTCCTCGCCAGGTCTGCCGCGAGCACCTCGGCGACCAGCGGGAGCCCGGCCATCGCGAGTCCTGCGACCATCCGCGGGTCCGCCTCCGGGGTCACCTGCATCCCCAGGAGCGCTCGCCACGACGTGACCAGCGACTCCGGTGGGAGGCCCCGGTGCTCGGCGCGCAGGCGCAGGACCGGTCCCTGGGCGTCGGTGGTGAAGCCGATCGGGTTCAGCACCCGGTCGTCCATCGGGCCCAGGGCGAGGACCGGGTCAGGGTCGGTGACGCCGGCCCGGACCGTGGCCGCGACGAAGGCCGGGTCCACGTCGGCCGGAACCTTGCCCCGCTCCTCCCCGGCCACGACCAGGCCCCGTTGCCCCACCCGGTCGGGCCAGACCGACTGCCGGCCCAGCTCGGCCACCACCGCGTGCACCGGCACCGGCGAGGCGAAGACCAGCTCGGTCTCGCACCCTGCGCCGTCGACGCGGGCGAGCAGCGACAGCAGCGGAGCCCACTCCGGACGCACCGTCAGCGTGAGCGCCCGGTCGGCCTGCGTGAGCCGGACGAGCACCGTCGCCGTGCGGATGCCGTGGGGCAACCGCAGGGCCCGCAACGCGGTCCGGTCGGCCACCGTCAGCTCCACCCAGGGGTGCCGACCGGGCGGCACGTCGTACGGCGGGACCAGGACGGTCATCAGTAGTCCAGCCGCAGGCACAACGGGCGCGGTGCGGTGGCCATCCAGGTCGACGTCAGGTGGTCGACGACGTGCACACCGGGCGGGGCCTGGATCCGGAACAGTCCCTCCAGGCCCTCGCCCACGCCGCTCTCGATCGCCCGCAGCACGTCGAGCTCGCGCTTCTTGCGGGGCGTGCGGTAGGCGTCGAACGCATCCGTGCTCGACCAGTGCGTGAGCTCGTCGGTGTCCAGCCACTTCAACTCGACGACCAACCCCTCGGGCAGCACCACCCGCCGCGCGGAGGCCGGCCACTCCCGGACCTCCCACTCGAAGGCCTTCACGAACGTCGTCTCCGGGCCGGTCGGGTAGACCCAGGGCTCCAGGAACCGGTAGCCCAGGTCGATCCAGGCCACCGACTCGCTCTCGACCGAGACCGGGTGCCGCGGGATGACCAGCACCGCCTGGGTCCGCTCGAGCTGCCAGGAGGCGTCGCGCAGCGCGTCCACTCCCTCCCGGGTCAGCACCATGTCGCCGTCCCACTTCATGGAGTACGCGGTGCGGACGTGGCTGAAGGACCAGTTGTAGAAGTGGGTCAACGAGTGCACCGAGTCCGGTGGCGTGGCCAGGTGCTCGGCGCCGGCCCGGGCCACCCGGTGCGGGTACGACGCCAGCGTGAACCGGTCCTCGGCGCCCAGCTCGGCTACCACCCGCCGGGCCACCTCGGCCGTGCCGTCGTCGGAGCCGTTGTCGACCAGCACCACGTGCTGCACGGCCTCGAACACCGGCGGCAGCACCCAGGGCAGGTTGCGCGCCTCGTTCTTGACCCGGAACACGCAGGTCAGGCCGGGGGCCAGCGGTCCGTCGGCGGCACGGCGCCACGGCCAGAGCACGTCGTAGCCCTCGAGGCCCTCGCGGTTCGCGATGTCGGGCAGGGTCACCGCTGACGTCCGAGTGCTCTCCGCAGGCCCTGCCGCACCCCGGGCGGCACCATCGCGCGGACGCCGTGCGGCACCCGGTCGGCCACGCTCGAGCCGCTCGAGCCGCTCGACCCGGGCGCCTGGTGGGCCCGGCCCTCGGCCCGGCCCTCGGCCCGGCCGGCGCGCCGCTGGGCCAGTGCGGTCGACTGCGCCATCGCCTCGGCGTCCTCGTAGAGGTCGCCGTACGCCGTGCGGAGCTGGTCGAGCGTGGCGTGCGCGCTCGCGGCCTCGCTGCCGGAGTCGCCACCCTCGTCGGCGAGCGAGTCCAGCGCCTCCCAGGTCTCCTCGGCGATGACCCGCAGGGCCGGCGGCACGTCGACGTCGTCCCAGCTCAGCTGGACGCGACGCAGTCCCGGGTCGATGAAGGAGTGCACGGCCCGGACGTCGTTGGTGGTGGCGTCGCGCAGAGTGGCCAGCTCGAAGCGGCGACCCAGGTCGTGGATCGGGACGGTCCAGTCGCTCAACAGGTCGGCGTACCGCACGAAGGCCCGCTGCTGGTCCCGGGTCGACCGCTCGGTGTGCAGCATCATGTTGACCCAGGCGGCGGTGCGCGCGACCTCGTCCGCGTGGGTGGGGCCGGTCCTGCCGGCGTAGTACCGCTGCTTGCTGCCGACCACCTCGGTGACCGGTCGCAGCATCGTCACGTACGCCGGGACGGCCTGCGCGCGCTGGGCGGCCGAGCGCCACAGGCCCAGGAACCACGCCATCCGCGGGTCCTTGACCACCAGCTCCTGGCCGTGGGCGCGGGACTGGCCCTTCAGCGGGGTGACCTGGCCGAACTGGTGCTCCAGCCAGGTCGCGAGCCGCTCGCGGACCTCGTCGTCGGTGTTCAGCCGGCCCGCGTCGAACCAGGCTGAGGGCCGGGCGTCCGAGACCTGCACGTTGGCCCGGCGCAGCAGCTCGGTGTGCAGGTCGACGGCCCACTGCGGCTCCCCGAACCCCTTGGGGTTGGTGTCGTCGGCGGGCACCTCCGGCTGCGGCACGTGCAGGCCGAGCGTCCGGAGCGCGACCGCCATCGTGGACGTGCCGCTGCGGCCCGACCCGACGACGAACACCACCCGCCGCTGGTGCCCGGTCTCCGCCATGACAGGCACCCTATCGACCTGGGTGCCGGGGGGTGGAGCTGTGCCGGACTACCCCGACGCGGCGGGCTGAGCCGCGACCATGGCGGCGAACCACTCGTAGGAACGCTTGGGGGTACGCCGCTGGGTGGCGTGGTCGACGTGGACCAGGCCGAAGCGCTGGGTGTAGCCCTCGGACCACTCGAACGTGTCCAGCAGGGACGTCACGTAGTAGCCGCGGACGTCGACGCCGGCCGCGATCGCCTGGGCGACCGCCCGCAGGTGCGCGTCCAGGTAGTCGATGCGGGGCTGGTCGTCGACGACCCCGTCCGCGTCGGGAACGGTGCCGTAGGCGCACCCGGACGCGGTGACGATGATCGGTGGCAGCGCGGCGCGGTAGGCCCGGCGCATGCCCTCGAGCCAGCCGCGCAGGGCATCGGGCACCACCGGCCAGTCGGAGTCGGTCCGCTCGTAGCCCTCGAGCTCGCGCAGCTCAAAGGGCATCACGGCGTGATCGTCCTCGGGGGCGCCGACCTTCATCGGGGAATAGTAGTTAAGGCCGTAGAAGTCGAGCGGCTGCCGGATCGTGGCCAGGTCACCGTCCTGCACCACGTCCTGCAGCATCGGCATCAGGTCGGCGGGGTAGTGGCCCAGCAGCATCGGCTCCTGAAACAACCCGTTCCACAGCGCGTCGAAGAGCTTGGTGGCCCCGATGTCGGCCGCGTGCCGGCTCGCGGCCATCATCGGCGCGTGGTTGTTGGCGCAGCCCACGCTGATCAGGGCGTCGGCCGAGCCGATGGATCGCAGCGCGATCGCGGCCCGCCCGTGCGCCAGCAGCAGGTGGTGGGCCACGGGCAGCGCGTCGAAGAGCATCGCCCGACCCGGGGCGTGCATGCCGATGCTGTAGCCCATCAGCGTGACCACGTTGGGCTGGTCGACGGGCACCCAGTGCTCGACCCGGTCAGCGAAGCGCTCACCCACGATGGCGGCGTACTCAGCGAACCGGTCGATGGTGGTTCGGTTGAGCCAGCCACCGTCGTCCTCGAGGCTCTGCGGCAGGTCCCAGTGGTAAAGGGTGGCCATCGGCTGCTGGCCGCGGGCCAGCACCTCGTCGATCAGCCGGTCGTAGAAGTCCAGGCCCTTCGGGTTTGCCCGCCCCGAGCCGTTCGGCTGGATCCGCGGCCACGAGATCGAGAACCGGTAGCCGCCCGTCCCGAGGCCCTGCATCAGCGCGGCGTCCTCGGTGTAGCGGTGGTAGTGGTCGCAGGCCTGCTCCCCGCTGCTGCCGTCGAGGATCGAGCCCGTCCTCGCGGTGAAGGTGTCCCAGATGCTCTGGCCCTTGCCGTCCACGCGGGCCGCACCCTCGACCTGGTACGCCGCCGTGGCGGTGCCGAACCGGAAGCCCGCGGGCAGGATCGGGAAGTGGGTCGGGTCGGTCTCGCCCATCGGGGCACACGCTGGCACGGGCACAATGGTGCCCGTGGCAGTCGAGATTCGTCGCGGTTCTTCGCGATTCAACGAACGAGTCCCGGGACGGGCGACCTGGCACTCGTTCTCCTTCGGGTCCGCCTACGACCCCGACAACGTGTCGTTCGGGCCGATGCTGTGCCACGACGACCACTGGCTCGTCGAGGGCGTCGGCTTCGCGCCGCACCGGCACTCCGACCTGGTGGTGGTGTCCTGGGTGCTGACCGGCGCGCTGACCCACACCGGACCCACGGGAGAGCACACGGTCGGCGCCGGATCGGTCGCGGTGCTGCACACCGGCCCCGGTGTCGAGCACTCCGAGGTCGCGGCCGCACCGCAGACCCGGTTCGTGCAGGTCTGGCTGGAGCCCGACGCCTCGCCTGCGGCGCCGTCGTACGACGTGTCGCCGGGCGACCCCGCACCCGGCCGGCTGAGCGTGGTGTCCCGTCCGACCGAGCGCGCGGCGTTCTCGGTCGCACGGCTGGAGTCGAGCCAGTCGATCGTGCTGCCCGAGGCCCCGTGGCAGCACGTCTTCGTGGCCCGGGGTGCCCTGCGCCGCTCGTCGCTGGCCGAGCCGCTGCTGGCGGGCGATGCGTTCCGGATCACCGACGAGCCTGGTCACCAGCTGATCGCGGCCGTGCCCACCGAGCTCTTGGTCTGGGGCCTGTCGGGCGGCTGAGTCAGATCGCGGTGGCCACCTCGGCGACCTGGGCACCGCGTCCGCCGGGAATGGAGCGATGGCCGGTCACGGAGTCAGGCGATCACGGCCAGCGCGCCCGGCACCACCTCGACCGAGCAGTCGGCCGAGACCAGGCCCAGCGGCTCGCCGTCCGCTCCGGCCTCGATGGCGGGCTCGGCGCTCAGCCGGACCCGGCGGCCGGTGCTGACGTGCACCTGGGGCAGGGCGACGTGCGACCCGTCGTACAACGTGGGCAGCCGGCGCATCAGCTCCAGCCGGGAGGCGGCCTCGACCACGATCACGTCGAGCAGGCCGTCGTCGAGGCGGGCGGCGGGGGCGACCTTCATGCCCTTTCCGTAGTAGCCCGAGTTGGCCATCACCACCATCGCCGCGTCGTAGGACTCGGCGGAGCCGTCGATCTCGACGCTGCAGCGGGTCGGCCGGTAGGTCGCGAGGGCCCGCAGTGCCCCGAGGGGGTACTGCAACGCCGTCGGCACCCGCCGCATCCGGTGCACCAGCGCCGCCGCGTGCGCGTCCACCCCGGCGTACATCGAGCCGGCCACCAGCCGTCGCCGGCCGGCCACGTCGGCCGCGAGCAGGTCGACGCGGCGGACCTCGCCCTCCAGCAGCAACCGGGCCCGGCCCTCGACGGTCTCGGGCACGCCCAGCATCCGGGCGAAGTCGTTGCCGCGGCCCGCGGGCAGGATCCCCAGCGTGCCCCCGGCCTCGCTGACCGGCCCGACCAGCGAGGCCAGCATGCCGTCGCCCCCGACCGAGACCACGACCTCGCCCCGGCCCACGGCGGCGCCGCCCAGCGCGAGCATGGCCTGGGGGCCGGGTGAGTAGGTCACGTCGACGCTGGCCCCGGCCTCGCGCAGCAGCCGGGCCACCGGCACCACCGCGGCCGGCGCGGCCCCGCCGCCGGCGCTCGGGTTGACCAGGAAGCAGAACGTCCTCATGGGAGCAGGATGCCCGGGTTCAGCACGCCCGTGGGGTCCAGGTCGGCCTTGACCGCCCGCAGCACCGAGACCCCCAGCTCGCCGATCTCGGCTGAGAGCCAGGCCCGGTGGTCGGTGCCGACCGCGTGGTGGTGGGTGATCGTCGCGCCCTGCGCCACGATCGCGTTGCAGGCCGCGGCCTTGGCCCCGGCCCACCGGGCCAGCGGGTCGTCGCCCTGGGCGGCGGCCACGGTGAGGTAGAGCGAGCAACCGGTCTCGTAGACGTGACTGACGTGGCACAGCACGATCGTGGCCTCACCCAGGGCCGTGCGCAGCGCGGTCGACACCGCGGCGTACAACGCCTCGACGCCGGACCAGAACGTCGCGGTCTCGACGGTCTCGACCAGCACACCGAGGTCGAGCAGGGCGTCACGCAGGTACGGCGCCGCGAACCGGCCGTGCACCCAGCCCTCGCCGGGCCCGGGCCCCAGCGGGGCGCCGCCGCGCGGGCCCCGCCCGGCGGGGGCGGGGGCCCCGCGGGCGGGGGCCCCCCCCGCCGGCCCCCCGCCGCCCCCCCGCATCACGCCGCCCCCCGGGCCCCCGGCCCCCCCCCCG
>JAJAYJ010000079.1 GCA_026786275.1 Nocardioides sp. | reverse complement strand
GTGGTGGCCCCGGCGGCGACGTCGCCCGGGCCACCACGCGGGTCGCTCCAGCCATCCGACGGCGCGGGCGACGACTGCGCCACCACGCCACAGCAAGGAAGCGAGAACATGGCTGACATCACCGCTGCCGACGTCAAGAAGCTCCGCGAGCAGAGCGGCGCCGGCATGATGGACTGCAAGAAGGCCCTCACCGAGGCCGACGGCGACCTGGAGAAGGCCGTCGAGATCCTGCGGATCAAGGGCGGCAAGAAGATGGCCGAGCGCGCCGCCGAGCGCGAGGCGTCCGCCGGGATGGTCGCCACCTCCGGAGGTGCTCTCGTCGAGCTCAACTGCGAGACCGACTTCGTGGCCAAAGGCGAGCAGTTCGTCACCGCCGCCCAGCAGATCGCCGACGCGGCCGACGCCGCGAAGGCCGGCGACGCCGAAGCCCTCAAGGCGGTCACCCTCGGCGACAAGACCGTGGGCGAGACCGTGCACGACCTCGCCGTCTCCATCGGGGAGAAGATCGAGCTCGGGCGGGTGGCCTACTTCGACGGGCCGGTCGTCGTCTACCTGCACAAGCGGGCCGCTGACCTGCCGCCCGCCGTCGGCGTGCTCGTTGAGTACGACGGCAACGCCGACGCCGCACGGGCCGCCGCCATGCAGGTGGCCGCCATGCGTCCGCAGTACCTCACCCGTGACGAGGTCCCGGCCGACGTCGTGGAGAAGGAACGCTCAATCGCCGAGCAGACCTCCCGCGAGGAGGGCAAGCCCGAGCAGGCCATCGCCAAGATCACCGAGGGCCGTCTCAACGGCTTCTTCAAGGACGCCGTGCTCCTCGAGCAGCCGTCGGTGACCGAGAACAAGAAGTCGGTCAAGGCCGTCCTGGACGACGCCGGCACGTCCGTGAAGCGGTTCGCCCGTTTCGAGGTCGGAGCCTGACCCGCTAGGTTCACACCACACGTCAGGCAGGAGGCCGGTCCGATCACCCAGCAGGCGATCATCGGACCGGCCTCTTCGCACGTGCACCCCAGCAACAACCCCAGCAACAACCCCCGCAACGACCGACGAAGGGACTCCGCGTGACCGGCTACCAGCGCGTGCTGCTCAAGCTCTCCGGCGAGGTCTTCGGCGGTGGCAAGGTCGGGGTCGACCCCGACGTCGTGCAGAAGATCGCGCTCGAGATCGCGTCCGTGCAGCGCGCCGGCATCCAGATCGCCGTGGTGACCGGTGGTGGCAACTTCTTCCGGGGCGCCGAGCTGCAGCAGCGCGGCATGGACCGGGTCCGGGCCGACTACATGGGCATGCTCGGCATCGTGATGAACTGCCTGGCCCTGCAGGACTTCCTGGAGAAGATGGGCATCGACACCCGTGTCCAGACCGCGATCACCATGGGCCAGGTCGCCGAGCCCTACGTGCCCCGGCGGGCGATCCGGCACATGGAGAAGGGTCGCGTGGTCATCTTCGGCGCCGGCATGGGGATGCCGTTCTTCTCCACCGACACGGTCGCGGTGCAGCGAGCCCTGGAGAGCCGGTGCGAGGTGGTGCTCTACGACAAGAGCGGCGTCGACGGCATCTACACCGCGGACCCCAAGAAGGACCCGACGGCCACGAAGTACGACGACCTGACCTACGACGAGGCCATCTCGCGGGGCCTGCGGATCATGGACCAGACCGCGTTCACGCTGTGCAGCGAGAACAAGCTGCCGATGATCGTGTTCGGCATGGCCGAGAAGGGCAGCATCCTGCGCGCCGTGCGGGGTGAGAAGATCGGCACGCTGGTCCACGCCTGAGGCTCGGCGTACCCCGCACCCACAGCAACCAAGGAGCACCCCGTGATCAACGACATTCTGCATGAGGCCGACGCCAAGATGGCCAAGTCGGTCGAGGCGACCCGCGAGGAGTTCGCCGCGATCCGGGCCGGCCGGGCGCAGCCCAGCATGTTCAACAAGATCGTCGTCGACTACTACGGCTCGCCGACCCCGCTGCAGCAGCTCGCGTCGTTCACCGCCTCCGAGGCCCGGATCATCCTGATCGCGCCCTACGACATCGGGGCGATGGGCAACGTCGAGCGGGCGATCCGCGACTCCGACCTCGGGGTGAACCCGTCCAACGACGGCAAGGTGCTGCGCTGCGTCTTCCCGGAGCTGACCGAGGAGCGTCGCAAGGAGTACGTCAAGATCGCCAAGGCCAAGGCCGAGGACGGTCGGGTCGCGGTCCGCAACCTGCGACGCAACGCCAAGCAGTCCCTGGAGAAGCTGGGGTCGGACGGCGAGGTCGGCAAGGACGACGTCACCGGGGCCGAGAAGCGTCTCGACGGCGTCACCAAGACCCACACCGACGCCATCGACGAGATGCTCAAGAGCAAGGAAGCCGAGCTGCTCGAGGTCTGAGGACCTGCGCTCACCTCTTCATGACGGACACCTCTCCAGCGGCTGCGCCCCAGCAGGACCACGGGCGCGCCGGACGCGACCTGCGGGCTGCGATCATCTCGGCTCTCGTGCTGCTCGGGACGATCGCGACGTCGCTGATCTTCTGGAAGACCGCGTTCATGCTGATCGTGGTCGTGGCCGTGGTGGTCGCGATCTGGGAGCTGGGCAAGGGCTTCGCGGCCAAGGGCATCGACCTGCCCGAGCAGCCGGTGATGGTCGGCGGTGTCGTGATGGTCGTGGTCGCCTACTTCTACGGCGCACCCGCGCTCGTCACGGCCACGGCGGTGACGGCGCTGATCACGATGCTGTGGCTGCTGCACCGCGGCATCGACGGCTACGTGCAGAACGTCACGGCATCGGTGTTCACCGTGATCTACGTGCCGTTCCTGGGCTCCTTCGTGGCTCTGCTGCTCGCCGAGGGCGGCACCGGTCTGGGGGCGGCCAGCGTCGCCACGGGTCTCGACGACGACGGCGTGAAGGGGATCATCGCCTTCATCATGGTCACCGTCGCCTCCGACACCGGCGGGTACGTCGCCGGCGTGCTCTTCGGCAAGCACCCGATGGCGCCCGTGATCTCGCCCAAAAAGTCGTGGGAGGGCCTGGTCGGCTCGGGGGTCGCCACGGTCGTCGCCGGGCTGCTGCTGGTGGTCTACCTGTTCGACGGCGACTGGTGGGTGGGGGTCGCGCTGGGCCTGATCGCCGTCGTGATGGCCACCCTCGGCGACCTGTGCGAGTCGGTGATCAAGCGCGACCTCGGCATCAAGGACATGAGCCGCGTCATCCCGGGCCACGGTGGTCTGCTCGACCGGCTCGACTCGCTGCTGGCCACGATCGCGCCGATCTGGCTCCTGCTGCACTACCTCGTCTTCGCGTGAGCCGGCCGTGACCCTGTTCCTGGTCCGGCACGGGTTGCCGCTGATCGAGCCCGGCGTGGCGGCGGCGCGCTGGGAGCTGGACCCGGCCGGCTTCGACGACGTCTGGGCGCTGCGGGACCGGTTGCCGCAGGGGGCCGCCTGGTGCAGCTCTCCGGAGCCCAAGGCGATCGCCACCGCCCAGCTGCTCACCGAGGGTGAGGTCGGCGTCATCGACGACCTGCGCGAGCACGAGCGCAGCGGTGCCTGGATCGAGGACTTCCCGGCGACGGTGGGGCAGGCGTTCGCCCACCCCGACGTCGCGGCGTACGACGGCTGGGAGCCGCTCGCAGCCTGTCGCGCGCGGGTCGTGCGCGCGGCCATCAACCTGCTGCGGACCCACGCCGGTCAGGACGTCGTCCTCGTCGGGCACGGCACGGCGTGGACCCTGCTCGTCGCCGAGCTGACCGGCGAGCCGCCCGACCTGGATCGCTGGGCCTCGCTGGCGATGCCCGACATCATCGAGGTGTCCCACCGGATAAGGTCTGGCCCGTGAGCGTGCCGGACCAGAAGCCCTCCCGCGGCGTGCCCGCGCTGGACGGCGGTCATCCCGGTCACCCGACCGCCCGTGCCCTCACCGGGTTCTTCGTCGGGATGGCCCTGATGCTCGCCATCCCGGCCACCTTCGCGGCCGTCATCACGCAGGTGGCCTCGGCCGGCAGCCTGCTGTCCCTGGCCCCGCTGGGGCTGCTGCCGTTCGCGGTCCCGGTCGTGCTGTGCGTCCTGCCGCGGACCCGGCTCTTCGGCGCCTACATGCTTCTCGGCATGGTCAGCACCGCGGTCGTGGTCGCTGGCGTGTCCGCGGCCGTGCTGCTCGTCCTGGTCAGGACGAGCTGACCTCGCGGCCGAGGACTTTGGTCCCCGACCGCGCAGTGGGAGAATCGGGCCGATGTCCGACCAGCCTGCGCGACCCGCCACCCCCGCCCCCGTCACGCCGGCGGGTGGGATCGTCACGCTGCCGCTGGTCTTCGACGAGCCACGCGGCCGCAAGAAGCCTCCGCAGCACCTGGCCGACCTGACCGCCGAGGAGCGTGGGGCGCTCGCCGCGGAGCGAGGCCTGCCCGCGTTCCGGGCCAAGCAGCTCTCCACCCACTACTTCTCCCGGCTGGTCGACGACCCCGAGCAGATGACCGACCTGCCGGCCGGACAGCGCGAGGCGCTGGTCGCGGCGCTGCTGCCGCCCCTGATGACACCGCTGCGCACCCTCGAGGCCGACAAGGGCACCACCCGCAAGACGCTGTGGAAGCTCTTCGACGGCGCGCTGGTCGAGTCGGTCCTGATGCGTTACCCCGACCGGGCCACCGTCTGCGTCTCCAGCCAGGCCGGGTGCGGCATGGCCTGCCCGTTCTGCGCCACCGGCCAGGGCGGTCTGCAGCGCAACATGTCCACCGCCGAGATCGTCGAGCAGGTCGTGGCCGGCGCCCGGTCGATGACCCGCGGCGAGGTGCCGGGGGGTCCCGGTCGCGTGTCCAACGTGGTCTTCATGGGCATGGGGGAGCCGCTGGCCAACTACAAGGCCGTCATCGGCGCCGTACGCCGCCTGGTCGACCCCACCCCCGACGGCCTCGGCATGTCCGCACGCGGCATCACGGTGTCCACGGTCGGGCTGGTGCCCCGGATCAACCAGCTGACCGAGGAGGGCATCCCGGTCACGCTCGCGGTGAGCCTGCACGCGCCCGACGACGAGCTGCGCAACGAGCTGGTCCCGATCAACACCCGCTACTCGGTCGCCGAGACCGTCGACGCTGCCTGGAACTACGCCCGGGTCACCAAGCGCCGGGTGTCGATCGAGTACGCCATGATGCGCGGCATCAACGACCAGGCCTGGCGCGCCGACCTGCTCGCCGACGTGCTGCAGGCTCGCGGTGACTGGGGCTGGGTGCACGTCAACCTGATCCCGCTGAACCCCACGCCGGGGTCGAAGTGGACCGCCTCCGACCCGGCCGACGAGCGGGAGTTCGTGCGCCGCCTCGAGGCCAAGGGCATCTCGACCACGGTCCGCGACACCCGCGGCCGCGAGATCGACGGTGCCTGCGGGCAGCTCGCCGCCGAGGCGTAGCCCGCCGGCCACCGGCACGACCGGCGGGGAGGGGCGAGCGGGCCCAACCGACACGGGAGGTTCACGTGTCGTCCAACTGGGTTGGGGCCCCCGTTGCCGGGCGGTTCCTACCTTCAGCACCATGACGACCTCCGCATCCCCTCGGAACCCCGTCTCCGCCCTGGTCCGCCCCACGCCGGGGGGTCGACCGGCCCGGCCCGACCAGCTGCGCGTGCTGGTGGTCGCCGAGTCCTTCCTGCCCCAGGTCAACGGGGTCACCAACTCGGTGCGCCGGGTGCTCGAGCACCTGGCCGCCGAGGGTCACGAGGCCGAGCTGGTCGCACCGACCGGCCCCGCGACGTACGCCGGGTTCGCGGTCACCCGCTGCCGCGGTGCCCACCTGCCGTTCTACCGCGACTTCCGGATCGGCATCGAGACCCGGCGTCGGCTGCGCGCGGTGATGCTGCGGTTCCGTCCCGACGTGGTGCACGTCGCCTCGCCCGCCACGCTCGGTCACCAGGCGGTGCGGGCGGCCACCGAGCTCGGCATCCCGACGGTCGCGGTCTACCAGACCGATCTGGTCGGCTTCGCCGAGCGGTACGACATCGCCGGGGGTGCCCGGGCGATGGCCTACCTGACCCGTCGGATCCACGCCTGTGTCGACCGCACTCTGGCGCCGTCCACGGCCAGCCTCTGCCAGCTCGACGGCCTCGGCATCCTGGCCACCGCGCTCTGGCCGCGCGGCGTGGACCTCGAGGCCTTCCACCCCTCCCGCCGTGACCCGCAGTGGCGTCGCGAGGTCTCGCCGGAGGGCCGTCTCCTGGTCGGCTACGTCGGTCGCCTCGCTGCCGAGAAGGAGCTGGAGCTGCTGACCCACCTCGCGTCCGACCCCCGCTACCGGCTGGTGCTCGTGGGTGGCGGACCGGACGAGTCCCGGTTGCGGGGGCTGCTGCCGGGGGCCGTGTTCACCGGCGTCCTGCACGGTGCCGACCTGGGCCGGGCCTACGCCTCGCTCGACATCTTCGTGCACACCGGGCGACACGAGACCTACTGCCAGTCGGCGCAGGAGGCGCTGGCCTCCGGCGTCCCCGTCGTCGCCCCGCGCGCCGGCGGCCCGGTCGACGTCGTGGCCGACACGGTCGCCGGCTTCCTCTACACGCCCGGCGACGGTGCTGAGTTGGCGTCGTACGTCGACCGGCTGGCCGCGAACGCGCTGACCCGGCGCCGGATGGGTCTGGCGGCCCGCCGCAGCGTGCGCGAGCGTTCCTGGCGCTCGGTCAACGACGTCCTGGTCGGTCACTACCGCGAGGTGGTGCAGGAGCGCTCCGGCGCGGCGGCGCTCACCCGCGGGCGGCTGGCCGGCTGACCAGCGCAGCCGCCTCGTCGAGCGTGTCGACGAGGTGCACATGGCGCTGCATGGCCCGGCCCCGGGCCATCGCCTGCAGCAGCGGCCAGGCCGGCAGGGTCTCGGTCCAGTACTCCCGGCCCACCAGCACCATCGGTGCGACCGTGCCCTCCTGGGCGTAGTAGTTCTCGCACGCGTCCTGGAAGACCTCCTGCACCGTGCCGGCGGCCCCGGTCAGGAAGATGATCCCGGCGCCGCAGACCTGCAGCAGGATCGCCTCGCGGGTGGCGTTGCGGAAGTACTTCGCGATCGCGGTGCCGAACACGTGGGGCGGCTCGTGGCCGTAGTGCCAGGTCGGCACGGCCAGCGAGTCCCGAGGCCGGGTGAACCGGTCCCGGACCGTGAAGGCGGACCGTGCCCAGTCGTCGACCGAGGGCCGGAAGGTCGGCACCGGGGCCAGCATGGCCACCGCCTCGGCCACGGCACCGGCGGGCTCGTCCGCGAGCCAGGCACCCAGGTTGGCCGCCTCCATCGCGCCGGGTCCACCGCCGGTGGCGACCACCAGCCCGGCGGCGCCGAGCACCCGGCCCAGGTGCACGGCGTCGAGGTAGTCCGGCTCGTCCCGACGCCAGGCGTGCCCGCCCATCACCCCGACGAGCCGGCGCCGGGCCACCCAGGCGGTCAGGGCCTCGTCGATCGCGTGGTCGTGCAGCGCGCGGGCCAGGGCCGCGTCGGGTCCTCCGGGCGTCTGCGACCACGCGTAGGCCCGGCCGTCGAGGCCGGTCGCCCAGGTGGCGGCGTCGTACAGCTCGGTGGCGGTGTACAGCGAGCGGCGGTGCACGTCGACCGGTACGTCGCCGGCCGCCGGCAGCACCAGCGCCCCCCGGGCCCGCAACCGGTCGACCTGTCCGGGCGCGAAGGTGCAGCCCAGGAAGGACGCCCCGGCCACGGCGAGGCCGTCGAGCACCGCCTCGCGCCCGGTCAGGTCGAGGTCGTGCACGCGCCAGCTCGCGATCACGCCGCCGCGCGCGGCCCGGCGGTCAAGCTCGGCCAGCGTGCCCACGTGGACCACCCGACCTCGCGTCGTCCTCATGCCCGCACCCTAGGGACTGTCGAGGCCGCGTCTGCTCATCCATGGCCTGCTGCACGACGCCCAGCGATCAGCAGACACGGCCTAGAAGGCCTGCGCCATCAGCTCACCGAACAGCTCCTGCTCGTCGACCTCGAGCCCGCGCGAGGAGAACCACGAGCACACGTTCGTGCAGTCGCGCAGCAGGAAGTCCATCCCGGCCGTGTTGCCCGCGAGATCGACGACCTGCGGCAGGTCGATGAGGACGAGGCGCTCACCCGCCGCGAGCAGGTTGTACGCCGACAGGTCGCCGTGCACGATGCCGTGGCGCGCCATCGTGGCCAGGGCCTCGCGGAGCTGCTCGAAGTAGCTCCCCAGCACTGCCGGGTCCGGCCGGGTCTGAGCCAGCCGGGGCGCGGTCTCGACCTCGCCGTCGACGGTGTGGGTGATCCACTCCATCACGATCTCGGTGCCGTCGATCTGCACCGGGTAGGGCACGGGCAACCCCATCGACCACCACCGCTTGAGCGCGTCCCACTCCGAGACGGCCCACTCCCCGGCGGCGACCTGCCGGCCCCAGGTGCTCTTGCGTTGGAGGGCCCGCTCGTCGCGGGAGCGCTTGGTGCTACGGCCCTCGGTGTAGGACGCAGCGCGGTGGAACGCGCGGTGCTCGGTGTCGCGGTACCTCTTGGCGGCCATCACGACACCGCTGTCCGGGTCGAGGGGATCGGCCCGTTCGAGCAGGAAGACGTCGGCCTCCTTGCCGGTCTTGAGGATGCCGAGGTCGGTGTCGACCGCGCCCTGGGAGGTCACCACCCAGGCGGGGCGGGGCTCCGGGCCCCGGCAGAGCGGCTCGACGCTGAGGAAGGTCGACCAGCGCTGGGCCGGGTCGTGCAGGTCGTCGTAGGCCCGGAACTCGAAGGCGAACGGGTCAGCAGGCTCGGGCGGGACGGACTGCGTGGGGGACTGCGGGGTGTCGTGGGACATGGGTCGTGGGGCTCCGTGAGGTGAGGGGGGAGTGGTCTGCGGACAGGCCAAGGACAGTCATCGACATGTCACTGCTCCTCTCGGTCAGGGGCGCCGCGTGCGGCCCGGCCCCATCGTGGGCCGACGACCCCGACATCGGCAACCGGGTTTCCCCGACCGGGGGCCGTGACCGCGATCACGGGTGGGTTACCTTGCTGCTCATGAGGACCTCCCGTCCGGCCCGGGCACGTGCCCTCGTCCCCGTGGCGCTGGTCGTCGCCCTCCTGGCCCCGCTCGGGGCCTCGGGGGCCCCGGGAGCCCCGGGAGCCCCAGGAGCGTCAGCACGGGTGCCGGAGCGCCCGGGCACCGCCTCGACCGGTTCGTCGGGCATCGGCGACCCCTACTTCCCGCGCGACGGCAACGGTGGCTACGACGTGGCCCACTACTCGGTACGCGACTCCTACGACCAGGCCACCGGGCTGCTGGTGGGCAGCACCACGCTGACGGCGACCGCCACCCAGCGACTGAGCCGCTTCAACCTCGACCTGATGCTGCCCGTCCGCTCGGTGCGGGTCGACGGAGCCCGGGCCGAGGTGGTCCGCCAGGGTGCTCACGAGGTCGTGGTGCGGCCCGACCGGCCGATCGCGGCGGGAGCCGAGATGCGGGTCGTGGTGGCCTACGCCGGCAAGCCCGGGGCGCTGGCATACCTCGGCGAGAAGAACTGGCTCGACGACGGCCTCGAGACGGTGACCATGAACGAGCCGCACATGGCGACCTGGTGGTTCGCAGCCAACGACCACCCCGCCGACAAGGCCACGTTCGACGTCCGGATCACCGCCCAGGCCGACCGGACGGTGGTCTCCAACGGCGAGCTGGTCGGACGCCGCGCGGCGGGTGACGGGACGGCCACCACGCACTGGCGCGCTATCGAGCCGATGGCGACCTACCTCGCCTTCTTCGCGCTGGGCCGCTACCAGGTCCGCACCGGCGTGCAGGACGGCCTGCCCTACTACGTCGCGGTCTCCCGCGAGCTCACCAAGGCCCAGCGCACCAAGGCGATGGGCGAGCTGATGCGCACCCCCGAGATCGTGTCGTGGCTCCAGGCCCAGGTCGGTGACTACCCCTTCTCCAGCACCGGCGGTCTCACGACCAGCCTCGAGCCGGGCTTCGCGCTGGAGAACCAGACCCGGCCGATCTACCCGGTGCTGGGGGCCGACGGGCTGCTCACGGTGGTCCACGAGGTCGCCCACCAGTGGTTCGGCGACTCGGTGGCCGTGGCGGGCTGGCGCGACATCTGGCTCAACGAGGGCCTGGCCACCCACGTCGAGGCCCGCTGGACCGAGGCGCACGGGGGTGAGAGCGCGCAGGCCTGGCTCGAGCGCCTCTACACCCAGTACGCCGACAACCCGGCCTTCTGGAAGCTGCGGGTCGACGACCCCGGCCCGGAGCACCTGTTCGACACACCGGTCTACCTGCGCGGGGCGATGGCGGCCCAGGCGCTGCGCACCCGGATCGGCGAGGCGGCCTACCTGCAGGTGCTCCGGACCTGGGCGCAGCAGCGGCGCGGCGGCAACGGCTCGTCCGCGCAGTTCGAGGCGCTGGCGGCGACGGTGAGCGGCCAGGACCTGGCGGCGTTCTTCGACGCCTGGCTGCGCTCGCCGCAGCCGCCGGCACGCATCGCGGCCCACGGGTTCTAGCCTGGCGCCGGGGGACCCTCAGCCCCGCAGCCGGATCGACAGGCAGGTCACGCAGCCCTCCCGCTTCTCGAACTCCGTCAGGTCGACGGCGAGCACGTGCAGCCCGCGCTCGGTGAGCAGCGCCCGGGTCAGGGGTGCGCTGGAGGACATCAGCACCGTCTCACCGTCGAGGAGCACGACGTGGGCGCCGGCCTCCTCCGGCACCGCGAGGAACCGGTCGCCCCAGACGCCCGGATCGTCGACCAGGGGTCGGTGCCCGACCACGGTGCCGTCCGGCAGGGCCGTCACCGCCGACTTCAGGTGCAGCACCCGGGTCAGCGGCACCCCGCTCACCCGGGCGCCGAGCGGCTCCAGCTGGGCCGTGAGCTGGGCCAGCCCGGCCGGGTTGGTGCGACCGCCGAGCCCGACCCAGACCTCGCGGTCGTGCTTGAGGACGTCACCCCCGTCGAGGGTGCCGGGCGCCTCGATCCGGACCACCCGGTAGCCGCGCCCGCGCAGCGCGAGCTCGGTGCCCGCGGTCTCCGGCCGGCGTACGTCGGCGCCCGGACAGGTGATCACGGCGAGGTCGCCGTAGACGACGGCGGTGTCCTCGACGAACACCGCGTCCGGACAGTCGTCGGCGGGCTCGACCTCGTAGAGGTCCCAGCCCTGCGTCTGCAGCGTCGCGGCGTACCCGTCCCACTGCCGGCGGGCCAGGTCCAGGTCCACCGGGACCCGGTCGAGATGGGTGAGCAGGCCGTCGGCCAGACGCGGGCCGGGGCGGCGGACGAGGGCTGATCGGCGCATCCGACAGGTGTACCGCACCGACCCCACGCCCGCCACGACCTGCCAGACTTCACCCATGAGAGACGTGGTCGTGCTCGGGTCCACCGGCTCGATCGGCACCCAGGCCCTCGACCTGGTCCGCGCCCACCCCGACCGGTTCCGGGTCGTCGGGCTCACCGCAGGTGGCGGGAACCGGAGCCTCTTCGAGCGTCAGGTGGAGGAGTTCGCGCCGGCCGTCTCGGGGCTGGGGGAGCAGGCCTCGGTCGACATCGCGGCCCACCCCTGCGACGTGGTGCTCAACGGCATCACCGGTGCGGTCGGACTGCGACCGACCCTGGCCGCGCTCGACGCCGGCACCACCCTGGCCCTGGCCAACAAGGAGTCGCTGATCATCGGCGGCCCCCTGGTGCGCGCGCGGGCACGCCCGGGCCAGATCGTGCCCGTGGACAGCGAGCACAGTGCGATCGCCCAGAGCCTGCGAGCCGGCGGCGCCGACGAGGTCGACCGGCTGGTGCTGACCGCCAGTGGGGGGCCGTTCCGGGGCCGAACCCGCACGGAGCTGGCCGACGTGACACCCGAGCAGGCGCTCGTGCACCCCAACTTCGCGATGGGCACGGTGATCACCACCAACTCCGCCACCCTGGTCAACAAGGGTCTCGAGGTGATCGAGGCGCACCTGCTCTTCGACGTGCCGTTCGACCGGATCGACGTGGTGGTGCACCCGCAGCAGCTGATCCACTCGATGGTGCAGTTCGTGGACGGGGCCGTCGTGGCCCAGCTGGGGCTGCCGACCATGCTGGTGCCGATCTCGATGGGCCTGGCCTGGCCCGACCGGGTGCCCGGCGCCGAGACCCCGATCGACTGGACCCAGGCGGCCGACTGGCGTTTCGAGCCACTCGACGACGACGCGTTCCCCGCCGTGCGTCTGGCGCGGCAGGCCGGACAGCGTGGCGGCACCGCGTCGGCGGCGTACAACGCGGCCAACGAGGTGTGCGTCGAGGCCTTCCACGACGGCCGGCTGCGCTTCGTCGACATCGTCGACGTGGTGGCCGAGGTGGTGGGGCGCCACGACGTAGGCTCGGCGCAGCACCTCACCGTGGACGACGTGCTCGCCGCAGATGCCTGGGCGCGCACCGAGGCCGCCCAGATTGTCGAAGGAACCTGATGACCGCGTTCTACTACCTGCTCGGCGTGCTGATCTTCGTCGGCTCCATCTTGGTGTCGATCGGCCTGCACGAGCTCGGTCACATGATCCCGGCCAAGGCCTTCGGCGGGAAGGTGACGCAGTACTTCATCGGCTTCGGTCCCACCGTGTGGAGCAAGCAGGTCGGCGAGACGGAGTACGGCGTCAAGGCGATCCCGCTCGGCGGCTACGTCAAGATCGTCGGCATGCTGCCGCCGGGAGCCACGGACCTCGCGGACGAGGTGTCGCGCGACGAGCAGGGCCACCAGGTCACCCGGATCCGCAAGTCCAACACGGGCATGTTCACCCAGCTGATCTCGGATGCCCGCGCGGCCGAGTGGGAGCTGATCGGGCCGGAGGACAGCGGACGCCTCTTCTACACGATGCGACCGTGGAAGAAGATCGTGGTGATGGCGGCCGGCCCGATGGTCAACATCGTGATCGCGTTCCTCATCTTCGCCGGGATCTTCGCCACGTACGGCAACCAGAGCGACGTGGAGCCGGCGCCCGGCACCCCGGTGCTGACGACGGTCTCCGACTGCGTGATCCCCTACGCCGAGCAGCGTGTGCAGTGCCGCGGCACCGACCCGGTCAGCCCCGCGGTCGAGGCCGGGCTGCGCCCCGGTGACCGGATCACGACGTTCAACGGCGAGAGCGTCACGGGGTGGGAGCAGCTGCGCGGCTTGATCCAGCGCAACGCCGACGGCGACGCCGTGATCGGTTACGAGCGCGACGGTCGGCCGCTCGAGGGTGCCACCAGCACGACCGTGGAGGCCCGTCCGACCGACGCCGACTCGGAGGTCGTGCGCGAGGTCGGCTTCCTCGGGGTGACGCCCGAGATCCGCAACGTGACCGGCGGGCCGCTCTACACCCTGGAGGAGATGGGCTACATGACCGTGGACGTCGTGCGGTCACTGGCCACCCTGCCGCAGAAGGTCTGGGGTGTCGGCCGCGCAATCGTCGGCCTGCAGGAGCGCGAGGTCGACAGCCCGGTCAGCATCGTGGGCGGCAGCCGGTTCGCCGGCGAGGTGGTCTCGCGGGAGGCGTTCCCCGTGGTCGAGAAGTCCGTGTTCCTGCTCAGCCTGGTCGCCGGCTTCAACCTCTTCATCGGGCTGTTCAACTTCATCCCGCTGCTGCCGCTCGACGGCGGCCACATCATCAGCGCCGCCTGGGAGGGCGTACGCCGTCGGCTGGCGCGCCTGCGGGGCCGGCCCGACCCCGGGTACGTCGACGCCGCCCGGTTGCTGCCGATCGCCTACGTCGTCGCGTCCTGCCTGTTGGTGATGGGTGTGGTCCTGATCATCGGCGACCTCGTCGTGCCCATCCAGCTCGCCTGACCTCGGACGGCGTACCCCGGCCCCACCCGTGCGGAACTCAACCGGCCGACCCCGGCAGTAGGCTGGAGTCATGACCGAGATCAACCTGGGCATGCCCTCCTCGCCCCCGCCGGTGCTCTCCCCGCGCCGCCCCACCCGCCAGATCCGCGTGGGCAAGGTGGGTGTGGGCAGCGAGTCCCCGGTCTCCGTGCAGTCGATGACCACGACGCTGACCTCCGACATCAACGCGACCCTGCAGCAGATCGCCGAGCTGACCGCGACCGGGTGCGACATCGTCCGGGTGGCGTGCCCCAGCCAGGACGACGCCGACGCGCTGACGGCGATCGCGCACAAGTCCCAGATCCCGGTGATCGCCGACATCCACTTCCAGCCCAAGTACGTCTACGCCGCGATCGACGCCGGTTGTGCCGCGGTCCGGGTCAACCCGGGCAACATCCGTAAATTCGACGACCAGGTCAAGCAGATCGCGCAGGCCGCCAAGGACCGCGGCACCTCGATCCGGATCGGGGTCAACGCGGGCTCGCTGGACCCCCGGCTGCTCAAGAAGCACGGCAAGGCCACCCCCGAGGCTCTGGTCGAGTCGGCGGTCTGGGAGGCGGGGTTGTTCGAGGAGCACGGCTTCCACGACTTCAAGATCTCGGTCAAGCACAATGACCCGGTCGTCATGGTCCGCGCCTACGAGCTCCTCGCCGAGGCCGGTGACTGGCCCCTGCACCTGGGCGTGACGGAGGCGGGTCCGGCCTTCCAGGGCACGATCAAGTCGGCCACCGCGTTCGGCGCCCTGCTGTCGCAGGGCATCGGCGACACGATCCGGGTGTCGCTGTCCGCGCCCCCGGTGGAGGAGGTCAAGGTCGGCATCCAGATCCTGCAGTCGCTCAACCTGCGCCCCCGCAAGCTCGAGATCGTGTCCTGCCCCTCCTGCGGGCGGGCGCAGGTCGACGTCTACACCCTGGCCGAGCAGGTCACCGCCGGGCTCGAGGGCCTCGAGGTGCCGCTGCGGGTGGCCGTCATGGGGTGCGTGGTCAACGGTCCCGGCGAGGCCCGAGAGGCCGACCTCGGAGTGGCCTCCGGCAACGGCAAGGGCCAGATCTTCGTGCGGGGCGAGGTGATCAAGACGGTGCCCGAGTCGCAGATCGTCGAGACCCTGATCGAGGAGGCCATGCGGATCGCGGAGGGCATGGAGAGCGTCGACGGCACGGGCGCCACGGTCTCCGTCAGCTGAGCGAGCCCGGGCCATCGCCGTTCTGCGACGAGAACGAGGTTGTGGCGTCCGCCACCTTCTCGGCCGAGGTCGTAGGCTCGCCCCGTGCTCACGACGCGTCAGGGGGTGAGGCCGCTTTCGGCGGTCGATCTCGACGCGTTCCTGGAGCTCACCGGCCGGGACCCGGTCATCAACGTCTTCGTCGACCACCGGGCCCGCACCACCCGTCTGGAACCGCGGTGGCTCGGCGGTGAGATCTGGGGCCGCTTCCTCGGCGGGGACCTGGTGTCCGCCTGCCACGTGGGGGCCAACCTGGTGCCGATCATGGCCTCCGACGACGACGCCCGTGCCTTCGCGGAACGCGCGCTGGCCCGCAGCCGTACCGTCTCGACGATCGTCGGCCCGCACCACGCGGTCGAGATCTTCTGGAACACCGTCTCCGGGGCCTGGGGCCGACCGCGTGAGCTGCGCTGGCAGCAGCCCCACCTGCAGATCGACGGACCACCGCTGGTCCCGCCCGACCCGGCGGTGCGGCGCACCACGAGCCACGACATGGACCAGCTCTATCCGGCGTGCGTGGCGATGTATACCGAGGAGGTCGGTATCTCCCCCGAGCACGGTGGGGGAGCCGACCTGTACCGCGCCCGGGTCGCCCAGCTCGCCAACCGGGGTTGGTCCTTCGCCCGCTTCGACCAAGGCCGCCTGGTGTTCAAGGCCGAGGTCGCGTGCGCCTCGCCGTACGCCGCACAGGTCCAGGGCGTCTACGTGCCGCCCGACCGCCGCGGTGAGGGCCTGGCCACCGCGGGGATGGCCGCCGTAGTCGAGCTGGTCCGGGCCGAGATCGCTCCGGTGGTGTCGCTCTACGTCAACGAGTGGAACAACCCCGCCCGGGCCAGCTACGAGCGGGTGGGCTTCATCGAGACGGCCCGGTTCTCCACCGTCATGTTCTGAGCAGACCGGGGCCCGCCGGAGCACGCACCCCGGGCGACCGAGCTCGTCCGGGGGAAGGCTCAGGGCCGGTCGTTCGGGCCGAGCGCGTCCACCGCTTTGACGGCCGGGAGCAGGGTGAGGCCCGTTCGTCAGCGGGTGAGCTTCACCGCCTCGACCCGACGGTCCTGCCTGAGCAGGTCTCTGACCTCGCCGGCGAGGGGCTCTGGCAGCACCACCACCTCGGGCTCGGCGCTGCGGTTGAGTCGTCGGGTCACTCGAGCATGTCGCCCACCCTAGGGCGCCGCCTCACGGCGACTGCAGGTGCGGAGATGACGGGCGACGGGCGCATCTCGACGTGAGGTGCCCTGGTGTCGTGCCCCCGTTCAAAGGGCTGAGTCGCGCCGAGGGGGAACCGACGTTGGTCGGGCCGAGCGGTCGGTCAGCTGGTGGCGGTGGTGGCAGGGTCCTGACGAGTGACCAACGGCAGCAGGATGTCGTCGACCAGGCGGAGCTGCTGCGCGAGGGTGGGGGAGGAGCCGGTGAGCAGAGCGGTGGTCAGCAGCTGAGCGACGGCGACCCCCAGCGCCGCGGCGATGTCGAGGGTTCCTCCACCTTCCCCACGATCCGCGGCCTGAGCACCCAGTGCGGCGCCGGCCTGCGCACTGGCGGCCTCGATCTGGGTGCGGACCAGGTCTCGGAACAGCGCATCGGTGCGTACCGCCTCGATCAGGTTCACCAGTGACGGGTCCCCGTCACCGCTCACGGAGCGAGCGATGCCAGCGACCTGGAACACGAGATCGCCGCGCAGGGTGCCGGTGTCGGCGATCGGGACGTCCCCGGGCCCCTGTGCCCCGCGACGCAGGGCGGCTGCGATGAGCGCGCCCTTGGTCGGCCAGAGGCGGTACATGGTGGCCTTCGAGGCCTGGGCCCGGGCCGCGATCGCATCGACGGTGACGCGTTCGTACCCGAGCTCGACCACCAGGGCTGCGGCGGCGTCGAGGATGGCGTCCCGGCGCGCCTGTCCGCGCGTGGGCGAGGTGGCTGCCTTCGTCGCGGCCACCTCACGTCACCGCGAGGGGTAGCGAGACGCCGGCGAACGTGTCGAGGACCGACATGAACGTGACGTCGGGGAACCGGTCGTTGTCGAGAGGGGCCAGGCGAACTCGACCGGAGAACATGTCGCGGGTGTACTGCATGCCCTGCCACGCCGGGAACACGGCACCCGGCTCCGGAGCAAGGACCTTGACCAGGCCGATCAGGATCCCCAGGCTCCTGATGCTGCCGGCACGCAACGGGCGGTAGTGGTGTCCGGTCGTCCGGGTCAGGGTCTGAGCGAGGTCGCGCACGCTCAGGGTGTCTCCGGCCACGCGCAGGATCCGGGGCGTGGTGGTGTCGAGCGCGGCTGCGGCGGGGTAGGCCGCAACGTCGTCCTTGGTGGTGGAGTTGAGGGGCTGATCAGCGCTTCCCCAGGACAGCACCCGCCGGAGCCTGGGTTGGATGATCATCTCGGCGCCCAGCAGGTCCATGAACGCCCCGTTCAGGATCGTCGTGACGCTGATCGGTGCCCGGTCGGCACGGCCCATGAACTCGCGCCGCAGGTCCAGGTTCCGGTTGCCTCCCGGCGGGGGCGTGGCGAAGTCTGCGGAGTAGTCCGAGGAGATGAACCGGGGCGTTCCCATCGCGACTGCGGCGTCGAGCAACACGCTGTGTCGGTCCAGGATCACGTTTCGTAGACCGTTGAGCGCGGAGACGACGCAGTCGACGCCCCGGCTGGCCGCGGCCACCGACGCCACATCTGACACGTCGGCGAGCACGACGTCGGCACCGAGCTCGCTCACTCGTTGACCCGCTGAGGCCGAGGCGTCGTGGCGCACCAGCGCACGCACGAGGGCGCCGCGCTCCGCCAGCGCCCGGGTGATCCGGCCTCCGAGGTCTCCGGTGGCGCCCGCGACGAGAACGGTGGATCCGACCATGGGTGATTCTCTTTTGCGGTGAGAGGCTGCGACCGAAGCGTTACTGTAACCGACAGTACACTTTTGGCTGCGCCCGGGGATGCCCTGCTCCGCCCCGAGGTCGTCGTCGGGTCACCCTGGGTCAGGGCGGCCGGCCCTGTTCGCAGGTGCCCAGGCTCGGGGGCTCGGGGTGTGGATCTCCTGGAGGCGTGCCGGGTGTTCGTCAACGTGGCCGACCTGGGCAGCTTCACCCCCGGGGCGTCGGCGGCGCCGACCTCGCAGTCGGCCGCGAGCCGCAGGATCGCCGCGCGGGAGGCGGAGCTCGGGGGAGTGCTGTTCGACCGCAGTGCCCGACGGGCGATGTTGACGAGCTTCGGGCGGCAGGTGCTGCCGACAGTGCGGCGCGTGGTCGACGTGGCCGAGTCACTCGCAGACGAGGCGGCGGCGCACCGGTCCCAGTCCGTGCACCTCGCCCTGCCCGAGGGGTACGACGTGCACGATCTTGCCGGGCTCGAGCTGACCGGCCGCGACCGCGGGCTCGAGCTGGTCCTGTTGGCTGGGAAGCCGGACGCGCGGGCTCGGCTCGTGGCCTCCGACCAGGTGCACGCGGCCCTGCTGTCACGCCCGGTCGACGAGGCGACCTGGACGGTGGACCTCGGGCTGGCGAGCGCGGTGCAGGCGGACGTCACGCACCTCGACCAGCTGCGGCCCGGGCGGCTCGACGGGCGCGACGAGCGCGACGAGCGCGACGAGCGGCGTACGGTGAGGCTGCTGCCGGAGGACGACGTGCCCCACGTGCGTGACGTCGCGGTACGCGGAGCCGAGTCGGTCGGCCCGCTGCCCTCGCAGCTGCGAGGGTCGTCCGCACCGGGCGCAGCCCTCGCCGCCGTCCTCGGGTCCCGGGACCTGGTGCTCACGTCCCGACCCGAGGGTGGGGGGATGGAGCTGCAGTGGCAGCCGCTGAGACGGCCCTCGCTGCGACGGGGCTACGCGCTGGTCACAGCGGCCGGCGGCGACGTGCACGCGCTCGCCTCGTTCCTCGACGAGGCCCTGCCTGCAGGTCCTTCGTCGAGGTGCCCTCCAGCACGGCCCCGGACAGCGGGGCCTTGATCGTCGAGGCGAACGGGAAGCGTTCGGCGGCACGGTAGGAGACCTCGCGGCCGGTCGCCGTGTCGAGGATGTACACGCCAAGCCGGGTGTCGTACTCCGTCTCGAGAGACGCGAAGTCGGCGTCGGTGGCGGCAGTCGTGACGGGCGCCAGGGACGGCTCGGCCGATGCGGGGCCAGCCCGAGGCCCGGGCCGTCGACGGTGCTCGATCCGCAGGCAGCCGTGGTCAGGACGGCGGTGGCCAGGATCCAGCCGGCCGGGCGGGCGGTGATGGTCTTCACGTGATGGCTCCTTGGGCTCGCTGATGATCGACCACGCCATCGTGGCGGGGTGCAGGACGGGGGTCCAAGCCAGTTCTGATCGGTTCCATGCGGGTGGCGCATCGGAGCGTCCGCCGGCTGTGCCCCCGTCACGCTGGCGGGGCTGCTCATGCTGCCGGTCCCTGCGCGGGCCGAACCCGAAGCTGCAGGCGTTGTCCCGCAGGCAGGGGTGCAACAGGGTGGGCGGTGCTGGCCACGCTCGGATGGGGTCGGCGATTGGGCTGACCGCACGAGCAGGATCCGCACCGCCTGCGATCACCTGCTCGACGACGCCCGGCCCTCGCCACCGACGCGGCGGGTGGGGGGGCAGGCGTCGCCGGCGAGGACGACGTCGTCGGTGACGACGCTGGCGAGCAGACGATCAACGTGCCGTCAGCGAAGGTCGGTGCGCTTGGCGTCCGCCGCGACCCGAGCAGCTGCGCGATGACGTACGGCCGCGGGCCCCGGCAGTGTGCTCAGCCCTCGTCGGGCCGCAGCCGGATGATCCTGACCAGGGTGGCCGACGCGACGCCCTGGCGCGCCCCGGCCTCCGCAGCCCCCGTGCGCAGCATCTGCTCCGGGCTGCCGCCCACGGCCTCGAAGTACGTTGCGTGGGCGCGCAACGAGGCCATGCCCCGGTCCAGGGAGTCGCTGACGTCGATGGCGTGGGTGGGCTCGGCGTCACCGACCAGCCCGATCCAGCGCACGCCGTCGAAGGGCTCGAGCCCCTCGTCGACCAGGTCTCGGTGCACCCAGCGGTTGCCCGCGTCGCGCACCCCGTCGAGCAGCATGGCGACGAGCGCGCGGTGGTCGGCCTGGTCGGGTACCCCGCCCCAGCTCTGGGACGCGGGCGCGAGAACCACGTCGGGACGCACCCGCCGCACGGCCCTCGCGATCACGTGGCGCAGCGCCACACCGGCCTCGAGCACACCGTCGGGTAGCCCGGCGAACACGACGTCGGACACCCCGACCTCGGCGGCGGCGCGCCGCTGCTCGCCCTCCCGCAGCGGCCCCGCCCCCTCCGGGTCGATGGTGTCGATGCCCGCCTCGCCGCGGGTGAGCAGCAGGTAGGAGACGCGGGTACCCCGGTCGGTCCAGCGCGCGACGACGGTCGCGGCGCCGTACTCGAGGTCGTCGGGGTGCGCCGCCACCGCGAGCACCGTGGTGACGTCCTCCGGGAGCGCGGGCAGCGGGTCGGTCACGCCGCCCATGATCCCACGGCCTGCACCGCCACCGGTAGCAACGGGAACCCGCCGGCTGGGTGGTCCATCTGGCGACGACCACCTGCCGAGGGCCACCCGTGACCGCGGAATCGGCCGCTCTCCACGCGACGGGGGCGAGACGATCGCCGATCTCAACACCAGCCACCACGTCAGCCGCGCCACCATCTCCCGCGCAGCTGCTCCGGATCGCGGTCGCCGAGGCCGCCCTCACTGGGGACTGGCCTGGGTCAGCGGCACCCTGGTTGTTCTCCCCGCGGTGCTCGGCGTCGGACTCGGGATGCTGGGCCCGGCCATCCCTTGGGTCGAGATCACGCCTTACCTGGTCCTCGGCGCCGGAGTCCTGGCTCTCCCGCTGGGTGCGCCCTGACCCATCGGCGATCGACAAGCGACGGGAACGTCGCCGTCTGGATGTCACCCGACACCGACAGCTACCGTGAGCAGGTGACCCTGCCCCTGAGCGCCAAGCTGCTCACCGTCGGCTTCGTGGCCAGCGGCACCGTCCACCTGGTGCGACCGGCGACCTTCGAGCCCATCATGCCGCGGTGGCTGCCGCGGCACCGCGAGGTGATCTGGGCCAGCGGGGTCGCCGAGCTGGCCTGTGCGGCGGGGATGGCCCATCCCCGCACCCGCCGGGTTGCGGGCTACGCGAGCGCGGCCCTGCTGGTCGGGGTGTTCCCGGCCCACGTGCAGATGGCGCAGGATGCCGTGAAGACCGACAACAGCCGCTTCAGGATGGTCGCGTTCGGTCGGATGCCGCTACAGGTCCCGATGATCGTGGCCGCCCTGAGGGCCGCGCGCTCCTCGAGGCCCTAGAACTGCGGCGTGGGCACGAGGTCCGAGGCCCGCACGCAGGTCGCACCGGTGCAGCGCAGGGTCGCGCCCTTCTTCCTTCCGTACGCCTCGAGCAGCAGCGCCTTGGCCGACTCCCAGGTCAGCAGCCCGAAGTAGCCCCGGATGCGGTAGACCGCCTTGGAGGCCCCGCCGGCGCCACGGACCAGGACCTGGCTCGGGCCGATGCCGTCGGAGAGCAGGTCGACGGTGGCCATCCGGCGGCCGTCGCCCGACCAGCTCTCCACCCGCTCGTTGCACGAGCGCCACAGCGGCTTGCCCGGCTTCGAGAGTCGGCTCACCACGGTGCAGCCGCCGTCGAACGGGTCGCGGTCGAAGGTGGCGAGCCGGTCGGCCGCGATGTCGGCCCGGTAGCCGCGCCGCTTGGACACGGCCGTCACCGCGTCGGTGTCCGGCGACCACAGCTGGGTGGCGACGACGTCGTTGTGCAGCAGCACGCGTGAGCCGTCCAGGTCGAGCAACGTCGTGGACCCGGTCAACGTGCGGCTGCCGACCAGCGCGCCACTGCCGGCGTCCCAGACCCGCACGCGGGTCCGCGTGCCCCGGGTGCTGGCGGCCTGCGCGAGCCGGGTGCCGTCGGCCGACAGCTGCACCAGGTCGCCCTTGCGGGACGGTCTGACCAGGGGCGTGACACCGCTGGTGGTGGCGCGCAGCACGTGCTGGCGGCCCTGGTCGTCGAACGCGGCGACGACGTACCCCGCGCCGGAGCGACCCAGCAGCGTCACCCGCTCCGAGCCAGTGACCGGGATCCGAGTGCTGCCGTCGACGACCGTCGTGCCCTCGATGTGGGGCACCGCCACGTCGCCGCCCCGCGGGAGCTGGGTGGGCTTGAGGATCACCGGCGTGGCCGGCCTGTCGAGGACGGCGGTCGCGGCCTGCGGCCCGACGAGCGCCAGGCCGGTGACCAGGACGGTGGCGAGGCCCGTGGCGAGGCCGGTCGTGAGGACGGCGGAGAGGCGGGGCAGGGGACGCATGACTCTGCTTTCGGTTGCGGTGCGGGTGGCGGCCCGCGCTCACGCCGGGGGACGTGGGCCCACGGCGCATGGTTGCAGCCCCTGGGGACAGTGCCAACCCCATTCGCCCAGAGCCCCCATTCGCCCAGAGCCCCCGAGCCGCCCGAGCCCCGGGAGAGTGGTGAGCGGAGCGGGATCGAGCGACCGTAGGCTGGCCCGCATGAACGCCGCTGCTGGGTCCACCTCGTCCGCACCCCGCGCCGGCTCGGCGCGGATCCTGCGGATGTCGACGCTGTTCGTCCGCACCTTGCGCGACGACCCGTCCGACGCCGAGGTGCCCAGCCACCGCCTGCTGGTGCGCGCCGGCTACATCCGCCGCATGGCGCCGGGCATGTACACCTGGCTGCCCCTCGGCCTGCGGGTGCTGCGCAAGATCGAGGCGATCATCCGCGACGAGATGGACGGCATCGGCGCTCAGGAGGTGTCGTTCCCCGCCCTGCTTCCCAAGGAGCCCTACGAGGCCACCGGACGGTGGACGGAGTACGGCCCCAACATCTTCCGGCTGCAGGACCGCAAGGGTGGCGACTACCTGCTCGGGCCCACCCACGAGGAGATGTTCACCCTGGTGGTCAAGGACCTCTACTCCTCCTACAAGGACCTGCCGCTCTCGATCTACCAGATCCAGACCAAGTACCGCGACGAGGCGCGACCCCGGGCCGGTCTGCTGCGCGGGCGCGAGTTCGTGATGAAGGACTCCTACTCCTTCGACGTCGACGACGCCGGGCTGGAGGCCAGCTACGAGGCCCACCGTGACGCCTACGTCCGGATCTTCGACCGGCTCGGCTTCGACTACGTGATCGTCAAGGCCACCTCCGGGGCGATGGGTGGTTCTCGGTCCGAGGAGTTCCTGGCCAAGGCCGCGGTCGGTGAGGACACCTACGTCCGCTGCACGAGCTGCGACTACGCCGCCAACGTGGAGGCGGTGCAGACCCGGGCGCCCGCGCCGGTCTCCTACGACGGCGTGCCCGCCGCGCATGCCGAGGCCACGCCCGACACCCCCACCATCGACTCCCTGGTCGACCACCTCAACGAGGCGTTCCCCCGGGCCGACCGACCCTGGGGCGCGGGCGACACGCTCAAGAACGTGCTGGTGATGCTCAGGCACGCCGACGGCACCCGCGAGCCCGTCGCTATCGGCGTGCCCGGCGACCGCGAGGTGGACCAGAAGCGCCTCGAGGGTCAGCTGGAGCCCACCGAGGTCGAGGCTTTCGACGAGACCGAGTTCCGCAAGCACCCCTCCCTGGTCAAGGGCTACATCGGTCCCGGCGCGCTCGGCGAGAAGAACGCCTCGGGCATCCGCTACCTCCTCGACCCCCGGATCGTGGAGGGCACCCGCTGGGTCACCGGTGCCGACGTCGACGGCAGCCACGTCCTCGACCTGGTGGCCGGGCGCGACTTCACCGCTGACGGCACCGTGGAGGCCGCCGAGGTCCGCGACGGCGACCCCTGCCCGAGCTGCGAGGACGGTGTCCTCGAGGCGGCCCGCGGCATCGAGATGGGTCACATCTTCCAGCTCGGTCGCAAGTACGCCGACGCCCTCGACCTGCGGGTGCTCGACGTCAACGGCAAGCTCGTGACCGTCACCATGGGCTCCTACGGCATCGGGCCGTCCCGGGCGGTTGCCGCGATCGCGGAGGGCACGCTCGACGAGGCCGGCCTGTGCTGGCCTCGCGACGTGGCCCCGGCCGACGTGCACCTCGTGGCCACCGGCAAGGACCCCGCGATCTTCGCCGCGGCCGACCGGCTGGCCACCGAGCTGGCCGCGCAGGGCATCGAGGTGCTCTACGACGACCGGCCCGGCAAGGTCAGCCTGGGGGTGAAGTTCAAGGACGCGGAGCTGATCGGCGTGCCGACGATCGTTGTCGTGGGCCGCGGGCTCGCCGAGGGCACGGTCGAGGTCAAGGACCGTCGTACCGGCGAGAGCGACGACGTGGCGGCCGACCACCTCGTCGTCCACGTGGTGGGCCTCGTACGCCGCTGAGCGCGACCCGGCCGCGCTCGGCTACGATGCACTAGACCACCGGGACGTAGACGACCGAAGTGGCCTGCTGAGCGCCCCTTCTCGCGCATGCTGGCGCGATGAGCGAGACGTCGGGGCCTGCGCCTGCGCTCGTGGGCGCCTCCGCGTGGCGGCGGTCGCTGCGCCTGGGGCTGGTGATCGCCGTCCTGGTCGCCGAGTTCGCGTTCGTGATGTGGACCTACCACCTCGACGACGTCGTCGGGGAACGACGGGTGCACGTCGCCCAGGCCCAGGCCCTGCGCAGCACCCTGCAGGCGGGGGTCGACCCGCGAGTCGTCGACGGCGAGATCGACGACGCGGTCACCGCCCTCCTGGCCGACGACGCGCCCGGTGCCCCGGCGATCGCCGAGGCGGCGCGCGGTGACCTCGGCTCACCCGCGGGCCTGGCTGCGTTCGCCTCGGCGGTGCAGGACACCTCCGACCTGGTCGCCGCCCAGCAGCGCAGCCGCGACTGGCTCGTGAGGGCGATCATCTTCGGTCTGTTCCTGGTGGTCTGCGCAGGCTGGTTCGCCTGGTTCGGACGACTGGCCGGGCGTCACCGCGCGGTCCAGGCGGAGTTGACCCGGCACGAGATGCGAGTCGTCGGCGAACGGCGCCTGCAGGCCCTGGTCCGCAACAGCGTCGACGTGATCGCGGTGCTGGAGCCCGACTCCACCACGTCGTTCATCAGCCCGTCGGTGTCGGTGGTGCTCGGTCGCACGCCGGATGAGGTCGTCGGGCAGCGCTTCGTCGACCTCGTGATGCCTGAGGACCGGGTGCTGCTGGCCAGGCTGCTGGCCCGCACCGAGGGCGACGAGCAGGCACTAAGCCTGCGGATGCCGCACCCCGACGGCCGGCTGCTGAGCGTGGAGGGAACGCTGAAGGACCTCCAGGACGACCCGGCCGTCCTGGGCTGGGTCCTGACCGTGCGTGACGTCACCGAGAAGCGCGCGCTCGAGCAGGACCTGGCCCATCAGGCCTTCCACGACGCACTGACCGGTCTGGCCAACCGCCAGCTCTTCGCCGACCGGCTCGGGCACGCCATGCAGCGCCGGGAGGAGACTCGCACCCCGCTGTCGTTGCTCTTCGTCGACCTCGACGACTTCAAGCTGGTCAACGACAGCCTGGGTCACCACGTCGGCGACCAGATCCTCGTCGTCGTCGCGCAGCGGATCGAGGCCGTGCTGGGGTCGGGCGACACCGCGGCCCGGCTGGGCGGTGACGAGTTCGCCATCCTGCTCGACGGCTCCGACGTGACCGAGGCGTCCCTGGTGGCCCAGCGGCTGCTGGCGGCGTTCGAGCACCCGGTCGCCGTGGGGGAGGAGCTCCACCGCGTGCGGGCCAGCATCGGCCTGGCGACGGTCGCCAGGGGCGCCGAGACCGACCCCCACCTGATGCGCAACGCCGACGTCGCGAGGTACGACGCGAAGGACCGCGGCAAGGGCGGTGTCGCGATCTACGACCCCCACATGCACACCCGCGCCCTCGAGCAGCTCCAGATGCGCATCGACCTGGCCGACGCCATCACCCACGGGCAGCTCCTGCTGCACTTCCAGCCGACGGTGTCCCTGGCCACGCAGACCGTGAGCGGGTTCGAGGCCCTGGTGCGCTGGCAGCACCCGGAGCGCGGGATCGTGCCCCCGCTGGACTTCATCCCGCTGGCCGAGGAGAGCGGCCTCATCGTCTCGCTCGGCGCGTGGGTGCTGAGGGAGGCCTGCCGGGCGGGTGCGTGCATGCAGCACGAGGGCGAGGGACCCACGATGGCGGTCAACGTGGCGGTGCACCAGCTCTCCGACCCCGGTTTCCGCACGAGCGTCATCGAGGCACTCGACGCGAGCGGTCTGCCCGCGGACCGGCTGGTGCTGGAGATCACCGAGTCGGTCCTGCTCGACGGCGACGCCGACGGCGGCGTCAGTGTGCTCTCCGACCTGCGAGAGCTCGGCGTCCGGGTCGCCATCGACGACTTCGGCACCGGCTACAGCTCCCTGGCCCAGCTGTCGTTGCTCCCGGTCGACGTGCTGAAGGTCGACAAGAGCTTCATCGACCGGCTCGGCGGCGCGGCGGCCGACTCCTCGCTCGTCGATGCCATCCTGGCCATGTGCGACGCCCTCGACCTGGTGTCGGTGGCCGAGGGCGTCGAGGACGCCGACCAGGCCCGCTGGCTCCGCGACCATCACGCCTCGCTCGGCCAGGGTTTCCTCTGGTCGCGCCCGGTGGTGCTGCAGGAGGCGCTCGACCTCCTGCACGACGGCGTACGCACGATCGACCAGGTCGACGTGGGCCCGGTCGCCGTGACCTCCTGATCGCGTGCCCACGGTCGTGCCGGGCCGGCGGCTCACGACCGGGGCCTCGTCGCTGGCTCGGGGTCAGACCCTGCGGTGCAGCGGCGCCGGCCCGCGTTTCCCGGCTGGCGCGATCAGCTCCATCAGACGCAGGCAGTAGGCGACGCGCTGCGCCGACAGCGTCGTCACGCCCAGCACGCGCGCGAGGTCGGCGGTGGTGAACGGCTGCGCGGGCAGGTCGGCGCCGAGCAGGCCCAGGGCGTCCGCGGGCTGGCGCAGCTCGTGGCGCTCCAGCACCTCGCCGAGGTGCCGCACGCCCGGGTCGCGGGTACGCCGACCCGAGCGGCTGCGCACCGGGGCGGGGGAGCGCACGTGGTCCTCACGGCACAGCAGCACCTCCACCACCAGGTGCGGGTGCCCCACGAGGGTCGGGAACGAGACGAGTCGGTCGAAGATCTCCAGCACGCCCGCCCGGTGCGGTGAGCGCCGCTCGGAGAGGATGACGCCGTCGGCGTCCACCCGGACGATGCGTCGTTGTGCTGCGAGCGGGTGCACGATGCGCATCCGATGCGTGTCGAGGAGGCCGTCGAGCTTGGCCCCCAGCGGCCCGAAGTCGCCGGTCTGAACCTCGACGAGCTCGCCGTCAGCGCGGACCAGGTCGATGACCCATCGCTGGACCGGCACCTCGAACCGGTCACCCGGGCGGGCCAGCCACTGCTTGATCGCCGCGTGCAGCGGCCCCTCGCCCAGGGTCCCGATGCCGCTCACCGGGGCACGGTAGCCCGGCGCCCCCGGTGCGGTGTCGCTGCCGTGTCCTAGCATCCCCGCCATGCCTGGGATCGACGCCGTCATCTTCGACTGGGGTGGCACGCTGACCCGCTGGCACGACGTGGACTTCCACGCCGAGTCGCTCGCGCTGGCCTAGGCGGTGGTCGGGGCCGACCACGACGTCGAGGTCTCGCGCGAGCGGCTGCACGCCGCGGGCGACACCATCTGGGGCCGCAGCCGCGACCAGCAGCAGAGCGTCACGGTGGGCGACCTGTTCACCACCGCGGGACTCGAGCACGACCCGGGACTGCTGGGCGCCTACTTCGAGTTCTGGGAGCCGCACACGCTCACCGACCCCGAGGTCCGTCCGCTCTGGGAGCAGCTGCGCGCCGACGGGATCAAGGTGGGCGTGCTCTCCCACACGATCTGGCCCCGTCGCTTCCACCGCGACATCTTCGAGCGCGACGGGGTGCTCGACCTGATCGACGGTGACGTCTACTCCAGCGAGATCCCCTGGACCAAGCCGTCCCCCCGGGCCTTCCGGGCCGCCCGGGAGGCGGTGGGTGTCGAGGCGCCGGCGCGGTGCGTCTACGTGGGCGACCGGCTCTTCGACGACGTCTGGGGCGCGCAGGACGCCGGCATGCGGACCATCCACGTGCCGCACAGCACGATCCCGGCCCACCAGGTCGGCCACACCGAGGGCACGCGTGACGCCGTCGTGAGGCGGATCGGCGAGGTCGCCGACATCGTGCGGGGCTGGGGCTGAACCGCACGTCGTCGCACGTCGTCGCACGTCGTCGCACGTCGGTCGCACCGTGGCCGCGGCGTTGCATGTTTGTGCAATGCAGATTTGTGAGGAAGAGCAGACGTAGCCCGTGGCGAGACCCTGTTGCACTCTTTTCACACGGACCGACCGGCACCACCAGCAGGTCCGAGCAGGCCTCGTGTCCAGGCCTCAGCGATCCGCGTGCTCGCCCGCGCCGGGGGACCTGGCGGGGGGTGCGCGGGAGGCGCGCACGCGGGTCGCCCGCTGGGGGAGCCCGGCGGTCGCCGGCGGCCGCGGCGCCCCCCCCGGCGCCCCGCCCACAGCGGCGGACCC
>JAJAYJ010000078.1 GCA_026786275.1 Nocardioides sp. | reverse complement strand
GTTCGCGCGCCCGCGCTCCTCCATCCCACCCCGCCCCCCCCCGCCGCCCCCCCCCCGGCGGCGGCGCGCCCCGGCCGCGCCCCGCGGGGCCCCCCCCCCCCGCGGCGGCCCCCCCCCCCCCCCCCCCCCCCGGGGGGGGCGCCGGGCCACGTCTCCGGTGTTCTCGATGACGTACGTCGCAACGCCGCGGCGCTCCTGCCGGCTCGCCTGGGCCGCGATCCGCGACTCTGCCTCCGGCCGGCTCCAGCCCCGGTCACGCAGCATCCGCTCCACCTGCACCTCGGTGGGTACGTCGACCACGACGACCGCGTCGAACAGCTGCGCCATGCCGGCCTCGACGAGCAGCGGGATGTCGTGCACGACCAGCGCCCCCGGGGCGGCACCCGCCTCCAGCGCTGCACTGCGCTCGCGCACCAGTGGGTGGATGATGCCCTCCAGCACGCGCCGGGCCGCCTCGTCGCCGAAGACGATCGTGCCGACGGCCGGTCGGTCCAGCTCGCCCTCGTCGCTCAGCACCTGCTCGCCGAACGCCGCGACGACCGAGGCCAGCCCCGGCGTGCCTTTGGCCACCACCTCGCGGGCCAGCACGTCGGAGTCGATGACCACGGCCCCGTGCGCGGCGAGCATGGCCGAGACCGTGCTCTTGCCCGACGCCACCCCGCCGGTGAGTCCTACCCGCATCCGTGGTGCCTCCTGGTCCGCCCGCGTCCGGGGAGGGATCACCCCGCAGGACAGTCATCCTGCCGGACGGCCGCCCGGCGTGCCCCTCAGGTGTCGGCGAGGCCGTGCAGGATCCGGTCCAGCTCACGACGGTCGTCGGCCGTCAGGTCGGCGAAGAAGCGTGTGAACGCCGCGTGCCGCGCCTGCTCGACGACCCCCAGCATGCGGTGGCCCTCGGTCGTCAGCGACACCGTGGTGGCCCGTCGGTCGGTCGGGTCCGCCGTCCGGAGCACCAGACCGCGCTCTTCCAGGGCGTCGACCACCTCGGTCGCCGACCGGGGCGCGATGTGCAGCCGCTCAGCAAGCACCGAGAGGCGGGCCGCCTCGAGCTCGTGCACGATCCGCAGCGCCCGGGACTGGCCCGGTGCGAGGTCCCACTGCCGCATCGCGTCCCCGTGCCGGCGGCGCAGGGCGCGGGCCGCCGACATCAGCAGGTCCCCGGTGTCGGCCACGGGAACAAGACTAGCCCCTGCGGCGTTGCCCTCACCATGAGGCAACCTCACTAGATCGACGGCAGAGAGACAGGTGGTCCGATGACGGACTCTCGCAGGCGTGGCTCCCGGAACAGCGCGGGGCACGACGCCCGGCACGACCCCCGACAGGGCGACCGCCGACAGCTGGCGGACTCCCCCGTCTCGCTGCGTCGCATCGGCGCCCTCTTCAGGCCCTACCGTCACCGGCTGTCGCTGGTCGTGGCCCTGATCGTGGCCAGCTCCGTGGTCGGTCTGGCCCAGCCGTTCCTGGTCCGCCACATCATCGACGTCGCGCTGCCGCGCCAGGACGTGCGGCTGCTGCTGCTCCTGGTGGGGGGCATGGTCGGCGTCGCCGTGGCCACCGCCGGGATCGGCGTGGTGCAGACGTTGCTGTCCACCACGGTCGGACAGCGGGTCATGCACCGGCTCCGCAGCGACCTCTTCGCGCACCTGCAGCGCCAGTCCCTCGACTTCTTCACCCGCACCCGCGGCGGTGAGGTGCAGTCGCGCCTGGTCAACGACATCGGCAGCATGCAGTCGGTGGTGACGTCGACCGCCACCTCGATCGCGGCCAACGTCACGGTCGTCATCGGCACCGCGGTCGCCATGCTCGCGCTCAGCTGGCGACTCGCGCTGATCTCGCTGGTCGTGCTGCCGCCCGCCGTGGTGCTGACCCGGCAGGTCGCCCGGATGCGGCACGCCGTCACCGCCGCCCGACAGCGCCGGCTGGCCGACCTGCACGTGCAGGTCGAGGAAGGTCTCTCGGTCAGCGGGGTGCTGCTGACCAAGACCCTGGGGGCGGGCCCCCTGCTCGCCGACCGCTTCGAGGACACCTCCCTCGACCTGGTCGGCCTCGAGGTCCGCTCCCAGCTGGCGGGCCGCTGGCGGATGGCGACCATGAACGTGGTCTTCGCCGCGGTGCCCGCGGTGCTCTACCTGGCGGCCGGCCTGCCGGCCACGGCCGGCGGCATGACCATCGGCACCCTGGTCGCGTTCGTAGCCCTGCAGGGCTCGCTCTTCCGACCGCTGATGGGCCTGCTGAACGTCGGGGTCGACCTGACCGCGTCGCTGGCGCTCTTCAGCCGGATCTTCGAGTACCTCGACCTGCCCGTCACGATCACCGACCCCGATGTGCCCGCCCTGCTGGGCCGGGGCGGCGGCGAGGTCCGCTTCGACCACGTCGACTTCTCCTACGACGGGCCCGGCGGGGCCGCGGTCCTGCACGACATCGACCTGGTCGTGCCGGCCGGCACGTCGCTGGCCCTGGTCGGCGAGACGGGCAGCGGCAAGAGCACGCTGGCCTCCCTGGTCGCCCGGCTGCACGACCCCACCGGTGGCGCGGTGCGCCTGGACGGGACCGACGTGCGGGAGCTGAGGCTGGCCGACCTCGCCGCCACGGTGGGCGTGGTGACCCAGGAGACCTACCTGCTGCACAGCAGCGTGCGCGAGAACCTGCGGCACGCGCGACCCGACGCCACCGACGAGCAGATCGAGGACGCCTGCCGGGCAGCACGCATCCACGACCAGCTGATCTCGTTGTCTGAGGGCTACGACACCGTCGTGGGCGCTCGCGGCCACCGGTTCTCCGGCGGCGAGAAGCAACGGCTGGCCATCGCCCGCACCCTGCTGCGCGACCCCCGGGTGCTGGTGCTCGACGAGGCCACCAGCGCGCTGGACAACGCCACCGAGCGGGCCGTGCAGGCCGCGCTCGACGAGCTGGCCCTCGGGCGCACCACGATCACCATCGCGCACCGGCTGTCCACGGTCCGCGACGCCGACCAGATCGCCGTGCTCGACCGCGGCCGCGTGGTCGAGGTCGGCACGCACGAGGAGCTGCTGCTGCGCGGTGGGCGGTACGCCGCTCTGGTGCGCGGTGGTCTCACCGTCGCGGCATGAGGCAGCGGTGAGGACCGCACCCGCCTGGCTGCCCGAGGGCTCCCGGGTGGCGCTGCTCGTGCCCGGCTCGACGGCGTACGTCGAGCTGGTGATGGTGCTGCTGGCCACGGGGGTGTTCCCGATCCCGCTGGACCCCCGCCTGACCCACGCCGAGCGGACCCGGATCCTGCTGCCCCTGGACCCCGACCTGGTCGTCGACACCGAGGACCAGCTGCTCGCCCTCCTCGACACGGCACCGGGGTCGCTGCGCTCAGCTCCGCCGCGCGGGCGGCCGATGCACGTCACCAGCGGCACCACCGGCACCCCGAAGGGTGTCGACAGCGGACTGCTGAGCGATTCCGACGCCGCCGCCCTAGTCGCCGAGGAGCGCGATCTGTGGGGCTTCTGCGAAAACGACGTCCACCTGGTGCTGAGCCCGCTGCACCACTCGGCGCCGCTGCGCTTCGCCACCGGCACGCTGCTGGCCGGGGGCCGGGTGCTGGTGCCGGGCCCGTTCGACCCGGCCCGGTTGAGCGCGACGATCACCCGGGAGCGGCCCACCACGATGTTCTGCGTGCCCACCCACCTGCAGCGCCTCTTCGCGCACTGGGACGAGGTGGGAGTCCCCGACCTGTCGAGCTTCCGGCTGGTGGCGCACGCCGGGGCACCCTGCCCCGACAAGGTCAAGCATCGGCTCGTCGAGCTCTTTCCGACCGGCTCGACGTGGGAGTTCTACGGCTCCACCGAGGGCCAGTTCACGGCCTGCACCAGCGAGGAGTGGCGGCAGCGCCCCGGCACGGTCGGCCGGGCCCGGCCGGGTCGCGCTCTCGCGCTGGACCCGGACGGCACGATCTGGTGCACGGTGCCGCCGCACGCCAGGTTCAGCTACCGCGCGGACCCGGAGAAGACGGCGGCCGTGTGGCGCGAGACCTCCGACGGGCCGGCGTTCTCGGTCGGCGACCTGGGGCACCTGGACGACGACGGCTACCTCTACCTGCACGGACGTCGCCACGACCTGGTGATCTCCGGCGGCGTCAACGTCTACCCGCTCGAGGTCGAGCAGGTCCTGGCGACCTGTCCCGGGGTGGACGACGTCGCGGTCCACGGCACCGACGACGAGCAGTGGGGCCAGCGGGTCTGCGCCACCGTCGTGGGCACCGCGCGGCCCGAGGAGCTGGAGGCCTTCGCCCGCCTCCACCTGGCGCCACCCAAGCGGCCCAAGACCTGGTACTTCCTCGACGAGCTGCCCCGCACCCCGACCGGCAAGGTGCTGCGCGACCAGCTGCCTTACGGCCCCTGAGCCGGTCTCAGAGCAGGCGGCTGCTGGGCCAGAGCTCGGCCAGGTCGACCTGCGGGAAGCGGGCGGCCACGGCGGCGTACACCTCACGGAAGTGGCCGGCGACCTCGCGCACCGTGGCCTCGGGCAGGCTCTCGGTCTTGGGCGACACGTTGACGTGCCGCTCGAGGTCGGGGGCCACGAAGTCGATGCCGAGGAAGCCGCACAGCGCCCGCAGCGTGGCCGGCTCGAAGAGCCGCTCGTAGAAGCCGTAGAATACCTGCTCAGGGCCGAAGACCTGGTCGAGGCGGTCGATCGTGCGGTCGTAGCGGGTCCGGTCGGCGTACATCGGACGGGTCGCCGCGACCGGCACGTACGCCTCGGCCGAGCCGGGCGGGTGCTCGCCGGCGCGCTGGCGGTCCATCCGGACCGCCGACCAGATCCGCTCGACCGGGTCCCGCATCAGGTAGACCGCGACCACCCGCACACCACGGCGGGCGAAACCGTCGCGCACGAACGCGAGCCGCTCGGTGGACAGGTCGGCATAGCTCGGCGTGATGTCGGCGGTGAGCCGGGCGCGCGGGTCACCACGCAGCAGGGCCTCGAAGTAGTCGAAGTACGCCTCCGGGTCGGCGTAGAACAGCGCCCGGCGCAGGGCGTCAGCGTCGGCCGGCTCCCCGGCCTCCAGTGCCCGCCCGGCCCTGCGGGCCTGCTCGGCGACCCGCCCACGCACCGGTCCACCCGAGGCCAGGTCGAGGCCGTCCCAGACGTGGTACTCCTTGCGGAACCCCGGGTCGCACTGTGCGGAGGACTCCAGGTAGCGGTGCATCCACGCCGTGCCGCCCTTCTGGCAGCCGACCCCGAGCAAGAACGTGCCGACGCTGCTCTCGCTCATGCGCAGAAGGTACGGCGGTACTGCTGCGGGCTGACACCCCGGACCCGTGAGAAGTGGTGGCGCAGCGTGGCGGCGTTGCCGAAGCCCACCTCGGCGGCGATCCAGTCGATCGGCCGGTCGGACTCCTCGAGCAGCACCTCGGCGCGCAGCACCCGCTGGTTGGTGACCCAGGCGTGCGGGGTGGCCCCGGTCTCGGCCCGGAACCGGCGGGCGAACGTGCGCGGCGACATCAGGGCCTGACGGGCCAGGGAGTCCACGTCCAGGGGCTGGTCGAGGTGGGCCACGATCCAGTGCAGCAGCGGGCCGAGGGTCTCGACGTCGCAGTCGGGCACGGCCCGCGCGATGTACTGCGCCTGTCCGCCCTCGCGCTGCGGCGACACCACCATCCGCCGGGCCACCGTGCTGGCCACGGCCGCCCCGTGCTCCTGGCGCCACAGGTGCAGGCAGGCATCGATCCCGGCGGCGGTGCCGGCACTGGTCACGACCTGGCCCGCGTCGACGTACAGCACCTCGGGCACCACCCGGGCCTCGGGGAAGCGGTCCGCGAGCTCGGTGGTGAAGCGCCAGTGCGTGGTGCAGTCGCGGCCGTCGAGCAGACCGGCCGCGCCCAGCACGAAGGCCCCCGAGCAGACCGACAGCAGGCGCGCACCCCGGTCGTGGGCGCGCCGTAGGGTCCGGACCACCTCGTCGGGCACGTCGCCGGAGCGCGGCATCGCGGGCACGGCGACCAGGTCGGCCTCCTCGGCGCGGGCCAGGTCGAGCTCGACATCGATCGAGAACCCGACGGAGGTGGGCACCAGCCCCGGCACCGGGCCACAGATGGCGAAGTCGATCGGTGGGACGCCGTCGTCGCGGCGGTCGAGCCCGAAGGACTCGCACAGCACGCCGAGCTCGAACGGAGCGACGCCGTCGTAGACCAGGACCGCGACGTTGGTGAGCACCCGACCATGATGGCACGGATGTGGCAGTAGATCGACGTACTACGTCTTTTCTGCCACTGGTCGTGGGGCGTCGAGAAGCGCACACTCGAGTCATGACCTTCTTCATCATCCTGCTGCTGCTGGCGCTGGTCATGGGCGCCGGCACCGTGCGCGAGCTGTTCCACGACGGCAGGGGCCTGTGCGGTCCCCCCGCCTCCCACCTCGAGGACCGGCGGTTCCGGTCCCCTCGACTGCGCTGAACCGACCCGGATCCACGCCGGATCCACGACCCGAGGGCCCGACCACCGTGACGGTGGTCGGGCCCTCGGGTCGTGCTAGCGGGTGCTGCCTGCGGTCAGGACGCCCCGCCGGTCAGCTTCTCGCGCAGGGCCTGCAGCGCCTCGTCGGAGGCCAGCGAGCCACCCTCGGCCTCGCTGGTCTCGTCGGTCTCGGCCGAGCTGGAGTAGGAGGTCGCCTCGCCGGCCTCGGCCTCGGCCACCTTGGCCTCGGCCTGCTGCTTGACGTGCGCCTCCCAGCGGGTGTGCGCCTTGGCGTACTGCTCCTCCCAGACCGCGCGCTGGTCGTCGAAGCCCTCGAGCCACTCGCCCGTCTCGGGGTCGAAGCCCTCCGGGTAGACGTAGTTGCCCTGCTCGTCGTAGGTCGCGGTCATGCCGTAGAGCGTCGGGTCGAACTCCTCGACGTCGGCGGCCGCCGTGGTCTCGTTGGCCTGCTTCAACGACAGCGAGATCCGGCGACGCTCGAGGTCGATGTCGATGATCTTGACCATCACGTCGTCGTTGACCTGGACGACCTGCTCGGGGATCTCCACGTGGCGCTCGGCCAGCTCGGAGATGTGCACCAGGCCCTCGATGCCCTCCTCGACGCGGACGAACGAACCGAAGGGCACCAGCTTGGTGACCTTGCCCGGCACGATCTGGCCGATCTGGTGGGTGCGGGCGAAGTGCTGCCAGGGGTCCTCCTGCGTCGCCTTGAGCGACAGCGACACCCGCTCGCGGTCCATGTCGACGTCGAGCACCTCGACGGTGACCTCGTCGCCGACCGTGACGACCTCGGAGGGGTGGTCGATGTGCTTCCACGACAGCTCGGAGACGTGCACCAGACCGTCGACGCCGCCGAGGTCCACGAACGCACCGAAGTTGACGATCGAGGAGACGACACCCTTGCGGATCTGACCCTTCTGGAGCTGGGTCAGGAAGCCGTGGCGCACCTCGGACTGGGTCTGCTCGAGCCAGGCACGGCGCGACAGGACCACGTTGTTGCGGTTCTTGTCGAGCTCGATGATCTTGGCCTCGAGGGTCTGACCGACGTACGGCTGCAGGTCGCGCACGCGGCGCATCTCCACCAGCGAGGCGGGCAGGAAGCCGCGCAGGCCGATGTCGAGGATGAGGCCGCCCTTGACGACCTCGATGACGGTGCCCTCGACGACGCCGTCCTCCTCCTTGACCTGCTCGATGGTGCCCCAGGCGCGCTCGTACTGGGCGCGCTTCTTGGACAGGATCAGGCGGCCTTCCTTGTCCTCCTTCTGAAGGACGAGGGCCTCGACGATGTCGCCGACGGTGACGACCTCGGAGGGATCGACGTCGTGTTTGATCGACAGCTCGCGCGAGGGGATGACGCCCTCGGTCTTGTAGCCGATGTCGAGCAGGACCTCGTCGCGGTCGACCTTGACGATGGTGCCCTCGACGATGTCGCCGTCGTTGAAGTACTTGATCGTCGCGTCGATCGCGGCGAGGAAGTCCTCCTCGGACCCGATGTCGTTGATCGCCACCTGGGGCGCGTCGTAGTCAGGGAGAATGGTGCTTGTCATAGGGGAAAGAATTCCTTGGGTGGGCAGAAGTCGTGTGAGCATGCGGGTGAAGCCGGTTTCGCTGCCTCGTTCGCGGCAACGAGCTGGTGTCCGCTCGGTCTGGGACCACGGCAGACTTCTCTCGCATCATGAACAGTACGCCGCGCGTTCCGTAGGCGTCCAACCGGAAGCCGGGCCACCCCCGCGAGCCGTCTGGCGGGGCCGCCGACGACCCGCCACGTCGGCTTAGTCCGGCGGCGACACCGTCGAGTCGCGACCCAGGGCGATCCGACGCAGGTGCCGGTCGGCCCGGGCCGCCACCGGGTTGTCGTGACGCCGCCCGGCCAGGTCGACCAGGGCCCATAGATCCGCTGCTCGGGCCAGCGCCACGGCGTGCGCGGCGCTGCCGCCCCGGCGCGCGACGTAGGCGTCGAGCACCGCGTCGGTGTACGCCGCGTCGCGCTCCCAGCGCAACAGGTTGCCGAGGTCGGTGAAGGGGTGGCCGGCGTGCGCGAACTCCCAGTCGACCAGGGCCGTCACCGCCAGCGAGGCGGGGTCGAGCAGCAGGTTCGTGAGGTTCAGGTCGCCGTGCACCAGGCAGGTACGGGTCACGGTGTCGAGCTGGGCCTGGGCGTCCATGGCCACCTCGCGCAGTCCGTCGAGCTCGCCGGCGTCGAGGTGGGCCAGACGTGGCTCGTGCTGCTCGACCCAGCCGGGCAGACCATCAGCCCCAGCCCCAGCCCCAGCTCCGCCCCTCCAGGTCCCGATCGTCAGGTCGGCGTCCACGAACGGGCCCGGTCGGATCGTCGGCATGCCCCCCAGGACAGCCACCAGATCGCCGAGGCCGGCGCCCAGGAGTCGCCGCCGTCCCCCGTCGAGGTCGGGCCACAGCACGTCACCGCGCACGCCCTCGACGTACGACGTGACGAGCAGGGCGGGCCGCTCCAGATCGACGTCGGGGGCGACGACCTCGAGCACCTCGGGCACCGGGACCAAGCCCCGCACCAGGTGCAGCAGGGCAGCATCGACCTGGTGCGCGCGGCCCTGCCGGGAGGAGGCGGCGCCCGGGTCGTAGATCCGGACCACCGAACGAGCCCCGCCGGCCTGGGCCAGGAAGGTCGCACCGGACCAGCCGCCCGGCAGCGGCGTGAGGGAGGAGAAGTCCACCCGTGGAGGCTAGACGCCCTAGGCTGGCGCTGATGGAGCAGCCGCAGCGACCGGTCCGCGTCGAGCGGCGCCCGGTTGACGAAGACGAGTCACGCCGGGCCAACGGCCCCGACTGGGATCGCTACGCCGACGAGTACCAGTCCACCCACGGCGAGTTCCTCGGCGACCTGGGTTTTCTCTGGGGGCCCGAGGGCCTGCGCGAGGAAGAAGCCGGCATCCTCGGCGACGTCGCCGATCGCGACGTGCTCGAGGTCGGCTCCGGCGCCGGTCAGTGCTCGCGCTGGGTGCGCCAGCGGGGGGGCCGCGGGATCGGGCTGGATCTCTCGCTGCGCCAGCTCCAGCACTCGCGCCGCATCGACGAGCACACCGGCGTCGCGGTGCCCTCCGTGCTCGGGACGGCCACGGCACTGCCGTTCGCCGATGCGTCCTTCGACGTGGTGTTCTGCTCCTTCGGCGCCCTGCAGTTCGTGCGAGACATCGAGGTGGCCGTCACCGAGGCCGCTCGGGTGCTGCGTCCCGGGGGACGGTTCGCGTTCTCCATCACGCACCCAACCCGCTGGATGTTCCCCGACGACCCCGGGACGGCAGGCTTGGTGGCCGGCCAGTCCTACTGGGACCGCACGCCGTACGTCGAGATGGACGACGAGACCGGGGTGGTGGCCTACGTCGAGCACCATCGCACGCTGGGCGACTGGGTGGCCCTGCTCTCGGGTGCCGGCTTCCGGATCCCCACGCTGCTCGAGCCCGAGTGGCCCGAGGG
>JAJAYJ010000077.1 GCA_026786275.1 Nocardioides sp. | reverse complement strand
GGGGGCCCGGGGGGGGGGGGGGCCCCCCCCCCGGGGCCGCCCCCGCCCTCCCAACCGGGCCCTCCGGGGGGGTATCGCGGGGGGGGGCTGGGGGGGGGGGGGGGGCCACCGCCCGGTGGCCCCAATAGCAGAACGAGGCCCGCAGCATCTTGCCGCCGCTGACCGAGGTCCGGGCCTCGGTCACGAGCCGGGCCGCGTCGGACCCGAGCGGGGCGAGGCGCTCGGCCTGGCCGTCGAGGAAGGTGTCGAGGGCGGCCTGCACGCGCACCCGTTGGTCGTTAGCCACGGTCCAGACAGTAGTGACCACCCTGGGGGTGGTGCGCCGCCGCCCTAGCATGGGCCCATGGCCACCAACAGCCCCTCGGGCATCGGGCAGCTCGTGCGCGAGGGCGGACGCTCGTTCTCGTTCGAGTTCTTCCCGCCGAAGGACGAGGCCGGTGAGGTCCAGCTGTGGGACGCGATCAGCGCCCTCGAGCCCTACCGGCCGACGTTCGTCTCGGTGACGTACGGCGCCGGCGGCAGCACCCGCGACACGACCGTGCGGGTCACCGGCCGGATCGCCCGGGAGACCTCGATGACCCCGTTGGCGCACCTGACCTGCGTGGGCCACACCCGGGCGGAGATCGAGGCCATCCTGCAGTCCTACCGTGACTCCGGCGTGCGCAACGTGCTGGCCCTGCGCGGGGACCCGCCCGGGGGTCCGGGCGCGCCGTGGACCGCCACCGAGGGCGGGCTGACCTACGCCGACGAGCTCGTCGCCCTGGTCCGCGAGACCGGCGGGTTCAGCGTGGGCGTGGCGGCCTTCCCCCAGGGGCACCGCGAGGCCGACTCGCTCGACCACGACGTCGAGGTGCTGCTGGGCAAGCAGGCGGCCGGCGCGGAGTTCGCGATCACCGAGATGTTCTTCCTGGCCGCCGACTACTTCGCGCTCGTGGCGCGGGGCCGGGCCGCCGGCGTCACGATCCCGATCCTGCCCGGGATCATGCCGATCCAGAACCTCGGCCAGATCAAGCGGATGGCCGAGCTGTCGGGCCGCGAGGTCCCGGCCGAGGTGGTGGCCCGGATCAGTGCCCACCAGGCGGACCCGGCCGCGCTGCGGGCCGCGGGCATCGCGGTCGCGGCCGAGCTGTGCGAGGAGCTGCTTGAGGGCGGCGCGCCGGGTCTGCACTTCTACACGCTGAACCGCTCCAAGGCGACCCGGGAGATCTTCGCCGCGCTCAACATGACGGTCTGACCCGCACCCGGGCTCAGGCCGGGCCGACGCACTGCGCGACCAGCGCGGCCGACAGCCCGACGTACGGCAAACCGCTGCCCGGGGTGCCGTGCGCGCCCGCGACGTACAGGCCCTCGACGGGGGTGCGCGGGCCCAGGCGCCGCCGCACGGTGCCTCGGCCCTGCCACAGCACGCCCAGCGGTGAGCCGTGCCACGCCTCGACCAGCTCGCGCGGGGACCGGTCCACCCGGGTGACCACGTGGGAGCGCACGTCGATGCCGTGCCGGGCCAGGGCGACCCCGATGTCCTCGGACAGCCGGCCACGGCCCTGCAGGGTCCACGCCGCGTGGCCGGGCGGTGCCGTGCCGCCGGTGCGCACCACCAGGGTGGGCTCGCCGTGCAGCACCACCTCGGCCGGCAGCTCGGGCAGCCCAGTGGCATCCAGGCCGACGAAGCTGACCTGGGGCGGGATCGCCGGCATCGTCCGCTCGACCAGGCGGGCGATCGCGGGCAGCCGTCGCGGGTCGATCGCGCAGACGACGACGTCGGCGTCGACCGGGCCCATGCCGGTGACCACGGCGCGGACCCGTCCGGCCTCGACGACCAGGTCGCGGACCTCGCTGTCCAGGACGATCCGGACCCCCCGGGTGAGAAGTCGCTTCGCGAGTGCGGCGGCCAGCACGTGCATCCCGCCCGGGACCGTCCAGGCGTCGAAGCGCTGCTCGAGGTACGCCGACACCCCGGCCCACGCGGGCACGTTGCGCAGGTCGTGGCCGTCGGCGACGAACGGGTGGCCGGCGACCATCCGCAGCCGCTCGTCGCGGAAGGTCCGGCGTAGCCGCTTGTGCAGCGTCTCGCGGCTGTCCAGGATCGCCGCGACCTCGCGCGGCAGGGCGTCGGGTGTCCACGGACGCTCCAGGTAGTGCCGGCGCAGGGTCTCCCACACGTCGGTGTAGCTCGCCACGTGGTCGACCCACTGCCGGCCCGCGCCCGGGTGCAGTGCGTCGAAGGCCGCGAGCTGGGCGGCCCGGGAACCGCCGGGGAGCCGCAGCACGCTGTCGTCGACGAAACGGTGCTCACGGATCACGTCGAGGGCCACCAGCTCGGTGCCGAGTTCGGCCTCCAGGGTGCGTCCCGACTTGCGGAACAGGTCGCGCGCCACCGCCGGCAGCAGCATCGAGGTGGCCGACGCGTCCCAGGTGAAACCGTCCTGCGTGACCGGCTCGAGCGCCCCGCCCAGCGAGGTCGCGTGCTCCACGAGCGTGACCTCGTGCCCGAGCTTCGCCAGGCGCGCGGCCGACGCCATCCCGCCGTACCCACCACCGATGACCACGACGCGCGACATGGCCCGAACCCTAGTGGCGGGCCCCAGCGCGCCCGCGCCCCCGCAAGCGGGCTCGAGCAGCGTCAGCGTGCGGCGCCGCGGGTCGCGAGGGGTTCCTGCTGCTTCCAGCGCCGCCAGCCGCGACGGATCAGCGAGAGCGCGAGCCAGAGCAGCACCAGCCCGCCGACCAGCAGCACCCCGGCCAGGCCCGCCGCGATCCGGGGGTGGGTGATCGCGAACGACACCAGGGCCAGCACGACGACGTCCTCGGTGATGCTGGCCGCGACGTTGGTGACCGGCTCGGGGGAGGCGTTGATGGCCAGGCGGGTGCCGGCCTTGGTGAGGTGGGCCAGCAGTGCGGTGCCACCTCCGACCACCCCGGAGACGGCCTGGTCGAGCGAGGTCGCGTCCCCGGCCAGCAGCACCCCGATCACCGCACCGACCGACGGCCGGATCAGGGTGGAGACGGCGTCCCAGGTGGAGTCGACGTAGGGGATCTTGTCGGCCACGAACTCCATCGCGTAGAAGAACGCCGCCACGCCCAGCACGTCGTAGCGACCCAGCACGTCGGGCACCTGAGCGAACCCGCCGACCCGGTCGGCGACGCCCAGCACCAGCACGACGAGGTAGGCGTTGACGCCGCTCGCCCAACCACTCGAGAACGCCAGGGGCAGGGACTCCACGAGCGGACTCTAGAGCAGCCCGGCGGCCCGAGGCGCCTACTCGACGTCGATCTCGCGGGCCCCGGTGAGCGTGACCAGCTCGTCGTACGTCGTGGAGAAGACCGCCGCCGGGTGGCCCGCGGCGGCCCAGATCACGTCGTGGCGGCGCAGCCAGGAGTCGAGGTACGTCGGCACCGGGCTCGGGTGGGCCAGCGGAGAGACCCCACCGATGACCTGACCGGTCTGCTCCCGCACGAAGTCGGCACCGGCGCGCCGCAGCTGCGCCACCCCGAGGGTGGCGGCGACCTTGCTGGTGTCGACCCGGTGCGCCCCGGAGGTCAGCACCAGCACCGGCGAGCCTCCGGCGTCGAAGAGCAGGCTGTTGGCGATCGCGCCGACCTCGCAACCCAGCGCCTGTGCGGCCAGCACGGCCGTGTGCACCGCGTCGGGCAGGATCACGATCTGCCCGGTACCACCGCGGCTGCGGTGCTCGGCACGAAAGTGCGTGATCGACGGGTGCTCACCGGGCGAGGCGCTCATCGGATGACCCTAGAGGCGTCCGGACTCGTCCGCGAGGGGGTTCGTCGGGGATGATACGGGGCAGAGGACGACCATCCGTCCCGGATCTCGACCCCAGACCCTCGGAGGTCCGATGAGCCAGCCCGCGTCGCTGACCCGCCTGCTGTGGACGCAGTGGGTCCTCTACGCCCTCGGGCTGCTCACCACGGTGCTGACGTGGGCGCGCGAGGACGACCTGGTCCGAGCCTGGGCCGAGGGTCGCGCGGACCTGCGGCGGACGCTCGCCACCGGTGGGCTCGAGGCCATCAGGTCCGGCGGGATCGCGCCGCCGGCGTTCGTGCCCGTGGCCGTAGTGCTCTTCGTGGTGCTGGCGTCGCTGGTCTGGGTGCTCCTCGCCTTCGTGCGGGTGGGCTACGGCTGGGCCCGGTTGACCATCACTGGCGTGCTCGTCTTCATGGCGGTCGCGACCGTGGCCGGCATCCGCACGTCGCCGCCATCGCTGTTCGTCGCGCTGGCCGCTGTCTCCTTCCTGGTCGAGCTGGTGATGCTCGCGTTCCTGTGGCACCGAGACACCTCCGCGCACGTGCGCGGCACCTGGCAGCCGTCCGGCGCCGACGCCCCGACCACCGTCTGATCCTCGCGGCCCACCCGCTCCGACCGGGGCCCGGCCCTGCTCACCTGGGCACCGTGCGCCCAGGTCCGATGGTCGCTCTTGACGCACTGTCCCCGGTGCGGTGTAGCGTGCTGGTTGTTCGAACACCTGTTCGACACGTGCTCCGGTGGGGCGGCCTCGACCCCCGTCCCGTCGGAGCCGCCGCTTGACGAGAGGACCCGTGATGAGGCGCTACGACGACATCGTCGAGGTGACCCGCGGCCCGGTGCACGGCATCGAGGCACCCCAGGAGTTCCGGTGGCGAGGGTGGCCGTGGCAGGTCGTCGCGGTCGTGGACCACTCGCTCGAGACCGGAGCCTGGTGGGCCTCGGAGAGCGCCCGGGACGTGATCGGGACCGCCGAGTCGCAGCCCGCCCCGCGGGCCGTCGGCGACCTGCTCGACGAACGCGAGCGCTGGCGGGTCGAGGCCCGGCGCCGGTCCGTGGCGCGGGCGACCCTGCCGGCCCGCACCGGTGTCTTCGACCTGACCCTCGACCCCAGCGACGGCCGTTGGCGCCTCGTCGGCTGTGCCGACTGACGGCCGAGAGCCGGCCGCACCCTCGTCTCGCACCATCCCCACCACCTCGCTCGGACCAGACAGGAAGCCACCCATGACCGGCTCGGAGATCTCGCCCCCCAACCCCTACGCCCTGCCTGCGACGACCCACTCCTACCTCGCCCGCGCGGCCGAGTCGCTCAGCGAGGCGATGTCCTGCACGGAGGTGCCCACCCGCTACGCCTGCGCCCACGTCGCCGCGCTGCGGGCCGCCGCCGCCCTGCTCGCGGCCCGGGCCCGGCCCGCACCGGCCAAGCGCCGACCCCAGAAGAACGCCTGGATCCTGCTGGCCGAGGTCGCCCCCGAGATGGCCGAGTGGGCAGCCTTCTTCTCCGCCGGTACCGCCAAGCGGGCGGCCGCCGAGGCCGGCTCGTCCCGGGCCGTGACCGCCCGTGAGGCCGATGACCTGGTCCGGGACGCGGACCGGTTCCTCGCTCTGGTCGAGCAGTCGCTCGGCCTGGTGCCGCACCCCTCGACCCCGGCCGAGCGCCTGATTCGGGCCGGCTGAGCTTCGTGCCCGACCCGTTCGTCCACCTGCACGTGGCCTCCGGCTACTCACTGCAGCACGGTGCCTCACCCCCGCACGTCCTGGTCGAGCGGGCCGTCGAGCACGAGATGGACACGCTGGCGCTCACCGACCGTGACGGCATCTACGGAGCGGTGAAGTTCGCCCAGACCTGTCGACACGCCGGGCTGCGCCCGGTGCTCGGGGTCGACCTGGCCTACCGGGCGACCCACCCGGTCTTCGGCGCCGCCGCCCCGGCCGGTCCCGGCCGGCCCCGGCGTCCCGTGCGTGGGGGAGCTTTCCGCGACCCCGGGCTGGCCCGGGTCACCATCCTGGCGGCGGCAGACACGCGCGGTGGTCGTGCGGGCTGGGCGGCGCTGTGCCGCCTGGTCTCCTCCCTCCACCTCTCGGGCGAGCGGGGCACTCCCGTGCTCGATCCCGCCCGCCCCGGAGACGACGTCGCCCGACTGCTCTCCTCGGGTGACCTGGTGGTGCTGCTCGGACCGGCCTCCGAGCTGGGTGCGGCCGCGTCGCGTCGCCGTGACGACCTGGCCACCACCGCTGTTGCACCGTGGCGCGACCTGGTGCCCCGTACCCACCTGCGCATCGAGCTGGTCTCCCACCGGCTGCCGGGCAGCGCCAGCGGCGACTGGGGTCCGGGCACGACGGCCCACGCCGCGCGGATGTCCCGGGTCGCGCGCGACCTCGGGGTGGAGGCGGTGCTCAGCAACACCGTCCGCTACGCGACGCGACGCGACGCGGTCACGGTCGACGTGCTCGACGCCGCCCGCCGGCTGGTCGCCCTCGACCACCGCCACCTGGAGCGTCGCAACGCCGAGGGCTTCCTGAAGTCCGGCACGCAGATGATGCAGGTCGCCGAGGAGATCAGCCGGTTGTCCGGTCTCGCCACCGACCCCGCCGTCGAGGCACGCCGGCTGCTCGCCCGCACCAGGACCGTCGCGGACCGCTGCGCCCTCGACCCCCGCGCCGACCTCGGGCTGGGCGAGGTGCACTTCCCCGAGCTCGACCTGACCCGGAGGTCCGCCGGGTCGCCAGCGGTGCGCCCCACCCCCGGCGCCAGCGCGGCCGACGGGCTGCTGCGGGCCCGGTGCGAGGGCGCCATCGGTGACCGCTTCGGTACCACGTCACTGGCGCTGGTCTGGAAACGGCTCGACGACGAGCTCGAGACCATCCGCGCCCTGGGCTACGCCTCCTACTTCTTGACCGTCGGCGACGTGACCGACCTGATCCGCGAGATGGGCGTGCGCTGCGCGGCCCGCGGCTCCGGGGCCGGCAGCCTGGTCAACTACCTCCTCGGGGTCTCCGGCGTCGACCCGATCCGACACCGGCTGCTGATGCAGCGCTTCCTCTCGCCGCTGCGCCACGCGCTGCCCGACATCGACGTCGACGTGGAGTCGGCGCGTCGCCACGAGGTCTACGAGCGCGTGCTCGACCGCTACGGCGCCGAGCGCTGCGTGTGCGTCTCGATGATGGACACCTACCGCGTCCGCCACGCCGTGCGCGACGTCGGTGCGGCTCTAGGCATGCCGCCCGGTGAGGTCGACACCATCGCCAAGGCCTTCCCGCACATCCGGGCCCGCGACGCCCGGGTCGCGCTGCGCGAGCTGCGCGAGCTGCGGGCGAGCGGCCTCGACGACGCGCGCCTGGACCTGATGTTCCAGCTCGTGGAACGGCTCGACGGCCTGCCTCGCCACGTCGCGGTCCACCCCTGCGGCGTGCTGCTCTCCGACGTCACCCTGCTCGACCGCACCCCCGTGGAGGCCAGCTTTGCCGGGTTCCCGATGAGCCAGTTCGACAAGGACGACGTCGAGGCCCTCGGCCTGCTCAAGCTCGACGTGCTCGGCATCCGGATGCAGTCCTCGATGGCCCACTCGGTCGCGGAGATCCACCGGGTCGAGGCGCGCCGCGTCGACCTCGACGACGAGCGCCAGGTGCCCCTCGACGACCCCGAGACCTACGCGCTCATCTCCTCGGCCCGCACGCTCGGCATCTTCCAGATCGAGTCGCCCGGCCAGCGCGAGCTGGTGGGCAGGTCCGGCATCGAGAGCTTCGAGGACATCATCACCGACATCTCGTTGTTCCGGCCCGGTCCGGTCAAGGGCGACATGATCACCCCCTACCTCGAGGTCAAGCAGGGGTGGCGCGACGTCGACTACCTGCACCCCGACCTGCGCCCGATCCTGGAGTGCACCCACGGCGTCGTCGTCTTCCACGAGCAGGTCATCGAGATCATCAGCTGGTTCGCCGGGGTCACCCTGGCCGAGGCCGACGAGCAACGCCGCGCCCTCGGCGACCCCCAGGGCATGGCCGGCAGCCGGCTCTGGTTCTTCCCGCGCGCGCTCGAGCGGGGCTACGCCACCGCGGTGGTCGAGGAGATCTGGCGGGTGCTGGAGGCCTTCGCCTCGTTCGGCTTCTGCAAGGCCCACGCGGCCGCGTTCGCGCTGCCGACCTTCCAGTCGGCCTGGCTGAAGACGCACTGGCCGGCCCACTTCATCGCCGGCCTGCTCACCCACGACCCCGGTATGTACCCCAAGCGGCTGATCCTCGACGACGCGCGACGACTCGGCATCACCATCCTGGGCCTCGACGTCAACGCCAGCGGGGCGACGTACGCCGTCGAGCGGGTGGAGCCGGCGCCCCAGGGGGCCTGGGCTACAGCGACCGGCGACCGGGGGATCCGGCTGGCTCTGGCCGAGGTCAGGGGCATCACCGCCGCGGAGGTCGACCGGATCGTCGCCGCCCGGCCCTACCACTCGCTCAGCGACCTCTGGCACCGCGCGGGCGTCACCCGCCCCGTACTCGAGCGGTTGGTGTTGACGGGTGGGTTCGACGCCGTGCACGGCATCGGCGCGAGCTCGGACGCCGTGCCCCGACGCGGTCGGGTGACCCGCCGCGACTTGCTGCTGCAGGTGGCCGAGCTAGACCGGCACGCCCGGGCCACCGAGCGTGCGTCGACGCAGGGGCGGGGCCTGGGTCGGCGCCGCGC
>JAJAYJ010000076.1 GCA_026786275.1 Nocardioides sp. | reverse complement strand
CGTGCGTGACCTGTGGCGCCGCGAGCGTGACCGTGGGCTGTCGGCCGGCGAGAAGCGGATGCTGGCCAAGGCGCGCCAGATCCTCGTCTCCGAGCTGGCGCTGGCCGAGCACACCAACGAGGACAAGGCCGAGGCCATCCTCGACGAGGTCCTCGCGTCCTGAGACGTGTCCGACCTGCACTGACTTACGAGACCCCCGGGCCGGCCCCGGGGGTCTCGTCACGTCCGGGGGCCAGGACGAGGCGAGGTTCGAGCCGATGAGCGACCAGGACGACCAGGACGACCGGGACGACCGGGACGAGCTCGATGCGCCCCCCGCCCTCGGGGCGGTGGTCGAGCAGGAGCGGGGGTCCCTGCCCTACGCCCTCATCCACGGCGAGGCCCTCGTGGCGTGCGCGGCGTGGGCACTGGGTGACGCCGGGGTGATGGCCGTCGACCTGGGCACCGAGTGGGCCGGCCTGGTCGATGCCGACGAGCCGTTCGTGCTGCACGACTCCCTGTGCCCGATGACCCCGGCGTCGTTCATCACCGAGTGCGTGGCCCGGGCCGTCGAGCTGGACCGGGTCGTCGTCGCCGTGCGGCCGGTGACCGACACGGTCAAGATGGTGCGCGACGGGCTGGTGGGCGAGACCGTGGACCGCGAGACGCTGCACGCGGTCGCTTCGCCGGTGGTGCTCCCGGCCTCGGTGGTCGCTGCCCTGGATCACCTGCCCGACGTGGACTTCCCACGGTTGGTCGCCGCGCTGGCCGGGCGGTTCCCGGTCGAGCTGGTCCTGGCCCCGGCCACGGCCCGACGGGTGCACAGCCCCGAGGACGTCGCGGTCCTGCAGGCGCTCACCGCGCGGACCCGGCCCCTGGGTGGTTGAACCGCCGGCCTAGAGCAGGCCCATCACCAGCTCGACGTCCTCGGGGAAGGTGACCTTCAGGTTGGTCGGGCTGCCCGGCACCGCGACCGCGTGCAGACCGGCGTACCTCTCGAGGCAGCCGGCGGTGTCGGTGGCCGCGAAGCCGTCGGCGTCGGCCGCGGTGTGGGCCGCGAGCAGGTCGCGGGCCCGGAAGGCCTGCGGGGTCTGCACGCCGACGGCCCGGCCGGTGACCGGCACCCACGCGTGGGTGAGGAGCCCGGTCAGGGGTACGACGGGGATCGCGCCGCCGTGCTCGCGGGCCGCGGTCAGGGTGGTCTCGAAGAGCTCCGTGCCGGCCAGCGGGCGGGCGCCGTCGTGGATGGCGACCACGTCGACCTCGCCGGAGACGATGGCCGGGGCGAGAGCCCGCAGCGCCTGCCACTCCGAGTCGTGTCTCGAGGCCCCGCCGGTGACCAGGATGAGGTCACGGTCCCCGAGCAGGGGTCGCGCGGTGGCGGCCACGGCCTCCTCGTCGCCGGCTCGGACCACGAGCACCAGGTGGGACACGTCGCCGACACCGAGGGCGGCGCGCAACGAGCGGCCGAGCACGGTGGTGTCGCCCAGGGGCAGCAGCACCTTGTTGGCCTCGGCGCCGACCCGGGACCCGGAGCCGGCGGCCAGGATCACGATGGCGACGGACATGCAGGTCAGCATCGACCTTGCCGCACCGCGGGGGCAACTCGGTGCCTCGCCCAGGGATCGCGGACATGGCCGACCCAGAGAACACAGCACGGCAGGCGCGGGTGCGAGCATGGAGTCATGCAGTACGAGGTGGTCACGTCGAGCCAGCGACCTGACCTGGACGAGGAGGCGGCGACGGCGTTCCGTCAGCGGTGGCCGGAGTTCATCTTCCACGACCCGGTGCCCCCGACGTACCTGGGTCGGGTGAGCGCGTACTTCTCCCACTACGACATCCTCCTGCTGGACCACGGCAAGGTCGCGGCGGGTGGCTGGGGCGTTCCCTTTGCCTACAGCGGCGAGATCGACGACCTGCCGGAGGGATATGACGCCGGCCTCGTCCGCGCCGTCGAGGACCACGAGGCATCGCGGACCGCGACGGCCTTCAGCTTCATGGCGGCTGCGGTGAACCCCGAGTACGACAAGAGGGGGCTGGCCGCCAGGGTGCTGTCATGCCTCATGGACCGGGTCCTGGAAGCCGGGCTGCCGTCCGTGTTCGCCCCCCTGCGTCCGACGTGGAAGAGCCGCTACCCGCAGGTGGGGATGTCGCAGTACGCGACGTGGAAGCGCGACGACGGCTTCTCCATCGACCCCTGGATCAGGACGCACCAACGCATGGGAGCCGAGATCGTGGGACCGGCACCCAACTCGATGGTCATTCCCGGCACCGTTGCCGAGTGGGAAGGGTGGGCCGACATGGTCTTCCCGGTCACCGGGGAGTACGTCGTGCCTGACGCCCTGAACCTCGTGCAGGTGGACCGCGAGAACGACTCCGCGGTCTACCGCGAGGAGAACCTGTGGGTGCAGCACCGCTGACGCACGCCCCCTGGGCGGCACCTACCCAGAAGACGAGGAACCGGCTGGTCCATTGCGGCTCCATGGGCGGCCACGGGGGCGCAGGTGTGGTGCCTGGCAGTCGGATTCTCCTGAGGTGGGTTGACGCGGAAGCTCTCGGTTCCGGATGGATCAACTATTGGCCGCCGGGCACACGTGAATCAGCCATCGATCGACGTCGTACCCCCGCGGCGTGTGGTCATCGAGAAGCTGAGGACTCGGCAGGCCACACATGTCCCCAGTCATCGACGACGAAGCGCACACGGAATTGCTTGCGCGAGACGACAGCAGCGAGCCACACGACGCCCCACAGGCCACCGGTGAACAGGGTGAGCAACGCATGCAGAACGTGACTGACCGTGCTCCGGTATCCCAAGATCGCAGAGAACGTGGTGCGGTACAGGAAATTCGCGCCCGCCAGAACCTCGGCATCGACCGCCTAGTCGAGCATCCGTTCCCTGGTCTGCCGGTCGGCTCGGGGGTCGGCGGTCAGCGGTGGCGAGTCGCTCAATCGCTGCGGGCTGGGCGAGTAGGCACTCCGGGTCCATCGCCGACCGTTGGACCGTTCCCAGCGGCCCGAGCGCCACTCCTAGGTGCCGTCCGGCTCTCGCGACGTTGCCATGAGTCCATCGTTTTTGATGCGCGCCGCTACTCCTGCGCGGCACACTCGGCGCGGCACAGGATCTCGCCCGGAGCAGCCGCGATCCGGGTGTCCGGTCGGCCCGCTTGGATCGGCTGGTCAGTCCGTCGCGGCTCGGCGGGCTGCAGCGGAGAACTGCCGTTCCGCAACGGAAGTTCGTCGGCGTCGGTGACTGGGCTGGCGTGGTTGGGGTCTGTGACCATGGATCGGGTGTCGAGTGTTGTTGATGCAGAACCGTCCGCTCATGGCTGCATGAGAGTGCAGCGCTGACCCGCACGGTGCGAGATCTCGTATTCAGACGTACCTATCGGGCGTCGGCGTCAAACGCCACGCGTGAGCGAAGCCGAGCGCAAGCCGATTCCCGCCGATGGGTACATTCATGTACGCGCCGAGCCGTCTGCCTGCACCCGCCCGGTTCGTGGCCGCCACGTTCCCCTACGGCGCACGTAACGACACCGGAGCCCGCCACGCCGACCTGAAGGCCCGCGTGAAGCACCTGCCCTGGCGGGACAGCCTCACCACGTACGCGGACAAGAACTCCGGCTCCTCGGTGCCGTAACGCACCCACCGCTACCGCCCACCGCCCCGGCTACCAAGTCCCGGCGGCTACTGGCGTACCCGCACCCAGGAACTGGCCCTCGCCGACGCCACCAAGGCCACTCGGACACCCGAGTATCAGGCTTTCCTGCCCGCCCAGACCGTGAGCCGAGCCGAAGCTGGCACGTCTCACGGTCTGCCGAGTTTCCTGCCAGGTATCCGCCGTGTCCCCGTCGACGGTCGACGGTCGACGAAGGCCGGGATTTTCACGGCTGTTACACACGGCGCCAGGCAGGGACCGTCACCGAAACACAGCGGCCCTAGCGTCCAAGGCGTCGAAGGGGGTGCTCGGAGAATGCCTCAGCCCACCGAGCCGGCCTGAGTGGCCACCCGCAGGTCCGTGCGCGGGTCCTCGCCGCCCGACGAGTGGCAGCCTGTCTGCCGGCTCGGCGAGCTCGAGGTGGACCGGGGTGCGACCGCTCTCGTGCACGGCCAGGCCCTGGCCATCTTCCGCACCGACAGGTCCGTCTTCGCGCTGGGCAACCACGACCCGTTCTCGCGGACCTCGAGCATCGCCAGGGGCATCGTGGGGCGTCGCGGCGAGGTGCCGTTCGTGGGCTCGCCCGCACACGGACACCGTTTCGACCTACGGACCGGCCAGTGCCTAGACGACCTGCACAGCGCCGTGCCGTCCTACGACGTGAAGGTCGTGGACGGCGTCGTGCTGGTCGGGCGGCGCAAGGGCCAGCACGTGCGCCCGGCCTGACTCAGGAGGTCGCCACCACCAGTGCCGTCGCGACCGCCGCCACACCCTCGCCCCTGCCGGTCAGGCCGAGGCCGTCGGTGGTGGTCGCGGACACCGAGACCGGCGCCCCGACCGCCTCACCGAGCGCCTGCTCGGCCGCGGCGCGCCGAGGCGACAGCTTCGGACGGTTGCCGATCACCTGGACCGCCACGTTGCCGATCTCGAAACCGGCCGCGCGCACCCGGCGGGCGGTCTCCGCCAGCAGGGCGGCCCCGGACGCGCCGGCCCACGCCGGGTCCGACGTACCGAAGTGGAACCCGAGGTCGCCCAGGCCTGCGGCCGAGAGCAGGGCGTCGCAGGCCGCGTGGGCGGCGACGTCGGCGTCGGAGTGGCCCTCGAGTCCCGGCGCGTCGTCGGGCCAGGCCAGGCCGGCCAGGTGCAGGGGCACGCCGGATCCGGCGGCGGCGAAGCGGTGGACGTCGGTGCCGATGCCGATGCGGGGGATCGTCAGGGGTCCGTAAGGAGAGGAATGCACACCGCGATCATCCCTGAGGAACACTTGGTGGTGTGAAGACATCCCGGGGGCAGTGGTCACTCGCCGGCGTCGTGGCCGGGTTGGTCGGCCTGGCCATCAGCTACGTCGTGGCCAGCGTGCTCGGGGTGGCGCAGTCACCCGTCGTCGCGGTGGCCCAGGGCATCATCCGGATCACCCCCGGCGGGCTGGTCGAGGCCCTGATCTCCCTGGTCGGCACCCTCGACAAGCCCCTGCTGGTGATCGGCATCGTCCTGGTCCTCACCGCGGTCTTCGCCCTCGCCGGTCACCTGGCCCGGCGCAGCTGGTGGGCGCCGGCGATCGTGTTCGCGGTCCTGGCCGGCATCGGCGGCGTCGCGGTCGCCGCCGAGCCGGGCGCCACCGCCATCGCCGGCCTGCCGGTGATGATCGGCTTCGTGACCTGGGTCGTGGTGCTCTCGCTGCTGACCGAGCCGCTCGAGCGGGTCGAGCGGGCCCGCGCCGAGCTCGAGGCGCAGCCCGAGGG
>JAJAYJ010000075.1 GCA_026786275.1 Nocardioides sp. | reverse complement strand
TCCGGTAGAGCGAGGCGTCGGAGGAGTAGAGGGCCCGGGTCAGGGTGGAGTCGTCGACGGCGACCACGCCGCTGCGACGCAGCGCCGCGGCGAGGTCGGGGACGGCAGCGGACAGCCCTGACGGCCCGCTCGTCGTGCCCCGGCTGAGGTCGGTCGCGCTCACGTCACCCTTCCGGTCGGCAGCAGGTCACCCTATGGTCCACGCTCGTAGCGCTTCCCAGAACACCCCGACGGTGCGCCGCCCGGATGCTCACCAGTGTTCCATCGACCCCCGGAAGACCGACGCGAGGTCCTCGTCGGTGGGGCTCTTGGGTGCGGTGGCCAGCAGCCGCTGCTGCTGCACGGCCCCGGAGACCAGGTCGTCGACGTCGGCGTCGCCGAAGCCGACCTCGGCCAGGCCGTTGGGGATGCCGATGTCGCGCATCAGGTTGCTCAGCACCTCGGGCAGCACGTCGGGGCCGTCACCGGGCACCGTGCGCTGCGGGTCGAGCAGCCGCGCGGCGCGCAGGTGCCGCTCGGGGGCAGCGTCGAAGGTGAAGCGGAAGGCCTCGGGCGCGGTCAGGGAGACGGCCATGCCGTGCGGCACCATCGCCTCGTGCTGCGGGTAGCCCTCGGGCCGGTAGTCGCGGACCCGGCCGGCGATCGGGTAGGCGTTGGCGTGCGGGATGTGCACGCCGGCGTTGCCGAAGCCCAGCCCCGCGAACGTGGCCGCCATCGCCATCTGCTCGCGGGCGAAACCGTGCTCGCCGGCGTCCTCGCCGCCGGCGACCGCGGTGCGGAAGGACACCGCGAGCATCGCCATCGCCCTCTCCGACCACATGTCGGAGATCGGGTTGGACCCGCAGTACGGCACCCGCTGCTCGGGCTGCTTGGCCTCGAAGTCGGTGTAGGCCTTGGCGGTGTAGCTCTCCAGGGCGTGGCACAGGATGTCCATGCCCGAGGCCGCGGTCACCATCGTGGGCTGGGTTGCGGTCAGGCTGGGGTCGACGATCGCCATCCGCGGACGGAGGGCGGTGTGGCTGATGCCGGTCTTGACCTTGAGGGAGAGCACGTCGAGCACGCAGATCGTGGTGGACTCGCTGCCGGTGCCGGTGGTGGTCGGGATCGCCACCAGGGGCAGCAGCGGGTTGACCGGTGCGGTGGCCTTGCCGACCGGGGCGTTGATGTAGTCCATCAGCTCGCCGGGATTGGTGACCAGCAGGTTCACCGCCTTGGCGGTGTCGATGCTGGAGCCGCCGCCGATGGCCAGCACGGCGTCGAAGGACCCGGCGCCGCGGGCGAAGTCGATGGCCTCGCGCAGGGAGTCGTCGGTGGGCTCGACGTGGGCCTGGTCGTAGGTCAGCACCTCGATGCCGCGCCGGGTGATCAGCTCGGCGATCCGGGCCGGGTGCCCGGTCGCGGCCACCCCCGGGTCGGTGACGAGCAGGACCCTCGTGGCGCCGTACGACGCCAGGTCGTGACCGACCTCGTCGGCCGCACCGGCGCCGAACTTGAGGGCGGGAGAGGCGTAGGTGAAGACGGTCTCGCTCATGCCTGCACCCTAGGACCCTGCCCCGGCGCCGCGCCATGCCCGTCGGGCCCGGCCCTGCGCCCGTCCACCAGGCCCCTCATCACCAGGTCCGCCAGCCGGGCGTATGACGCGGCGTCGTCCAGGCCCGTGGCGGCGCCGATGGTGCCGGTCTGGATGCCGGTCATCACCCGGGCCACCGCGGCCCCCACGAAGGCCGCGTCGACGGCCCGCATCGCCCCGGCCTGCACCCCGGCCGTCACCAGGTCCTGCACGCGGCGAGCGGCGAGCACGGTGTTGTCCTCGTAGACCTCGGCGGCCGGCGGGTACGCCGCGAGGTCGCGGTGGAAGGCCGCCGAGGCCGGGGCGAGCTCGTCGGCGACCGCGGTGAGGTAGACGTGCAGCCGGGCCCCGGGGTCGGTCTCGGCCGCGACCCGGGCCTCGATCCGCTCCGCTGCGCGCCGGAAGTAGGCCCGCACCGCGGCCAGCACGATCTGCTCCTTGCTGGGCGCGACGGCGTACAGCGTGGTGCGCGAGCAGCGCAGCCGCGCGGCCAGGTCACCGACCCCGAACCCGCGGAAGCCCTCGGCCAGGAAGAGCTCCACGAGGTGGTCCACCAGCTCGTCGCGACGGTCCGACACGCCGACGACAGTACCCGAACGCGTACTCTGGTACTCATGACTGCCCGCCGCGTCCTGCCCACCGACGAAGCCGTCGACCTGATCGCGCTGGTCCGCGAGATCTGCGCCGAGGAGCTCGCCCCGCGGGCCGCTCAGGCCGAGGCCGACGCGGAGTTCCCGCGCGACGTCTTCACGATGCTGGGCAAGACCGGCCTGCTCAGCCTTCCCTACCCCGAGGAGCACGGCGGTGGCGCCCTGTCCTACGAGGTCTACCTGCAGGTGCTGGAGGAGATCGCCTCGGTCTGGGCCTCGGTCGGGGTCGGGGTCTCCGTGCACGCCCTGTCCTGCTTCGCGCTGGCCACCCGGGGCACGCCGGAGCAGCAGCAACGCTGGCTGCCCGACATGCTCGGCGGCGAGCTGCTCGGCGCCTACTGCCTCTCCGAGCCGCACGCCGGGTCCGACCCCGCGGCGATGCGCACGACGGCGCGCCGCGACGGTGACGACTACGTCCTCAACGGCGCGAAGGCCTGGACCACCCACGGTGGCCACGCCGACTTCTACACGGTGATGGCCCGCACCAGCGAGGAGCGCAACGGCATCTCGTGCTTCCTGGTCCCGGCCGACGCCGAGGGCCTCAGCGCGGACGCCCCTGAGCGCAAGATGGGCCTGACCGGGTCGGCCACCGCGACGATGCGCTTCGACGACGTGCGGGTGTCGGCCCAGAGGCTGCTGGGTCACGAGGGCGACGGGCTCAGCATCGCCCTGGCCGGTCTCGACGCGGGCCGGCTCGGCATCGCGGCGGTCGCGATCGGCCTGGCCCAGGGCGCCCTGGACGCGGCCCTGGCCTACGCCCAGGAGCGCGAGACCTTCGGCCGCCGGATCATCGACCACCAGGGCCTGGGGTTCGTGCTGGCCGACATGGAGGCCGCGGTCGTGTCGGCTCGGGCCACCACCCTGCACGCGGCGCGGCTGCGCGACGCCGGTCTGCCCTTCGGCCGCGAGGCCTCGATCGCCAAGCTGGTCGCGACCGACAACGCCATGAAGGTGACCATGGACGCCGTGCAGGTGCTCGGCGGCTACGGCTACACGCGCGACTTCCCGGTCGAGCGCTACATGCGCGAGGCCAAGGTGATGCAGATCTTCGAGGGCACCAACCAGATCCAGCGGATGGTCATCGCCCGCCACCTCGACCGGGGCGACGCGCCCGCTCCACTGCGGCTGCCGGACTAGCTGTCCTGCCCGTCACGAGGCCGGGGCCTCGTCCACGTCGATGTCGAACTGCACGTCGGTGCGCTCGACCCCGGTCACGGTGATGGTGACCCCCAGCGTGGTGCCGGAGTCGGTGAGGCTGCAGCGCATCGTCTCGCCGAGCTCACCGGTCAGGTTGCCCGGGCAGGTCACGTCCTCAGGCTCTCGGCCCACGGTCCGGCCGAGCTGCGTGCGGGCCTGCTCCTCGACCTCGGCCCGGTCGACGACCGGTTCGTCGCCGCCCACGGAGACCGAGCCCGAGCAGCCGGCCAGCCCCAGCGCGGTCACGACGACCGCCGCGGCCACGGCCGCTCCCGCACGTAGGCCCAGCATCGGATCTCCCTCGGTCAGGCTCGTCGCGCCACTCGGCCCGGCACCCGCAGCGAAAGCCTCGCACAAGGCCACGACCGCCGCAGGACGTCCGGGGCCAGCCTCACCTGCCTCGCGCCAGGAACGCGGTCATCGCAGCCGTCGCCTCCTCGGAGGCGAAGAGGCGGGCGCTGAGCGCGGCGAGCGCCTCACCGTCCGCGTCGATCCCGGCGAGCAACCTGCGGTTGAGCAGCGCCTTCGTCTCGCGCAACCCCTGCGCGGCCCCGGTGGCCAGCGACGCGCAGACCCGCTCGACCTCCGCGGTGAGACCCTCGGCCGGGACGGACCGGGTCACCAGGCCCAGGCCCACCGCCTCGGCGCCGGTGAAGACCTCCCCCGTCAGGCACGTGTACGCCGCGGCGCGCGACGTCAGCCGCGGCAGCACCGTGAGCGAGATGATCGCCGGGGCCAGTGCGAGCTTCACCTCGGTGAGCGCGAAGCTGGCGTCGTCGGCCGCGACCACGATGTCCGCGGCAGCCACGATGCCGATGCCCCCGGCCCGCACGGCCCCGAGGAGCTCGAGCACCACCGGCTGGCCCAGCGCGGCGATCTGGCGCTGCAGGGACACGATCGCGCGGGCGCCCTCCTGCATGCCGTCGGCCGTGGCCTCACTCAGGTCGGCGCCGGAGCAGAACACCCGCCCGGAGGAGCGGATCCGCACGACGAGGACCGCCGGGTCACCCGCGACGGTGTCGAGGTGGGCCGCCAGCTCCGCGACCAGCCGTCGGGACAGGGCGTTGCGGTTGTGCGGCGAGTCGAGGGTGATCGTGGCCAACCCGTCGACGACGTCGAGGTGGACCAGCTCTGCGGGCACGTCGGTCGGGGCGTCGGGCATGCGGGCCATCCTGCCGCAGCGTGACGGCGGTCGGGCGGCGCGACCCATCCGGGAGGGCGCCGGCTCCGAACACGAGGCATGAGAAACCGCCTGCCCTACGCGTTCTTCGGCGTGCTCGCCACGCTGGTCGGCATGGCTGCCGGCCACCTGGTCGCATCCCTGCTGAACCCCGCCTCCTCCCCGGTCCTGGCGGTGGGCTCGACGGTCATCGACGCGACCCCCACCCCGATGAAGGAGTGGGCGATCCGCAACTTCGGCACGGCCGACAAGCTGATCCTGATCGGCTCGGTCGTGATCGTGGTCCTCATCCTGGCCGCCGTGGCCGGCATCGTGTCCCGCACCCGCTTCCGGGTCGGCGCGGGCATCCTGGTCCTCCTGGTCGCGGTGGCCACCCTGGCGGCCGTGCTCCGGCCCTCGGCCGGGGTCACCGACGCCGTCCCCGGCGTCGTCACCGCCGTCGCGGGCGTCGCCACCCTGCTGCTGCTGCACCGCAGCCGGCGCGGGGTGTCACTGATGGGGACCGAGAAGAACGACGGGCAGTCCACCTCGACGCGCGTCGACGCCCCGGTCCCCGACGGGTCGCGGCCCGCGACCACCCGTCGTACCGTCCTGGTCGTCAGCGGTGTGTCCCTCGCGGTGGCCGCGGTCATGGGCGGCGCCGGGCGACTGATCGGCACCTTCCGCACCCGGCCCGAGGACATCGCGCTGCCCGCCGCGACCTCCCCCGCCCCGGCCCTGCCGGACGGTCTGGACGACATGGTGCCCGGCATCTCGCCCTTCCGGACCAGCAACGCCGACTTCTACCGGGTCGACACCCGCCTCGACGTGCCGGCCCTGAGCACCGACAGCTGGTCGCTGAGCATCGGTGGTGACGTCGACGAGGAGATCGAGCTGTCGTTCGACGACATCGTGAAGATGGACATGATCGAGCGCGACATCACCATGACCTGCGTCTCCAACAGCGTCGGTGGCAAGTTCATCGGCAGCGCGACCTGGCTGGGCGTGCCCCTGCAGGACCTCTTCGACCTGGCCGGCATGTCCAGCAGCAAGGCCGACCAGATCTTCGCCACCGACTACGACGGCATGACCATCAGCACCCCGCTGGAGCTGGCCCTCGACGGCCGCGACGCGATGCTGGCCATCGGCATGAACGGCGAGGCGCTGCCGCGCGAGCACGGCTTCCCGGCCCGGGTCATCATCCCCGGTCTCTACGGCTTCATCAGCGCGACCAAGTGGGTCACCAAGCTCGAGCTCACGACGTACGCCAAGGACACCGCGTACTGGACCGAGCGCGACTGGGCCACCGACGCGCCGATCCGCATCTCCAGCCGGATCGACACGCCCAAGCCCTTCGAGGCCATCGCGGCCGGCGGCTTCGTCGGTGGCGTGGCCTGGGCGCAGCAGAACGGCGGCGTCGCGACGGTGCAGGTCTCCTTCGACGGCGGGCAGTGGACCGACGCCATGCTCGGCCCGAGCGCCGGCAACGACTACTGGCGCCAGTGGTACGCCCCCTTCGAGGGCGAGACCGGCCAGCACCGCGTGCGTTCCCGGGTCATCGACGGCAACGGCGCCATGCAGGACACGATGCGCCGCGAGCCGTTCCCGAGCGGCTCCAGCGGCATCCCCGAGATCATCTTCACCGTCACCTGAGACGAGTGAGGGCTTCGGGGGAATTACTTCCCCCGGCCACCAATCCGCACCGCGGGCTGGTTCGAAGTAACCGTGAAAGTGCCACACACACCAGGTGGCGCACAACCGAAAGGTACCAATCACCATGAAGCGCTCCGCTCTTCGTCGCTCCGGCGGTATCGCCGCCATCGCCCTGTCCCTCTCCGTGACCCTCGCTGCGTGCAGCGATGACGCCGCTGACACGACGGCCAGCGACACCACCTCCGAGTCCTCCGCTCCGGCCGAGGCCGCGCCCAGCGAGGCTGAGTCCTCCGAGGCTGCTCCCGAGGCCACCGGCGCCGGCGCCGAGACCTTCGGTGAGGGCTGCGCCGCCGTCCCGACCGAGGGCCCCGGCTCCTTCGACGGCATGGTGACCGACCCGGTCGCCACCGCCGCCAGCAACAACCCGCTGCTCGAGACCCTGGTGACCGCGGTCTCCGAGGCCGGCCTGGTCGAGACCCTCAACGGCCTGCCGGCCGCGACCGTCTTCGCGCCGACCAACGATGCGTTCGCCGCGATCCCCGAGGACCAGCTGACGAGCATCCTCGCGGACAAGGCGCTCCTCACCAAGATCCTGACCCACCACGTGCTGCCCGAGAAGTTCGACCCGACCGCGGTCGTCGGCGAGCAGCCCACGGTGAACGGCGACAACCTGACCATCGAGGGTGACGAGACCGGCATGACGGTCACCGACAGCGCCGTCACGGCCAACGTGATCTGCGGCAACGTCCCCACCGCCAACGCCACGGTCTACGTGATCGACGCCGTGATGGCCGGCGCCGCCTGATCCAGCTCCACCGCACCAACTGGCACCACACCAGGCACCATCAGCTACACAGACGGGATGATGGTCACGTGAACGATCCGCATCCCGTCGCCGGCGCCTCCTCCCGCCGGGGGGAGGCGTCCGGCGCCCTGGACCTGGCCGAGCTCCTTCGACGCAGTGGCCGTGGTGACCGCGAGGCCTTCGCTGTGCTGTACGACGCGGTCTCCGCGCGGGTCCTCGGGCTCGCCGTCCGCGTCGTGCGGGACCCGGCCCAGGCCGAGGAGGTCGCCCAGGAGGCCTTCATGGAGATCTGGAAGACGTCGGCCCGCTTCGACGCGGACCGCGGCAGCCCCCTCGGGTGGATGCTCACGATTGCGCACCGCAAGTCCGTCGACCGGGTCCGCTCGGCCGAGGCCTCCACGCGGCGCGACGGCTCCTACCACCAGCAGAACCAGCCGGTCGCCCACGACTCGACTGCCGAGGCGGCTCACGCCTCACTCGAAGCCCACCGGGTACGCACTGCGCTCAAGAGCCTCACCTCCATCCAGCGGGAGGCGCTCGAGCTGGCGTACTTCGGGGGCTACACCCACACCGAAGTTGCTAGCATGCTCGACCTTCCGGTCGGCACCGCAAAAACCCGCATCCGGGACGGACTCATCCGGCTGCGCGACATGATGGGAGTTGGCTCATGAGCGACATCCACGCGCTGTCCGGAGCCTATGCCGTCGACGCGCTCGACGACCTCGAGCGGGCCTCCTTCGAGCGTCACCTGGCCGGTTGCGCGACCTGCCGCAGCGAGGTCGACGGACTCCGCGAGACGTCCTCCCTCCTGGGCGGTGCCTGCTCGACGACGGCCCCCGACGGCCTGCGCGAGCGGGTCCTGGCCGAGATCGCCCTCTCGCGTCCGCTGCCTCCCCCGGGCGGCGTCACCACGCTTCAGCGCCGCGACCGGCACCGCCGCGGCCCACGCCGTGCGGTGGCCGCGCTGGCCGCCGCGGCCGCCGCCGTGATCGCCATCGGTGGTGGCACCGTCCTGGTCACCCAGCTGGGCGACGACCCGGTCCGCACCGTCCAGCTCAGCGCCACCGACCGGGTGCTGCAGGCTCCGGACGCCGAGGAGTTCACCACGCCGACCCGCGACGGTCTCGGCACCGTGACCGTGGTGCGCTCCTCCTCGCTCAACCAGGCCGTGCTGATAACCAAGGGCCTCGCCGAGGCCCCGGCGGGCAAGACCCGTGAGCTGTGGCTCAAGCACGACAACACCTACATCCCGGCGGGCTTCCTCGGCGGCGGCACCGACCACACGATGCTCCTCGACGGTGACCCCGGCTCCGCGCAGGGCTTCGGCCTGACCATTGAGCCGGCCAGCGGCTCGACCCAGCCGAGCGACCAGCTCGTCGCGCTGCTGAACTTCACGAGCGCGTGATGGTGGGACCCACACGGGTCGCGGTGGTGGGTTCCGGCGTGGCTGGTCTCACCGCGGCCTACGTTGCCTCGCGGACCGCCCAGGTGACCCTCTACGAGGCCGACGACCGCCTCGGCGGCCACGCCGACACCCACACCGTGATCGAGGGCACCGGTGAGGCGCAGCGCGAGCTCGCCATCGACACCGGTTTCATCGTGCACAACCCACGCACCTACCCCGTGCTGCTGCGGCTCTTCGCCGAGCTCGGCGTCGCGACGCAGGAGTCCGACATGTCGATGTCGATCCGCGACGACGTCACCCGGGTCGAGTGGGCCGGCGCCATCGGCCGCAAGGGTCTGTTCCCCACCGGGGAGAACCTGCGCCGGCCGGCGTACCTGCGGATGCTCACCGAGATCCCCCGCTTCCACCGCCGGGCCCGCGCGCTGCTGGCGAGCAGCACCGACAAGCACACGCTGCGGGAGTTCCTCGTCGAGGGCGGGTTCACCCCCTACTTCACCCGCCACTTCATGCAGCCCCTGGTGGCCGCCGTGTGGTCGTGCGACCCGGAGGTCGCGCTCGACTACCCCGCGCGCTACCTCTTCACCTTCCTGCAGCACCACGGCATGCTCGGCATCTTCGGCAGCCCGCAGTGGCGCACCGTGACCGGGGGGTCGCGCGAGTACGTCCGTAGGCTCGCGGCCCATCTCGACGAGGTCCACACCAGTACCAAGGTGACCTCGGTGCTCGAGACCGCCACCGGGGTGCAGGTCACCGACGGCAACGGCGGGGTCGTCTCGTACGACGCCGTGGTCATCGCCACGCACCCCGGCCACGCCCTGACGATGCTGGCCGAACCGACCGACGCCCAGCGCACGGTCCTGGCCGACCTGCCCTACTCCGCGAACACCGCGCTGCTGCACACCGACACCAGCCTGATGCCTCGCTCGCGCAACGCGTGGGCGTCGTGGAACTTCACCCGCCCGGCCGAGGCGACCGACGGCGTCGTCGTGACCTACGACCTGACCCGGCTGCAGCGGCTCGACACCAACGTGCACTACCTGGTCACCCTGGGCGGCGAGCACCTCGTCGACCCCGCGACCGTGATCGACCGGATGGAGTACGAGCACCCTCTCTACAACCCGACCTCGGTCGACGCCCAGGGCCGGCTCGGCCAGATCGACACCGAGCGCGTCGTCTTCGCCGGTGCGTACCACGGGTGGGGCTTCCACGAGGACGGCGCCCGCTCCGGCCTCGCGGCCACCGAGCGCCTCGGCCTGACCTGGCCCGCGCCCGAGGTGCGCGACGAGCTGCCCCCCTCGCCCGGGGTGTTCGCGACCACGATCAGCCACACCCGCCGCACGCCGTTCGCTCGCACCTTCACCCACCGCAGCCGCACCTGGCTCGTCGACGTCGACGACCTGCCCGACCACGGCGCGCTCGGCCCGGTCCTGGGCACCTTCGAGGGCCGCGACCACCTGGGTGATCCCGACCGCTCGATCCGGGCCAACCTCGAGGCGTTCCTGGCGCTCAACGACGTCGACCTGAGCGGCGGCCGAGCCGTGATGGCCGCCCACCCCCGCGCCGTCGGCTACTGCTTCAACCCGATCAGCGTGTTCTGGTGCTGGGACCGCCAGGGTCGACGGCTGCCCACGGTCGTCGAGGTGCACAACACCTACGGCGACCGGCACGCCTACCTGGTGACCCCCGACGAGCAGGGTCGCGCCCGGACCGACAAGGCGATGTACGTCAGCCCCTTCCACGGGGTCGACGGCATCTACGAGCTCGCCGTCCCGGTGCCCGGGGACCGCCTCGACATCGCGGTCACCCTGCACGCCGACGACGGCACCACCTTCAGCGCCTCGCTCGCCGGGGTTCGCTCCCCCGAGACCACGGCGCTGCGCGCAGCTCCCGAGGCCTTGCGCAACTCCGTCCTGATCCGTGTGCACGGTGTGTGGCTGTGGGCCCGCCGGCTGCGGATCCGTCCCCGTCCCTCCCATCGCCAAGCAGGTGTCCAGTGACCGTTGCTCCCACCCGTCGATCCGCCAACCACTGGCCCGACCTCGACGTCGTGCCCTCGGGGCCGCGCGCGGCCCTCTCGGGCCGCGTCGCGCGACGCCTGTTCTCGGCGGCGGTCAACCGGCTCGACGTCACCGTCGAGCTCGCCGCAACCAGCACCCGGCCTGCGACCACCCTGGGCTGCGGCGGCCCGGTGATGGTGGTCAACCGCCCCGACGACTTCTTCGCCCGGATAGGGCGGCACGCGCTGATCGGCTTCGGTGAGTCGTACCTGACCCGGGAGTGGGACGCCGAGGACGTCGGCGGCTTCCTGACCGTCCTGGCCGCGGAGGTACAGCACTTGGTCCCCCGGCCGCTGCAGAAGCTGCGCTCCCTGGTGGTCAAGCGGCCGCCCCACGAGGAGAAGAGCAGCCTCAAGAACTCCCAGGACAACATCGCGCACCACTACGACCTGTCCAACGACCTGTTCGAGCTCTTCCTGGACCCCACCGTGAGCTACTCCTCGGCACTGTTCGAGGCCGAGTTGCCGCACCCCATCCGGGCACAGCTCGAGCCCGCCCAGGGGCGCAAGATCGAGCGGCTGCTCGACCAGGCCGGCGTCACGCAGGGCACCCGTGTGCTCGAGATCGGCTCCGGCTGGGGCGAGCTGGCCATCCGGGCCGCGCAGCGCGGCGCTCACGTCACCACGATCACGCTGTCCACCGAGCAGAAGGCGCTGGCCGAGGAACGGATCGCCGCGGCCGGCTGCACCGCTCTGGTCTCGGTCGAGCTGTGCGACTACCGCAACGTGCGGGGCAGCTACGACGCGGTGGTCTCGGTCGAGATGGTCGAGGCCGTCGGCTGGCAGTATTGGGACACCTACTTCCAGACCATCGACCGGGTGCTCGCGCCCGGTGGCAGGGTCGCGATCCAGGCGATCACGATGCCGCACGACCGGATGCTGGCCACCCGCAACACCTACACCTGGATCAACAAGTACATCTTCCCCGGCGGCTTCCTGCCCTCGGTGCAGGCCATCGACGAGATCACTCGCGCGCACACGTCGCTGCGGGTCTGCGACAACCTGCCGATGGGAGCGTCGTACGCCGAGACGCTGCGGCTGTGGGACGAGACCTTCCTGGCCGACCCCGAGCGGGTGCTCAGTCTCGGTTTCGACGAGACGTTCCTGCGGATGTGGCACTTCTACCTCGAGTACTCCCGCGCCGGCTTCGCCTCGGGCTACATCGACGTCAACCAGCTCACCTTCGAGCGCCCCACGGACCCCCGATGACCGCGACGGTGAGCGACCTGTCTCGCGCCGGCACCCCGCAGGACGGCATCGCCGCCCGGCTCGCGGAGGCGCTGCGGCCCTTCGTGCACGGCGACCTGCCGGTGCGGCTGCGGGCCTGGGACGGCTCCGAGGCCGGCCCCCTCGACGCGCCGCTGGTCGAGCTGCGCTCCGTCGACGCCGTCCGTCGACTCCTGTGGCACCCGGGTGAGCTCGGCGCCGCCCAGGCCTTCGTCACCGGCGAGCTCGAGGTCCACGAGCAGGGGGGCTGGGACCTCGACTCAGCCCTCACCCATGCGTTCTCGGTCGCTCGCGACCGGGGACTGCGCGGTGGGCGGCCGAGCCCGGCAGCGATGGTGCGCGCAGTGCGTACCGCTGTCGGCGTTGGTGCGCTCGGTCGTCCACCTGCTCCACCGGCGTCCCAGGCCAAGGTCCGGGGCCGCCTGCACAGCCAGCTGCGCGACAGCCGGGCGATCAGCTTCCACTACGACCTGTCCAACGAGTTCTACTCACTGATCCTGGACCCGTCGATGGCCTACTCCAGCGGCTACCACTCCTCGCCCCAGCAGCCCCTGGCCGAGGCCCAGCACGACAAGCTGTCCCTGATCTGCCGCAAGCTCGGCCTGGGCGAGGGCATGACCCTGCTCGACGTCGGCTGCGGCTGGGGCTCGCTGTCGCTGCACGCGGCCGAGCACTTCGGCGCCACGGTCACCGGCATCACGATCGCCGCGGAGCAGAAGAAGTTCATCGACGCCAGGATCGCGGAGCGTGGCCTGGAGGACCGCGTCACGATCAAGCTGTGCGACTACCGCGACGCCGTGGGTGAGCACGACGCCGTGTCCTCGATCGAGATGGGTGAGCACGTCGGCGAGCGCAACTACGCGACGTACGCCTCGGTCCTGCACCGCTCGGTCAAGCCCGGCGGGCGGGTGCTCATCCAGCAGATGAGCCGGGCCGGCAGGTGGCCTGGTGGCGGACCGTTCATCGAGAACTTCATCGCTCCCGACATGACCATGCGTCCGGTGGGGCAGACCGTCGACTTCCTGGAGCGTGCGGGCCTGGAGGTCCGCGACGTGCACGGCCTGCGCGAGCACTACGTGCTCACCGTGGCCGGGTGGCTGGAGCGGTTCGAGGCCAACGTCGAGCGCCTGACCGAGCTGGTCGGCGAGGAGGTCGTCCGGGTCTTCCGGCTCTACCTCGTCGGTGGCTCGATGGCGTTCCGCGACGGCCGGATGGGCGTCGACCAGATCCTGATGGTCAGGCCCGGCGCGGCCCACACGCTCGGCTGGGTGCGACACTTCTGAGCGTGACCTCCGACCTGCTCCTCGTCCTAGTCGCCGGCCTGCTCGCGGCCGCGCTCGGCATGGCGCTGGCGGCCTTCCGCGCCCACCAGCTCGGCAAGGTCGCGGTCGTCGACGTGGCCTGGGGTGCGGGGTTCGTGCTCATCGCGCTCGTGTCGGCGCTCGTCGGCACCGCGGTCACCGGCGGCGCCGACAGCGACGACCAGTCGCCGTGGCGGCGCTGGCTGGTGCTCGCCATGGTCGCGGCCTGGGGCCTGCGGCTGGCCTGGCACGTACGCAGCCGCGCGAGCGGCGACCACCAGGGCAAGGAGGACCCCCGGTACGCCGAGATGCTGGGCGGCTCGTTGCCGGAGGTCGGCATGGCCGCCGCCGTGCGCCGGGTGTTCCTAGTGCAGGGCCTCGGGCAGTGGCTGGTGGCGGGACCCGTGATGGTCGGTGCGGTGCTCGGTGCCGAGTGGTGGCCCGCGGTGGTCGTGGGGGTCGTCGTCTGGGCGACCGGGCTGTTCTTCGAGACCGTGGGCGACCGGCAGCTGGCCGCCTACAAGGCGCAGCCGAAGGAGTCCCGGCCGATCGTGATGGACCAGGGCCTGTGGGGCTGGACCCGGCACCCCAACTACTTCGGCGACGCCTTCCTCTGGTGGGGCCTGTGGCTGGTCGCAGGCCTCGGCTCCGGCTGGGTGGCCGGGCTGGCCACCGTCGTCTGCCCCGCGATCATGACCTTCTTCCTGGTCCAGGTCACCGGCGCCAAGCTGCTGGAGAAGACGATGATGCAGCGGGACGGCTACCCCGAGTACGCCGAGCGGACGTCCATGATCTTTCCGCTGCCGCCCCGCAAGCACTGACCCCCCGCCGCAGCTCGCGCCCACGCTGGTCGAGGTACGAGTGCGCGCCCACCTCGGCCCCCACGCTGGTCGAGGTGCGAGTGCGCGCTAGCGCGCGAGCCTCGAGACCACGCCCTCTAGTCTCGCCACCATGCGCTTCGGAATCACGATCCTGCCCGAGCTGCCCTGGGCCGAGACCCGACCCCGCTGGCGGGCGGCCGAGGACCTCGGCTTCGACCACGCCTGGACCTACGACCACCTCGTGTGGGGTGGCCTGCCCGAGTCGTCGTGGTACGCCACCTTCCCGACCCTGACCGCCGCCGCGCTCGAGACCGCCACGCTGCGCCTGGGCACCTTCGTGTCCTCGCCGAACTTCCGGCACCCCGTCGCCCTGCACCGCGACGTGCAGTCCCTCGACGACCTCTCCGGCGGCCGCTTCCTGCTGGGCGTCGGCACCGGGGGTGACCTGGACTCCCGCATCCTCGGTGGGCCCGACCTGAGCGTGGGAGACCGGGTCGAGCGGTTCCAGGAGTTCGTGGACCTGACCGTGCGGCTGCGCACCGAGGACCACGTCACCGCCGAGGGCCGCTGGTTCTCGGCCACCGACGCCCGCACCCTGCCCGCCCTGCCGGCCGGCCACCAGGTGCCGCTGATCGTCGCCGCCAACGGCCCTCGCTCCCTGCGGTACGCCGCGCGGGTCGGTGACGCCTGGGTCACCACCGGACCGAAGGCGGACACGCTGGACGCCTGGTTCACCGGTCTCGACGTCGCCCGCTCGACCCTCGAGGACGCCCTCGTCGGCGCGGGCCGTGAGCCCGCGTCGTACCCCCGCTACCTGAACCTGGACTCCGCACCGGTCTTCTCCCTCGAGAGCCCCGAGCGATTCGAGGAGATGGTGACCCGGGCCGCCGCGCTCGGCTTCACCGACGTGATCACGCACTGGCCGCGCGCCAGTGCGCCGTACGCCGGGACCGAGGCGACCCTCGAGCGGATCGCTGCCGACGTGATCCCGCGGCTGGGCTCGCTGCATCCTGCTGGCTGACCTGCGATACGACCGGCGATCACTGGCCCGAGACCCGCGTTGGGCCTGGCTCCGGATGCGGGTCCGGCGTACCTGGCGGCGGCGGTCGACCGTCGAGGTGGCCGGCACCCTCGACCGGGCCAACACCGCAATCGCCCGCCTGGAGCAGACCCGCCGTGTCGTGTGGCTCGAGCAGGTCACCGGCTGGTGCACCCACCCCGACACCACGGTGGTGACCCAGCCTGCCATCGACCTTGCGGGGGGCTCGCACACCGACGCCTACGAGATCCCCGACCGGATCCTGGACCAGGTCATCCTGCCCGACCACAGGCGGGTTCTAGCAAGGGACGCAACCCGCCAGACGCACCCACCTCTACCACTGACCCACGGCCCCCCACGACCCTCTGGCCCCACCGAACCACCCAAACTGACTGGTGGTGGGTACGCCCTCATGCCGCTCGTCGCAGCTATCCGGCATGACCGCTCGACACTGTCGGGGTCCACAGAGCTCGTGCCGCGAGGCGATCCCGTGGAACGAGGCAACGTGCCGCGCGAGGGTTCGACGTGACAGAGCGCCTCGCCTCGCCTGGGGGACATCGTGGTTGTCGGGATGACAAAGATCTTGCACGTCAAGCTGCCAGTGACCGATCTTCAACACAGTGTCGACTGGTACGCGGCTTTGATGGACCTACACCTCACGCACGAGTTCATCGAGGACGGTGAGCTGCGCGGCGCTGCCCTGCGCTCGGCGCGGTGGGGAGCTTTTCTTTCGCGTTGCGGCTACGTGAGCACTGCCCGGGGCAGCCAGTTCTTGACGGCTTCGATGTCGTGTCGTTGCACATGGTCGACCGGGACGCGATCGTTCGAATGAACGAGAGGTGCCGGAAACTGGGGGTGATGTGCTCGCCTGCACAGGACCGAGGCAAGCACGAGGCGGTCGTGGATGTGGCCGACCCCGACGGGACGGTTCTGCGCTTCTATCGGCTAGATGAGTCCGCCGATCGCGACCCGTTCGTCGGCATGATCTTCGACGGCGCTGCCCCGCCTCGGTTCACGAGCGAGCCGCGACTGAGGCCACCTGTCATCTCCAGGAGCGAGTAGTCGCCCGGTCCGGATCTGCCGGTCGAGTCGACGTCTTGGCACGAAGCACATCTCTTGGGCCGGGTACCTCTCGCAGTCCGCCAGCAAGGCCTTCGCGACGGACGGGCTCGGTCATCACCGGTACGCAACCGGGTCCCGGCAGGCCGACATCAGCCGCCTGCCCGGGGCAGCGACGCAGAGAACCTCCCGCCGACTGCGGTGGCGCCGCCGCGCGGTGTGGGGTCGTTGCGCCCGATGGGTGGGCCGCGTTTCGAAGCAGACCCGCTGGGTAACCGTGAAGGGTTGCGTCGCCACCCCACGGAGTAGCCGACGCACTAGGCTCCGGACACGCGACCCGCGTGCTCACGCCGGTCGCCGGACCCAGGGAGGACGCCCGCCATGACCACGCCCACGCCCGAGCCCGGGGCCGCCGCCCAGGCGATGCCGCTCGCCCCTCCCGACCCCGGTCTGACCCTGCAGGCGGCGCCAGCGCCGGCCCCGGTCGCCGCCACCCAGGCCCCCCGGATGGCGCCGCAGGTCAAGGCGGACGCCGTGCCCGAGCTGGACGCCAAGGTGGACTCGTTCATGGTCGCGTTGAGCGCGGCCGCGCCACGCAGCCCGGAGTTCGCGGCCCAGGCCGAGAACGTCCGGACGATGGGCGACGACGAGGTCCGCAAGGCCGCGGAGACCTCCAACCGGATGCTCGACCAGCCGGTCAAGGCCCTGCAGGAGGGTGGTCTGGCCGAGGGTTCGGCCGTCGGCAAGACGCTGCTCGAGCTGCGGCGCACGGTGGAGGACCTCGACCCCAGCGGCATGCAGGGTGCGCGACGCTGGCTCGACCTGCTGCCGTTCGGTGACAAGGTCACGGACTACTTCCGCAAGTACCAGTCCGCCCAGACCCAGCTCAATGGCATCCTGCACAGCCTGCGCAGCGGACAGGACGAGCTGCAGAAGGACAACGTCGCCCTCAACCTCGAGAAGACGAACCTCTGGGTCGTGATGGGCCGCCTCAACCAGTACGTCTACGTCGCCGAGCGGCTCGACGCCAAGCTCTCGGCCCGGATCGCCGAGCTCGAGCTGAGCGACCCCGAGACCGCCAAGGCACTCAGCCAGGACGTGCTGTTCTACGTACGTCAGAAGCACCAGGACCTGCTGACCCAGCTCGCCGTCTCGATCCAGGCCTACCTCGCCATCGACGTGATCATCAAGAACAACATCGAGCTGATCAAGGGCGTCGACCGCGCCTCGACCACCACCGTCTCGGCGTTGCGCACGGCGGTCATCGTGGCGCAGGCGCTGGGCAACCAGAAGCTCGTCCTCGACCAGATCTCGGCGCTGAACTCCACCACCTCGGGCATGATCCAGCGGACCTCGGAGATGCTGCGCGACAACTCGGCGGCGATCCAGGAGCAGGCGGCGTCGTCGTCGATCGGCATGGAGCAGCTGCAGGCGGCGTTCACCAACATCTACGCGACCATGGACTCCATCGACGAGTTCAAGCTGCGGGCCCTGGACTCGATGTCGCAGACCATCGGGGTGCTCGAGACCGAGGTCGAGAAGTCGAGGTCCTACCTCGACCGGGTGCGTGCCCACGACTCCCGCAACGCGGCCGGCACCCTCGACCTCTCCCAGGTGCCGACCACCTGATGGGCCCCGGGTGATGGGTCTGCGGTCCTGGCTCGACGGGCTGCGGGGGGACCACGACCCCGCACTCCCGACGGTCGCGCCCGCGCCCACCGAGGCCGACATTCTGGCCGCGCTCGACGGCGTGGCCCAGCTGCTCGTCGACGGCAACGCTCCCCCCGTGGTGACCGCACGCGTCGACCGGATCTCGCGGACCATCCGTGACACCCTGCCCCGGCTGCGCCACCTCGGGATCGGCAGCCTCGACTCCTACGCCGTGGTCGCGACCGCCACCGACTACCTCCCCGAGGCGGTCGGGGGCTATCTCCGGTTGCCCCGCGACTGGGCCGACACCCGCCCGATCGACGGCTACAAGACCTCCCTGATGGTGCTGGTCGACCAGCTCGAGCTGCTCTCGGCCACGATGACGAAGATCCTCGACGCCGCCACCCGGTCCGACGCGCAGGCCCTGATCGCGCACGGCCGGTTCCTCGAAGCCAAGTTCGGCACCGCCGCCGGACCCGACCTCACCCTGGGGCCGCCGTCGTGACCACCGACACCACCACCCTGGCGGCGGCGCTCACCGGCCTGGAGGCCGCGGCCCGGTCCGCCGGGATCGACCCTGCGGCCGCCCGCGCGGAGGGCGAGGCCCTCGCCGCAACCGTGGCCGAGCGG
>JAJAYJ010000074.1 GCA_026786275.1 Nocardioides sp. | reverse complement strand
GTCGTTCATAGCCACGGCCGTCGTGATGTCCGCCTGGTCGACGTGCCGTGCTTCGGGCGCCCGGTCGAGCTCGTGTGGCGCAAGCGGACGTGGCGCTGTGAGGAGCCGACCTGTCCGGCCGGGTCGTTCACCGAGCAGCACCCAGGTCTGGGTCGGCCGCGGGCGCTGCTGACGACGCGTGCGTGTTGGTGGGCAATCAACCAGATCCATCGCGAGCACGCGTCGGTGGCCGGTGTCGCGCGGCAGCTCGGCACGAGCTGGCGCACGGTGTGGAACGCGATCAGACCGCTGCTCAAGCAGATGGCCGCCGACCCGGCCCGGTTCGCAGGCGTCACCACCCTGGGCGTCGATGAGCACATCTGGCACCACGTCTCGACCAAGCCCATCGGCGCCGGCGGGCGTGGCCCGAAGGAGCTGACCGGGATGGTCGACCTGACCCGTGACCAGCAGGGACGTGTTCATGCCCGGCTCCTAGACCTCGTGCCCGGCAGGTCGGGCAAGGCCTACGCCGACTGGCTCGACCAACGCGGTCAAGCGTTCCGACGCGGCGTCCAGGTCGCGACCCTGGACCCGTTCCACGGCTACAAGAACGCGATCGATGACCAGCTCGAGGACGCCACAGCGGTCCTCGACGCGTTCCACGTCGTCAAGCTCGGCACCGCCGCCCTGGATGAGTGCCGGCGCCGAGTCCAACAAGAGACCCTGGGCCACCGCGGCCGCAAGGGCGACCCGCTCTACGGCATCCAGAACCTGCTGCGTGCCGGCGCCGAGAAGCTCACCGACCGGCAGTGGACCCGGTTCGAGAACGCGATCGCCACCAACGAACCCGCGCACCTACCGGTCTGGCTCGCGTGGTCGTGCGCCCAGCAACTCCGCGCCGCCTACCGCCACCGCGATCCGGTCGAGGGCCGCAAGATCGCCGAGAAGGTCCTCGCGTCGTTCCCGACCTGCCCGGTCCCCGAGATCGCGAGGCTCGGACGGACCCTCAAGCGGTGGCGCGAGGCGTTCTTGGCCTACTTCACCACCGGCCGGTCCAGCAACGGCGGCACCGAAGCAGTCAACGGCCTCATCGAGCTCCACCGCCGCGTCGCCCGCGGGTTCCGCAACCGAGACAACTACCGCCTACGCATGCTCCTGATCGGCGGCGGACTACGCCACCCCCACCTCAAGTAAGAAGAGCCCCTTAAGCCAGTCGCCGGCCTTGGTCCAACCGCCAAAGCGTAGGACGCCACCAGTACAGCGCCGTGAGGTCGTCCGGCCATGGAGCGTCTTCGACATCCGGGGCTTCAAAAGAATCACGCGACGGGTCAATGATTCGCCAGCCCAGTCAACCGGCTCGGACGCCTTGGCCTCGCGGACGTTGCCCCGGAACGTCAGCGCCATTGCTTCGAACGCCAAGAAGTTCCGCTGGCCCTCAACCAGGCTGACCCCATTCGCCCCACCTGAGTAGTCGGGCCAGCGCAACTGCACCGGGTCGTCCTCCCAGAAACACACGGGGCAGAGAGCGAAAGACCCCGGTGGCTCCGCCAGCGTCAGATGACCACAGCATGGGCACGGAAAAACGTCCAGGTCCAGAACCAATTCGACAGCAAACGCCGATGCGTCATCGGGCCACGTCTCGATGACGGCTATGGCGAGCGATGCGTTGGTGCGCGGACTGGGGGCGGGTACCGAAGACAAGTCGAGGATGTGGCCCAGGCTTGGCTAGACTTGTCCGCCCTCCAACAACCAGAAACCGTCCGCCCCTAAGCAGACTTGGTGCTTGGCAGGGGCGTCTCGGAGGATGGCCACAGCATCCGCCACTGAAACGCGGTCGCTGGTGTCGCTCACGGGGACAGGGTAGCGACGGAGCCAGTAAGGGTAGGAGTCCTACCCGAAGGTGTCGTGAATGGTCTGCGTCGTGTCCGCCTGGCTATAGGTCCGCAGCGTCACGGCTATGTCGGAGTGCCGCATCTGTTCGGAGACTACGGAGAGCGGAACGCCTCTTTTCAGTATCGTCGTCGCATACCAGTGTCGAAGCATGTGGGGGTTGAGGTTCACGCCGACCTTGGTCCCTGCCCGCCGCAGCGACTCCCTAACGCCGTCAGGCTTGGCCGTAGTCTCCAGCGACAGCACTACCTGGGTCAGGAAGTGGGGGATGACCACCTCAGCAACGCCCGACTTGGTCGGGCCAATCTTGGTCGTCGTCGGTTTGCCGGTTTCGTGTAACTGCTGCACCTGCTTGTCGACCCGTAGTCGGTCCCCTGCCACGTCGGAGAGGGTGATGGCGCACGCCTCACCGATGCGAAGACCCGCGTACATCATCAGGAGTCCCCGAGGCTCGTGCGGAGTGGTCATCAGGGCCAGCCGCAACGTGTCCTCGTCAGGCAGGTCGTATCGCCGGGGGATACCCCGGGGAATTTTGATGGGCCACCCGAAGACTGACCGCAGACAGATGACCGCCGCTCGTCGCGTGTTGGGGCTGTCGATGCCCCACAGCAACTCGACCACATCGCCCTGCACAACGTCCCCAACCTCCCTGTCGAGCAGTTCGAGGCGGGTCAGCAGCCGCTGGTAGTGCAGGTAGGTAGAGCACCGCAGCCCCCGCTCTAACGCCACGTCACGCAGCAGGTCTCGCACGGTCTGGTTGTTCATCTTCACTCGTGTCCTTGCCGTTCAGATTCTCCGATGAATCTCCACGCCGTGACCCGCCGTAGGCTGGGACGGCTATGCGCACCTACGAGGTCCGCACCTACGGGTGCCAGATGAACGTCCACGACTCCGAGCGCCTCACCGGCCTGCTGGAGGACGCCGGGTATGCCGCCGCCGCTGCGGGCGAGCAGGCCGATGTGGTCGTCTTCAACACCTGTGCGGTGCGGGAGAACGCCGACAACAAGCTCTACGGCAACCTGTCGCACCTGGCGCCGGTCAAGGCCGCAAACCCCGGCATGCAGATCGCCGTCGGCGGCTGCCTGGCCCAGAAGGACCGCTCGAGGATCACGGAGCGTGCGCCCTACGTCGACGTCGTCTTCGGCACCCACAACATCGGGTCGCTGCCGGCGCTGCTCGAGCGGGCCCGGGTCAACGAGGAGGCGCAGGTCGAGATCCTGGAGTCGCTCGACGTGTTTCCCTCCACGCTGCCGACCAAGCGGGAGTCGGCGTACGCCGCCTGGGTCTCGATCTCGGTGGGGTGCAACAACACCTGCACGTTCTGCATCGTGCCGGCGCTGCGGGGCACGGAGAAGGACCGGCGTCCCGGCGACGTCCTGGCCGAGATTCGCGCCCTGGTCGCCGAGGGCGTCTCGGAGGTCACCCTGCTGGGACAGAACGTCAACGCCTACGGCGTGGAGTTCGGCGACCGACAGGCCTTCTCGAAGCTGCTGCGGGCCTGCGGGACGATCGAGGGTCTGAAGCGGGTCCGGTTCACCTCACCGCACCCGGCGGAGTTCACCGACGACGTGATCGAGGCGATGGCAGAGACGCCCACGGTGATGCCCTCCCTGCACATGCCGCTGCAGTCCGGTTCCGACACGGTGCTCAAGAACATGCGCCGCTCCTACCGCTCCTCGAAGTTCCTTGGCATCATCGAGCGGGTGCGCGCCGCGATGCCCGAGGCTGCGATCACCACCGACATCATCGTGGGGTTCCCGGGCGAGACCGAGCCCGACTTCGAGGCCACCCTCGACGTGGTGCGCGCGGCGCGGTTTGCGAACGCCTTCACCTTCCAGTACTCCAAGCGGCCGGGCACACCTGCGGCGACGCTGCCCGACCAGGTCCCGGCCGCCGTCGTGAAGGACCGCTACCAGCGTCTCGTGGAGGTCGTCGACGCCGTGGCCTGGGCCGAGAACGCCGCGCTCGTCGGGCATGAGGTCGAGCTGATGGTCGCCGAGGGCGAGGGCCGCAAGGACGCCGAGACACACCGCCTGTCCGGTCGCGCCCCGGACAACCGGCTCGTGCACTTCGCGGCCCCCGACGAGCCGGTCCGTCCCGGCGACATGGTGACGGCTGAGATCACGTACGCCGCGCCGCACCACCTGGTGGCCGACCGGGTGGTCTCGGCTCGGCGTACCCGCTCGGGCGATGCGTGGGAGGCCCGGACCCGCGGACCCGTGCCGGCCGGCGTGGGCCTCGGGATGCCGGTCCTCGGGGTGCCGGCGCCGCTGCCGGACGCGCCCGGCTGCCGCTGAGGCCTGTGCACGACGGGTCGCCTGCCTGCGGCGTACCGCAGATGCTGGACCGGTGTCTGTGTCCGTGTCCGTGGTGCTCACCCTCCTCGGGGGAGTGGCGACCCGGTCCCAGCTGATCGCGGCCACCTCACGGGCCGAGGTGGACCAGGCGGTCGCGGCTGGTGAGGTCGTCATGCTGGCCCGCGGCCGCTGTGCGCTGCCGCAGGCCGACACCTCGCTGGCGCTGGCCCACGAGTTGTCCGCCGTCCTGTCTCACCGGCACGCTGCGGTGCACTGGGGCTGGGCCGTCAAGGTCCTGCCCGAGCCTCCCGACATCACGGTCGCTCGCAACCGCCACCTGAGCGACGCGCAGGTAGCCCGCGTGCGCGTGCACCGCGCGATGCTGTCCGGCGACGACGTGACGGACGGCGTGACCAGCCGGGACCGGACGCTGGTCGACTGCCTGCGCAACCTCCCGCTCGACCAGGCACTCGCGATCGCGGACTCGGCGCTGCGCGACGGGTTCTCGCACCGTCGGCTGGCCGCGCTGGCCCGCGACACCCGCGGACCGGGGGCGGCCCAGGTGCGTCACGTCGCGGGGTTGGCCTGCGTCGAGGCGGCGAACCCGTTCGAGTCGGTGCTCCGGGCGATCGCCCTGGCCGTCGGGGGTCTGAGCGTGCGGCCCCAGGTCCCGATCTACGACCCGGACTTCCTGGGTCGGCCCGATCTGGTCGACGAAGACCTGCGGATCGTGCTGGAGGCCGACTCGTTCGAGTGGCACGGGGGCCGCGCTGTCCTGGCCCGCGACGCACGCCGCTACCACGCACTGGTCGTCAGCGGCTGGCTGGTGCTGCGCTTCTCCTGGGAAGACGTGATGCATCGCCCCCAGCTGGTGCGCGAGACGCTGGTGGCCGCCGTAGCCAGACGTACCAAAGCCGCCTGCGCACCCGGCGCCACCGCCTGAAGCACGCCCAGACCTGGCCCGGATCGCTCGATAGGTACGTCTGACTACGAGACGCAGACGCTCACGGACCCGTGTCGAAGGGATGGTCCTCGGCGTCCGGGTGGTGGCTGGGGTAGCCCGCGACGGGTGGGATCGGCGGATCGGGGTTCACTTCGACGCCACCGCGGGACTGCTCCGGCGGCGCGTCGAGAACGGGTGTCGCCGGCGGGCCCACGTCGCGGACACCGTCGCTGCCGACCTGTCCGGGACCGGTGGGGCCGACCCGCTCGCTGCTTACGCCCATGTCACCGCTGCGGGCCTCGCCGGTGGGGTCGGGAAGGGGATCCTGCTCGTGACCGCTCATGCCTCTGGTCTACCCCGGTGCTGGGTGGTCGGCAACCGCCCCCGGGCGCGAGCCGCGGGATCAGACCGGTGACTCCTCCTGGCTGGGCGGGTCCTCGTCCCGGGTGGCCTGGGTGGAGGTGTCCTCACCCTCGGCCAGCTCGGGGGTCGCGCCGGCGTCGACGGCCGGGTTGCTCTCCACGGTGAGGTCGGCCGGGACGACCTCCTCCCCGTCGAGGCTCGGCATCGCGTCCACCCCGCCAGGGTTGACCTCGGCGGGCTCGATCTCGGGCTCGGGCTTGGCGCCCAGCTCGTCGTGCTCGGGGGCGTGATCGGTCATGGTGTCTCCATCGGGTGGGGGTGCAGGTCAGAAGCCGAAGGTGCGGTACGGGCTGGTGGTGTGGTCGCGCAGGGAGACCAGGACCGCCCGCTCGTGCGGCACCACCGGGTCAGGCAGCGCGGCGAGCGAGCACCAGCGCAGCTCCGAGCACTTGGTCGGTTCCAGGATGCGGGGCTCCCCGGACCAGGTCCGGGCCGTGAAGAAGAAGTCCACCCGCTCGTCGATCGCGAGGTCGTGCCGGGTCCGTTGCATGCTGGTGACGAAGCTCAGAGCGACCTCGGTGATCCCGATCTCCTCCGCGGCCTCGCGCCGCGCGGCGGCCAGTGCCGTCTCGCCCCGCTCCACGTGGCCGGCTGCGGCGGCGGCCCAGTGGCCGTCCATGTAGCCCGTGTGCTGGCGCTTCTGCAGCAGCACCTCCTGGCCGGAGATCCCGTCCCGCAGCAGGTACACGTACGAGGCGGGCACCAGGACGAACCGGCCGCCGTCGGCTCCGGAGGGGCTGCTCACTGAGAGGGCTGCTCCTGCGACGTCTCGGCGTTGTGGTGCTGCTGCACGGCGGCGGCCTCGGTGGCACCGGCCTCACCGGGCAGCTCGCTGCGGTGCTCACCCGGCAGCGTGTCACCGGGCTCGAGGTCCTCGGCGTCGTTGCGCTCCTCGGGGACCGGCTGGGTCACGGTGTCGAGGGGGGGCCCGGGGTGCCCGGGGTGCCCGGGGTGCCCGGGGTGCCCGGGGTGCCCGGGGTGCCCGGGGTGCCCGGGTTGTCGTCGCGGCGGAAGTCGTCCTTCTTACTGTCCAGCCCGTCGAGAGCGCCCTTGGCCTTCTCCTTGCCGGTGGCGATCTTGTCGGCGTACTTGCCGCCGGTCTTCTTGTCGGCGGCCGACGCGGCCTTGTCGATGCCGGAGGAGATCTTGTCCCCGTGCTTGTCGACGGCATCGCTGATCTTCTTCTTCGCGTCATCGAGGAAACCCATGTCACTGCCTTTCGAGGAGGGACGTTGCCTGGTTTCCCAGCGTAGTGGGTGGTGCCCGCCGCGACCCGGCTGCCCGGGGGCGCGCGGACGGGCCGGGCGGGCGACAATGACCGCGTGAACGCTGCCGATCCGAGCCGGCCGGTGGTCGTGGCGGTGGTCGGGTCCACCGCCTCCGGCAAGACTGGGTTGTCCCTCGACCTGGCTCAGGCGCTCGGCGGCGAGGTGGTGAACACGGACGCCATGCAGCTCTACCGGGGCATGGACGTCGGCACCGCCAAGCTGCCCGAGGCCGAGCGGCGCGGCGTTGCCCACCACCTGCTCGACCGGCTCGAGATCACCCAGGCTGCGTCGGTCGCGCACTTCCAGGGTTGGGCGCGGGAGGCGATCTCCGACCTGCGCTCCCGCGGGCGCACCCCGGTGCTGGTGGGCGGGTCCGCGCTTTACACCCGCGCGGTGCTGGACCGCTTCGAGTTCCCGGGCACCGACGACGGGGTGCGCCGCCGGTTGGAGGCCGAGCTCGACACCCTGGGCCCTGCCGCCCTGCACGAGCGGCTGCGTGGCCTGGACCCGGAGGCCGCCGACCGGATGATCGTCGAGAACGGCCGTCGCACGGTCCGGGCGCTGGAGGTGATCGAGCTGACCGGGCGGCCCTGGTCGGCCTCCCTGCCCACCCTGGAGTACGCCGACCCGCGCACCGTCCAGGTCGGGGTCGACATCGACCGGGCGACCCTGGACGCGCGGATCGAGCAGCGGGTGAGGGTCATGTTCGACGACGGACTCCTCGCCGAGGTCGCCGGGCTGCTGGAGCGCGGCCTCGCCGAGGGCGTCACCGCCTCGCGGGCGATCGGCTACCGCGAGGTGGCCGCCCACCTGGCGGGCGAGCTGTCGCTCGACGAGGTTCGTGAGCGGACCGCGGCCGCGACCCGACGCTTCGCGCGGCGCCAGGACGGATGGTTTCGCAAGGACCCACGCATCGTGTGGGTCGCCCACGACGACCCGGAACGCGTCGAGCGGGCCGTCGCGCTGGTGCGTCAGCGAGGCGCGAGCACCTCGTAGCGGGCGCACGCGAAGGCACCGTTGCGCACCAGCTCCGTCAGCCGCAGGTCGAAGGGTCGGGGGAACGGCGGTCGCCCGGCGCCGAGGGTGACCGGGGCGATCGACACCACCAGCTCGTCGAGCAGCCCGGCCTCCGCGAACTGTGCGGCCAGGTCGCCGCCACCGACCACCCACACCCCGAGATCCCCGGCCGCCCGCATCATGGCGGCGTGCACCGGCGCCACGTCGCCGGACACGAACCGCACATCTGCGCCCGCCAACGGCTCCGGCTCGGCGTGGGTGAAGACCCAGGCCGGCATCTCGTAGGCCCACGGCTCACCGGTCTCGGCCTGGTGCCGCAGGATCCAGTCGTACGTCGTGCGGCCCATCGCGAGCGCACCGATCCCGGCGACGAACGCGGCGTACCCCATCGGCCCGGCCTCGTCGCTCTCCTGCACGAAGAGCCAGTCCAGCGAGTCCTGCTCGTCGGCGAGGTAGCCGTCCAGGGTGGCGGCGGTGTAGTAGGTCGTGCGGGTCATGCCGCCACCCTGCCCCAGCATCCGATGCTCGACCACCCACGTCACGGCGTGGGAGGGTGGGCACCTGCTTCTCGGGAGGAAGTCATGACCACTCACGCCCGCCGGGTCCCGCTCGGCGCCACCGCCCCAGCCACCGCCCCGGCCACCGCCCCAGCCGTCGTCCCCGGCATGGTCGCCGGCATCGCCGCTGCCGTCGTCGCCGCCCTGGTCGTGGCGGCTCTTGCCGGCCCGGCCCGGGCCACGCCCGCGCCCGGCGGTCCCAGCGCTGCTCCGGTGGCGCTCAAGCCCGGCGTCCCACCCGCGCTCAGCGAGCCGATCAAGGAGCCGGCCAAGCGGGCCACCCGGGTCGGCCGGGGCGGCGCGGTCAGCACCGTCGACCCCTACGCCACCCGGATCGGCACCCGGGTGCTCGAGCGCGGCGGGAACGCGGTCGACGCGGCCGTGGCCACCGCGGCGGCCCTGGGCGTCACCGAGCCCTACAGCTCCGGGATCGGGGGCGGCGGCTACTTCGTCTACCACGACGCGACGTCCGGCAGGACCCGCGTGATCGACGGTCGCGAGACCGCGCCCAGGACGATCACCCAGGACGCGTTCGTGGACCTCGGCACCGGCAAGCCCTACCCGTTCACCCCTGACCTGGTGACCAGCGGCGTCGCCGTGGGGGTACCCGGCACCCCGGCGACCTGGCAGAAGGCGCTGAGGAAGTGGGGCACCCGCGACCTGGGTGACGTGCTCGCGCCGGCGACCACGCTGGCCCGTCGTGGGTTCGTGGTCGATGAGACCTTCCGCTCCCAGACCGAGGACAACCGGGAGCGGTTCCGCACGTTCACCGCGGCCAAGAAGCTGTTCCTCAAGGGTGGCCTGCCCCGGGTCGGCACGCGGTTCGCCAACCCCGACCTGGCCGACACCTACGACCTGCTCGCGGAGCGCGGCGTCGACGCGCTGTACGACGGCCCGCTCGCGGCCGAGATCGCCAAGGCCGTCCGCAAGCCCCCGGTCAGCGGCAGGACCGACCTGCCGGCACCGGCCGGCTCGATGACGGTCCAGGACCTGCGCAGGTACCGGGTGGTCACCCGCCGGGCCGCGCACTCGACGTACCGCGGTCTCGACGTCTACGGCATGCCGCCCTCCTCCAGCGGTGGCACGACCGTCGGCGAGGCGCTCAACATCCTCGAGGGCTTCGGCCTTGCCGGCATGACGCCCACCCAGGCCCTGCACCACTACCTGGAGTCCAGCGCACTGGCCTTCGCCGACCGCGCCAGGTACGTCGGCGACCCGGCGTTCGCGAGCGTGCCGACCGACGCCCTGCTCTCCGACGCCTACGGCGCGGAGCGGGCGTGTCTGGTCGACCCGGCCCGGGCCGCGCCCAAGCCGGTCGCGGCCGGCGCCGCCCCGCCGTCCGCGGCGCCGTGCGGCAGCCCGCCGCGCAGCGGGCGGGTCGCCGCG
>JAJAYJ010000073.1 GCA_026786275.1 Nocardioides sp. | reverse complement strand
GTCGTTCATAGCCACGGCCGTCGTGATGTCCGCCTGGTCGACGTGCCGTGCTTCGGGCGCCCGGTCGAGCTCGTGTGGCGCAAGCGGACGTGGCGCTGTGAGGAGCCGACCTGTCCGGCCGGGTCGTTCACCGAGCAGCACGAGAACTTGGCGCGGCCGCGTGCACTGCTGACTACGCGTGCGTGTTGGTGGGCGATCAACCAGATCCGTCGCGAACACGCCTCGGTGGCCGGTGTCGCGCGTCAGCTCGGCACGACCTGGCGCACGGTGTGGAACGCGATCAGGCCGCTGCTCGAGGCGATGGCGGCAGACCCAGCCCGGTTCGAGAATGTCTCTACCCTCGGGGTCGATGAGCACATCTGGCACCACGTCTCGACCAAGCCCATCGACGCCGGTGGGCGTGGCCCCAAGGAGTTGACCGGGATGGTCGACCTGACCCGTGACCAGCACGGACGCGTCCGGGCCCGGCGCCTCGACCTCGTGCCCGGCAGGTCGGGAAAGGCCTACGCCGACTGGCTCGAACAACGCGGCGAGCCGTTCCGCAAGGGCGTGAAGGTCGCCGCGCTCGACCCGTTCCAGGGCTACAGGACAGCCATCGACGACAAGCTCGAGGACGCCGTCGCGGTCCTCGATGCGTTCCACGTCGTCAAGCTCGGCACCGCCGCACTCGATGAGTGCCGGCGCCGGGTCCAGCAAGAGACCCTCGGACACCGCGGCCACAAGGGCGACCCGCTCTACGGGATCCAGAACCTCCTGCGTTCCGGTGCCGAGAAGCTCACCGACAAGCAGTGGATCCGGTTCGAGAACGCGATCGCCGCCAGACCCGAGGAACACCTGACCGTCTACGTTGCGTGGTCGTGCGCCCAGCAGCTCCGTTCGGCGTACCGCCACCGCGATTGCCTCGAGGGCCGCAAGATCGCCGAGAAGGTCCTCGCGTCGTTCCCGAGCTGCCCGGTGCCCGAGATCGCCCGACTCGGCCGGACCCTCAAGCGCTGGTCCGAGGCGTTCCTGGCCTACTTCACCACCGGCCGCTCGAACAACGGCGGCACCGAAGCCGTCAATGGCCTCATCGAGCTTCACCGCCGAGTCGCACGAGTGTTCCGCAACTACGACAACTACCGCCTTCGGATGCTCCTCATCGGCGGCGGACTACGCCACCCCCACCTCAAGTAAGAAGAGCCCCTTTATTGCCTGGTTGCGGATCTTGCGGACCAGGCCGGGGTAGAGCGGCTTGTCCTCCAGGGTCCGCCCGATCCCCCGACCTGTTCCCGATCCGCACGGCGAGAGGAACCACCATGACCGACACCCAGCACGACGTGACCCGCACATGGACCACCGTGAGCGAGGACGGCGGCCCCGGGCACGCCCGCGTCGACCGGTTGACGCCCGAGCAGCTCGAGACGTTCGGGCAGGAGATGGATGCGATCCGCCAACGGGTCCTCGGCGAACTCGGCGAGGACGACGCGACGTACATCCGTGGTGTGGTCAAGGTCCAGCACCGCTTCGAGCTCGCCGGCCGCGCGCTCTTCTACGTGCCGCCCGCCTGGCCGCTGGCCGTGGCCGCGCCCGCGACCAGGTTCTCGACCTCGAGGTCGTGCAGGGCCACGCCCCACTCGAAGAACACCATCAGGGCAGGCTGTCGGGCTGCAGGGTGATGGTGGCGACCGGCGCTCCGCCGTCGGCGGGGCGCGTCTGGCGCCGCACCGAGACGATCCGCGCCCGGACCTTGTGCGCCGTCCACCTCGGGTTGAGCTGCTCGAGGTAGTGGTCGACACCCTGGGGCGAGGTGAGGGCGGCGACGGCGCGTGATCGGAGCACGCGTTGACCGAGCTCGTGGCTGACGATGCTCACCGGGGCTCCTTCCGACGGCGAAATTCGAGTGGACGTATGCGCACTGAAGACTCTGCCGGGAGCGCGGTCGAGGGTCAAGCAGCGCGGCCCGCGACGGTGCACACATGTGCACCCGAAACGGCGCGCCCCGCCCGGTGGGCCTAGGATCAGAGCCGTGGCCGCACCGTCGAACCGCCCCGAGACCCGGGTGGAGCGCAAGGAACGCACCCGGCGAGCGATCCTTGACGCGGCGCTGACGCTCTGCGAGGACAGCAGCCTGGTGGCACTCTCGCTCCGGCAGGTCGCCAAGGAGGTGGGGATCGTCCCCACCGCGTTCTACCGACACTTCGAGTCGCTGCAGGACCTCGGCCTCGCCCTGGTCGAGGAGTCGTTCGTGTCGCTGCACGCGGTGCTGCGCGAGGTACGGCGCAGCGACCCGACGTTCGAGCAGAATATCGACACCTCGGTCGAGACCCTGCTCGACCACGTCGAGCGGCACCACGCCCACTTCCTCTTCATCACTCGCGAGCGCTTGGCCGGTCCCCCGGCCGTCCGGGCGGCCATCAAGCGTGAGATCGACCTGGCCGAGCGGGAGCTGGCCACCGACCTCGAGTGGCTGGTGACCTCGATGGGCGCGAGTCCCTGGTCGCCCGACGACTGGAAGGCGCTGTCCAACCTGTTCGTGCGGGCGATGGTGTCGACCGTCGAGGCCGTGCTGGTCGCGGGTGGGGACACCCGGGCCCAGCAGGAGGTCGCCGAGCGCACCCGGACCCAGCTGCGGCTCGTGCTGGTGGGCGCCCTCAACTGGGAGAGCCGGCCGGCAGAGCCGGCCCTGAGGGCTAGCGAGGCTTGAGCACCAGCTCGGGCATCGTGGCGTCGCCCGGCAGGTCGAGGGCGGTGAGGATGGCCTCGACGACGGTCTCCGGCCGGATCCACGCCGAGGCGTCGTAGTCCGTGGCCTCCTGCGCGTGCACCCTCTCCTGCATCGGCGTCGCCACCCGACCGGGATAGATGCTGGTGACCCGCACGCCGTGCTCGGCCTCCTCGGCCCGCAGCGCGTCGGCCAGGGCCTTGAGGCCGTGCTTCGTCGCGGCGTACGCCGACCAATGCGGGCGGGCGAAGTGCCCGGCGCCGGAGTTGAGCATCACCACGGTGCCTCGGGCCGCGCGCAACGCCGGCAGGGCCTCGCGGGTCAGCACCGCGGGCGAGACCAGGTTGACCGCGACCTGCTCGGTCCAGGCGGCGGTGCCCAGGTCCGCCACCGACCCCAGCTCGACCACCCCGGCCGCGTGCACCAGCGAGTCGAGCCGGGCGGGCAACGCCACACCCTGCAGGCTCCCGGGGTCCGCGAGGTCGGCGACGACGACACGGGCGCCCGGGTGGGCCGACAGCAGCTCCTCGGCGCGGGCCGCGCTGCGGGCCAGCAGCACCAGGTCGTCGCCGCGGGCGCCCAGGCGGGCGGCCAGCGCCGCACCGATCCCGGAGCCTGCGCCGGTCAGCAGGTGGACCGCCACGTCAGCGGGTCGCGTTCACCGGGTGAAGACGACCTTGCCGAAGACGTCGCCCTGCAGCATCGCGGCGAACCCGTCCCTGGCCTGCTGCATCGGGATCTCCCGGTCGATCAGCGGACGGGCGCCGGTGGCGTCGAGCAGGGTGACCAGGGACGCGAGCTCGTCGCGGGTGCCCATCGTGGAACCCACCACGCTGAGCTGGAGGAAGAAGATCCGGGTCAGCTCGGCGTCGTCGAGCTGCGGGCCCGAGGTGGTGCCGGAGACGACGATCGTGCCGCCGGGACGCAGCGCGCGGATCGAGTGCGACCACGTGGCGCGCCCGACGGTCTCCATCACGGCGTCCACCTTCACCGGGAGCCGGGCACCGGACTCGAAGACCTCGTGCGCACCGATCTCGAGCGCGCGCGCTCGCTTGTGCTCGTCGCGACTGGTGGCGAGCACCCGCAGGCCGGCCGCCCGGGCCAGCGTGATGAGCGCCGTGGCCACACCTCCGCCGGCGCCCTGGACCAGCACGGTGTCGCCGGCCTTGAGCGCGCCGCGGGTGAACAGCATCCGGTAGGCCGTGAGCCAGGCCGTCGGCAGGCAGGCCGCCTCGGCGAAGGACAGGGACGCCGGCTTGGGCACCACGTTGCGGCGCGGAACGGCCACCCGGTCGGCCATCGCACCCTGGTGCCGCTCGCTGAGCAGCGAACGCCGGGGGTCGAGGGTCTCGTCACCGCGCCAGGACGGATCGCTGATCACCCCGTGCACCACGACCTCCTGACCGTCCTCGTCGATGCCCGCGGCGTCGGTGCCGAGGATCATCGGCAGCTGCTCCTGCTTCAGCCCCACGCCCCGCAGCGAGAACAGGTCGTGGTGGTTCAGGGATGCGGCCTTGACGGTGATCGTCGTCCAACCCTCGGGCACCTCCGGCTCGGGCCGTTCACCGACCACGAGGCCGGACAGCGGGTCGTCGGAGGAGAAGGACTCGGCGTAGACAGCGAACATGGCCGCGACGTTACCGCCCGCGGTGGCGTCGCGGCCGAGGGGTTCGGCCCTCGGACCGACGGACCGCTCAGGTGCGGGCGACCCCGTCACGACGAGCAGCAGCCGAGACCGCGGCGGCCACGGCCGGCCCGACTCGGGGGTCGAAGGGCGAGGGGATGACGAGGTCGGCGGACAGGTCGTCGCCCACCAGCTCGGCCAACGCCGTCGCCGCGGCCAGCTTCATGCCCTCGGTGATGGCGGTGGCGCGCACGTCGAAGGCGCCGCGGAAGATGCCGGGGAAGGCGAGCACGTTGTTGATCTGGTTGGGGAAGTCCGAGCGACCGGTGGCCACGACGCGGGCGTGGCGGCGCGCCACCTCGGGCAGCACCTCCGGCATCGGGTTGGCCAGGCCGAAGACGATCGCCTCGTCGGCCATCCGCGCCACGTCCTCCTCGGGCACCGTGCCGCCCGAGACACCGATGTAGACGTCGGCGCCGGTCAGCACGTCGGCCAGCGAGCCGGTGCGGCCTGTCTGGTCCGCGGTGATCACGGCCAGGGCCCGCTTGACCGGCGTCAAGTCGTCACGGCCCGAGTGGATCACGCCCTTGCGGTCGGTGACCGCGAGGTCCTTGATCCCGGCCTCGAGCAAGATCTTGGCCACCGCGACCCCCGCGGCACCGGCGCCGGAGATCACCACGCGGGTCGACTCCGGGTTGCGGCCCGTGAGCCTGAGCGAGTTGGTCAGCGCGGCGAGCACGACGACCGCCGTACCGTGCTGGTCGTCGTGGAAGACGGGGATGTCGAGCAGCGCCTTGAGACGGTCCTCGATCTCGAAGCAGCGCGGCGCCGAGATGTCCTCGAGGTTGATCCCGCCGAAGCTCGGCGCCAGCCGGACCACGGTCTCGATGATCTCGTCGACGTCGGTGGTGTCGAGGCAGATCGGGATGCCGTCGACCCCGCCGAACTGCTTGAATAGCACCGCCTTGCCCTCCATCACCGGCATTGCCGCCGAGGGTCCGATGTCACCCAGGCCCAGGACGGCCGTGCCGTCGGTCACCACGGCCACCGTGTTCGGCACCCAGGTGTAGATCTGGCTCAGGGCGGGATCGGCTGCGATGGCCTCACACACCCGGGCGACACCCGGGGTGTAGGCCAGGGAGAGGTCCTCGCGGCTGGTCAGGGGCGCTGTCGACCGGATCTCCATCTTGCCTGCGAGGTGCAGGTCGAACACGGGATCACCGGCGTGGGGGTGCGAACCGTCAGCCATCAGCACAACTTTCGGGAGGTGTTGGTGGGGGTGGGACCATCGGTGCGGCGTGCGGCTCGACGTGACCGTGGTGGGTCGCGGAACCATCGCGCGGCAAGGGGGTTCGCCCCGCGTCATCGTGACACAACGCCGGGCACCCTGCGCCGCGGTCTCGCCGGACCGGGTCGGCCGGCAGGTTTCGACGCGTCCGGGCCGGGTACGCGCCCCGCACGGCCGCGGCCCGGTTAACCTCGGCGCACGTCCCAGCAACGAAGGGCTCCCCTGGCATGTCGCTGCCCGACACCCCCGACAACCCCGAAGACGCCGACCACACGGACGCCGCGGGCGCCCCGCACCACGCACGAGCCGACGTGGAGCTGCGGGTGCCCGCCGACAGTGCCTACGTCTCGGTGCTGCGCACCACCTCGGCCGGTCTGGCCGCGCGACTCGACTTCACCCTCGACGACATCGAGGACCTGCGGATGTCGGTGGGTGAGGCCTGCGCCCTGGTCCTGCCCCGGGCCGACGCCGGTGCCGACCTGACCTGTGAATTCTTCATGCGGCCCGGCGAGCTCACCGTGCACGTCGCCGTACCCTCCGAGGCCCCCGTGGCCGTGGACGAGGACAGCTTCGGCTGGCAGGTGCTCACCACCCTGGCCTCCGGAGTCGAGGCCCGGGCCACGCCCGGCCGGTTCTCGCTGGCGATGATCGTGCGTGCCGCACCCCTGGACGTCGGCCGCGGGCGTGGGCGACGACCCCCCCCCGGCCCCGGCCCCCCCCCCGCCCGGGCCGGGGCCGGGCGCCGCCGCCCCG
>JAJAYJ010000072.1 GCA_026786275.1 Nocardioides sp. | reverse complement strand
GGCGGGCCCGGGGTGGGCCCCCCCCCCGCGGGGCGTTTTTTTTGCGCCCCCCCCCCCCGGCCCCCCCCCCGCCCGGGTCCGTCCAGTCGGTGGATCGTGCCCTCGACCTGCTCGAGTGCCTCGCGGCCGCCCCGCAGCCGCTGGGGATCGTGGAGATCGCGGAGCGGACCGGGCTGCCCCAGGGCACCGTGCACCGGTTGCTGCAGACCATGCAGGCGCGGGGCTACGTACGTCGCAGCGAGGGCCGCAAGTACAGCATGGGCAGCTCCGCGGTCCGTCTGAGCGACGCAGCCCTGCGCTCGTTGGCGCGCAGCGCCCGACCCCACCTCGTCGAGCTCGTGTCGCTGTCGGGGGAGACCGCGAACCTCGCGGTCCTCGAGGGCGACGAGGTCGTGTACGTCGCCCAGGTCTCCTCGCCGCACACCCTGCGGATGTTCGCCGAGGTCGGCCGGCACGTGCAGCCGCACTCGACCGCGGTGGGCAAGGTGCTGCTGGCCGGTCTGCCCCGGGACCAGGCGCTCGCGGTCCTGGGCCGCACCGGGCTGCCATGGCGGACCCCGGCCACCATCACCGACCTCGGTGCCTTCGACCGCGAGCTGGATCTGGTCGTCGGGCAGGGGTGGGCGGGTGACGAGGAGGAGCAGGAGACCGGGATCCGCTGCGTCGCGGTGCCCGTCGAGGTGGGTGGCCTGGTCCTAGCCGCGCTGTCGGTCTCGGGCCCGGCCGACCGGTTCGCCGGCGGCGTCGTTGAGGGCCTGGTGACCTCGATGACGCGGGTCAGCCGCGCGCTGGCGGCGGGTTGATCGAGCCCTGTGGATGACCCCTGATGTCGGCGTCGCAATGTCGGCGCCGGCGGCTTGAATGGGGTCATGACGCAGCCGCCGACACCCACGCGGGGCCACCCGGTCTCGGCGTTGGCCGCCCGGCTGCACGACGAGCTCGACACGGCGCCCGACCTGCCGGTCTGGTCGATGACCCAGACGGAGGCCGCGCACGCGCTGGCCTCACTGACACGGCTCGCCGCCCGGGTGGCGGCGCTCGAGCTGCGCCTGGCCGCGCACGCCCAGGACGTCGCGGTCGAGGACCTGAACGGGGCCACGTCGACCGCGACCTGGTGGGCGCACGAGACGCAGCAGACCCGGGCGGCGGCGCACCGCAAGACCGTGCTGGCGTCACGGGTGAGAGGACGCCCGGCGCTGGCGGCCGCGTGGGCGCTCGGAGATCTGCTGGCCGACCAGGCTGGCGTGATCATCGACGCCCTCGACGCGTTGCCCGCCGGTCTGGATCAGGGCGTGCTCGAGCAGGCGGAGACCCACCTGCTGACGCTGGCCCGCAGCCACGACGCCAAGGCGCTCCGCAAGCTCGGCCAGCACCTGCTGTCCGTCGTGGCGCCGGAGGTGGGTGAGGCCCACGAGGCCGCGATCCTGGCGTCCCAGGAGCGCGACGCCGCCGCCGCGGCGCGGTTCTCGATGGTCGACGACGGCCAGGGAAAGGTCCACGGCCGGTTCACCCTGCCCGCGTTGCACGGTGCGATGCTCAGGAAGGCGCTGCTCGCTCTGTCTGCACCCAAGCACCAGGCTGCGGTCGAGGGCCGCGCCGTCCTCCGACCGAGCGCGGAGAAGCTGGGCCGGGCGTTCCTGCACTACGTGGAGCGCTACCCCGCCGACCGGCTGCCCGACGCCGGCGGCGTCGCCGCCACCGTGGTCGTCACCATGCCCCTCGACGGCCTGCTCGCCCAGCTCGACACCGGCGAGTCCCTGACCGCATCCGAAGCCCGTCGACTCGCCTGCCAGGCCGGGATCATCCCCGCGGTCCTCGGCACGTCGTCGCAGGTCCTCGACCTGGGCCGGCAGACCCGCTTCCACACCAAGACCCAGCGCATCGCCCTCGGTCTGCGTGACGGCGGCTGCACGGCGCAGGGGTGCGACTGGCCACCCGGGCTCTGCCACGCCCACCACCAGATCCCGTGGCACCTGGGCGGCACGACGGACGTGACGACCGGCCGCCTGCTCTGCCCGCGCCACCACGCCCGTGCTCACGACCCGACCTACCGGACCACCACGCTTCGTGACGGGAAGGTCGCGTTCATCACGAGGCAGTGAGGTGCGTTGCGTCCTGCCCCACCCGAGCGCTGAGTCCCCGGTCGAGCATCACCATCACTGCGCGCCGACCAGCTGCGGGGTCGCGGGCACGATCTGGAGCGCCGCGGGGGTCCCGGTGATGGTGCGGGTGGTGGGGATGGCGTTCCAGGGTCCGGCGTTGATCCGGTAGCGGCCGGTGTAGGTGGTGTCGACCGAGACGCTGGCGGTGGTGTCGGCGTCGAGGTAGGTGTGGGTGATCGTGAGGTCGGGGTACGCCGTGCCGGGCTGGTCGGTCGTCTGGGTGGTGCCGTCACCGTGCTGCCAGGTCCAGGAGGCGGGGGTGGCCTCGATCTCGACCTGCTGCCCGAGCAGCGGGACGGTCTGACTGGTGGCCGCGGTGTTGGTGGTGAGGAAGTTCGTGGCCAGGTTGACCAGGGTGCGTCCGCCTGGCGGCTGGATGGTGAGCTCGGACCGGGGCCAGTCGAGCTCGGCGAACGCCGCGGCTACGAGGTCGGGGGTGATGACGGGGGCTGCGGGATCGGGGGCCTGATCGGGCAGCAGACAGGCCTCGCCGATCTGGACGAACGTCTGCCCGCCGTCCTCGCTCCGGAAGATGGTGTGGCGGATGGATCCGGGTGGTGCAGCGCAGTACTGCGGGTTGGTGCACAGGCCGGTGGCGGCGCCCTCGGCGCAGATGATGCGGCTTTCATAGACCGTGCCCTGGGGCACCGAGCTCACGGCTTGATCCACGTCTTGTCCTTCAGTGACGCATTGAGAGGTCACCGTGTTCAAGGACGCGGCCGATGCGCATGACGGCGCTGAGTGGGCGCCGGACGCGATCCCTACGAAGGTGGCCGCCACCACGAACATCGAGAGAACGAATCCAAGATTCTTCATCGGGCAACGCGTAGGTAGTTGTTCAACGACCAGCCGCTTGCAGGGGAGCCAATTAGAACGACCTCAAGCGTTTCTTGTCCCCCTTCGAACGTTTGTACCGGCGCCGACGCCGAGGTCCTGTACCGAGTCGGTTCGGCCTCGACAACGGTGCGAAGTACCGTGACGCCACCTGTGGACGGAACCTTCTCCGACGAAATCGCTTGCTGCCCCCCAAATCGCACATAACCGCCGGCTCGGTAGTAACGCTCGACGCGATGGGCAAGCTGTTTGCATGGTTTGCAGTTCGATGTGATCGCAAGATACTCAGTCGCGTCGCCCGAACTTTGCATGTTCGTGCTGAGGTCCAGCCAACGCTGAATAAAGTCGGCTGCCGACTCGGTTTCGGCGACAGTCGGGCTTGAGGACGGAGCCAGTGAGCTTGATAGGGGACTCGGTGCCGCGCTCGACTGTGGGGTCGTCGACTCAGAAGGCGCGGCCTCCGGTTCAGGGTCGTCCGCGCAGCCGACGAGGACCACCGCCACGAGCAGCGACACGACGAGGAGTGGTGGCCTCATGTGACATCCCTTCCCGAGCGAACTCGACGTCGCGCTCAGGTTAACCACGCGGGGCGCCGTACGGGAGGGGTCGCAGGCAACCTGTGGAAGGGGCGCCGCGGGCCCTGCGCTCGCTGTTGTCGGCGCGACCTCGTAGGTTCGTCGCCGTGAGCTACCCCGGTGTCTACGTCGACCGCGGGGTCTTCGTGTGCTTCGAGGGCGGCGAGGGCTCGGGTAAGTCCACGCAGTCGCGGCGACTCCGCGAGTGGCTGACCGACGAGGGTTACGACGCTCTGCTCACCTTCGAGCCCGGCGACACGCTCGTGGGTCGCGAGCTGCGTCGGATCGTGCTGAGCCCCGAGACCGGTGAGCTCTCGGACCGCACGGAGGCGCTGCTGTACGCCGCCGACAAGGCCGAGCACGTCGACACGGTGGTGGCGCCCGCGCTGGCGCGCGGCAGCGTTGTCATCACCGACCGGTACGTCGACTCGACGCTGGCCTACCAGGGCGCCGGGCGACCCCTGCCGGTCGCGGAGGTGGAGCGGGTGGCGCGGTGGGCGACCCACGACCTGCGCCCGCACCTGACCGTGGTCCTCGACCTCGAGCCGGCGCAGGGGCTCGGGCGCTTCGAGGGTCGCGACCGGATCGAGGGCGAGTCCCTGGAGTTCCACCAGCGGGTGCGCGAGGCGTTCACCCGGATGGCTGCCGCGGACGACGAGCACTACCTCGTCATCGACGCCCGGGCCCCGGTCGACGACATCGCCGAGCAGGTGCGCCGACGCGTGCTGCCGTGGCTGGTCCGGGCGACCCGGAGGGTCCGGTGACGACGCTGCCGGCGGCCGCCACGGTGTGGGACGACCTGGTCGGACAGCGCGCGGTGGCCGAGAGCCTGGCCACCGCTGCGTCCGGGCACGGCATGAGCCACGCCTGGCTGTTCACCGGGCCGCCGGGCTCGGGTCGCTCCAACGCCGCGATTGCGTTCGCCGCCGCGCTGCAGTGCGAGACGGGTGTCGGCTGCGGCACCTGCCACCAGTGCCACACCGTGCTGGCCGGCAGTCACGCCGACGTCGACGTGATCACCACCCAGAAGCTGTCGATCGGTGTCGACGAGGTACGTGACCTGGTCCGCCGGGCCGCGCTCGCCCCGGCCGGTCGACGCTGGCAGATCCTGGTCATCGAGGACGCCGACCGGCTCACCGACCAGGCCTGCAACGCCCTGCTGAAGGCGATCGAGGAGCCGACGCCCCGCACGGTCTGGATGCTGTGCGCCCCCACCGTCGAGGACCTGCTGCCCACGATCCGCTCCCGCTGCCGCCTGGTCACCCTCACCACCCCCAGCACCGCTGAGGTGGCCGGCTTCCTGGTGCGTCGCGACGGCGTCGGCGAGGCGCTGGCGGCGTACGCCGCCCGCGCCAGCCAGGGCCACATCGGCCGGGCAAGGGCGCTGGCCCGTGACGAGGCGACCCGCAACCGGCGCCGCGAGGTCGTGGCCTACCCGGCCCGCCTGACGTCGCTCGGCTCCTGCATGCGCGCGGCCACCAACCTGGTCGAGATGACGAAGGAGGAGGCCGACGCGCTGACCGGGCAGCTCGACGCCCGCGAGAAGACCGACCTCGACACGACGTACGGCGTGGTCGAGCGGGGGCGGCGCCCGCGTGAGTACTCCCCGGCCCTGGCCGCGCTCGAGCGGGGCCAGAAGACCCGGGCCAAGCGCCGCCACCTCGACATGGTGGACCGGGCGCTGATGGACCTGGTCTCGGTCTACCGGGACGCGATCGCCCTGGCCTCGGGGGCCGTCGGGACGCTGGTCAACGAGGAGATCCGGCCCGACGTCGAGACCGTCGTCCGCTCCGCCACCCCCGAGCTCAACCTCCGCCGGATCGACTCGATCTTCGAGGCCCGCGAGCAGATGTTGGAGTTCAACGTGCCCATCGCCTTGGCGCTCGAGGCGATGATGGTGTCTCTGCTCGTTTCTGAAGGGAGTGCTCGGTGAGTCGTCGTGTCGTGACCGTGGTCGCCGGGGTCCTGGCCCTCGTCCTGGTGGTCGGCGGTGCGGTGGCGGCCCTGTCGGCGCTGGCCTCCTCCCGCGGCGACGACCGCGGCTCGTCCCCCGCGGCCCCCAGCCAGGCACCCTCGCGCGAGCCGGTCGGCGACCAGCCGGATCCGGGTGCGTCCAAGTCGCCGTCGCCGGGCCTGGACACCTACTACTCCCAGACCCTCGACTGGAGCGCATGCGGCCAGGGCAACGAGTGCGCCACGCTGAGCGTGCCGCTCGACTACGAGCAGCCGACGGGCGAGACCATCGACCTGGCCCTGCTGAAGGTGCCCGCCGCCGAGCCGGACCAGCGGGTCGGTTCCCTCGTGGTGAACCCGGGCGGCCCGGGAGCACCCGGCACCAGCTACGCCGCGTCCGCCGCCCAGGTCTTCCGGGACCGGCTGACCGACAACTTCGACATCGTCGGCTTCGACCCCCGCGGCACCGGTGAGAGCGACCCGGTCGACTGCCTCAGTGACACCCAGCTCGACGCCTACGTCGCCGGCGACCCTGACCCCGAGACCCCGGCCGAGACGCAGGCCTACGCCGAGGCGACCCAGCGGATCGGGGCCGGCTGCGTGCAGCTGTCGGGCGATCTCGCCAGCCACGTCTCGACCGTGGAGGCGGCCCGCGACATGGACGTGCTGCGGGCGGCGCTCGGCCGCGACCGCCTCGACTACTTCGGTGCGTCGTACGGCACCAAGCTGGGTGCGACCTACGCCGAGCTGTTCCCGACCAAGGTGGGTCGGTTCGTGCTCGACGGGGCGGTCGACCCGACGCTGACCAACCGTGACCTCAACCTGCAGCAGGCCACCGGCTTCGAGACCGCGCTGCGGGCCTACGTGCAGAACTGTGTGGACGAGACGTCCTCCTGCTTCCTGGGTGAGGACGTCGACACGGGTATCGCCGCGATCAAGACGTTCACCGACCAGGTCGACGAGAACCCGCTGCCGACCGACCTGGACCGCGACCTGACGGTGGGCAACGCGTTCTACGGCATCGTGGCGCCGCTCTACAACCGTGACTACTGGGTCGTGCTGAGCCAGGCCCTGCGCTCCGGCATGGGCGGCGACGGCACGTTGCTGCTGCAGCTCTCCGACCTCTACACCTCGCGCGGGGCCGACGGCTACACCGACAACAGCACCGAGGCCAACTACGCCATCAACTGTCTCGACGACTCGTCCTCGATCACGGCCGGCGAGGTGCCCGCGCAGGTCGCGGAGTTCGAGGCGGCCTCGCCGACCTTCGGAGCGGTGTTCGCGTGGAGCCTGACCAACTGCTCGGGCGTGCAGACGAAGGCCGCGGCGCTGGCCCCGACCATCACTGGTGCGGGCGCAGCCCCGATCGTCGTGGTCGGCACCTCCCGCGACCCGGCCACGCCTTACCAGTGGGCCGTCAACCTGGCCGGCCAGCTGGAGTCCGGCGTCCTGGTCAGCCGCGACGGCGACGGCCACACCGCCTACAACTCCGGCAACGAGTGCATCGACGACACCCTCGAGAGCTACCTCGTCGACGACGCGGTGCCCGAGGACGGCCTGGAGTGCTGACGGCTCGTCGCTACAGCGGGTCGGACACGGCCTGGATCCGCTTGGTGGCCAGCTCGATCATCAGCTGGGCCGCCGGTGACAGGGTCGCGCCGGCCCGGTGCACGACCGCGAACGTGTCGTAGAGCCGCGGCCGCAGCGAGACCCAGCCCGCGTGCGGGGCGAGGCGGGGCAGCAGCTGCTGGGCCGCGCCCTTGGGCAGCACCGAGTCGGCCAGCCCCATGCCGACCAGCTCGACGGCGATCTCGGGGTCCTCCACCTCGATCCGGGTCTGCGGGTTCCGGCCGGTTTCGTGCAGCATCTGGCGCAGCAGCAGCCGCACGGAGTCGTCGGCGCGGAAGGTGGTGTCGGGCATCACCAAGCTGGCCTCCGAGAGCCGTTTGGCGGTGACCGGGCTGGTGAGCTTTTCGGGGTCGGCGCTGACGTAGACGAGCTCGTCGCGCGCGACCGGCGTGACCTGCATGCCTGCGCTGTCGACGTACGGGGTGGCGATCATCGCGGCCTCGAGCCGACCCCGGCGCAGGTCTTCCTGCACCTCGGAGGAGTTCTGGCCCACGAGCTCCACGCGTACGCCGGGGTGCCGCGCGAGCACGTCGGCGACCAGCCCGGCGCCGGCGTAGAGCCGGGCCACCCCGAACATGCCGAACCGGATCGTGCCGGTCTCGAAGCGGCGCACCTGCCGCGCGGCCTGCAGGGTCTCCTCGGCCGCGGCGATGGTGCGCTCGGCGTGCGGGCGCAGGGTGTCGGCCACGGTGGTGGGCACGACCCCTCGACCCACGCGGCGGAACAGCTGCACGCCGAGGGTCTTCTCGAGGCCGCGGACCTGCTCGGAGATCGACGGTTGTGCGTAGCCGAGCTCGTCCGCGGCCGCCGTCAACGACCCGTGCTCGTAGACGCTGAGGAAGCAGCGCAACTGGTGCAGCGAAAGCATAGTTATTTCCTTTGGGAGTCAACAGAAAGAGAGGCTACCCCTATGACTGGCGGCGCGTCATGCTAGTCAGACCACGCCCCGTCAACCCTCCGAGGGAGGCCCGTCATGTTCCTTCACGCCTGCACCGCCTGCGAACGCCGCCAGCTCATCTTCCCGAGCCAGGTCACCTCGCTCGACAACACCGACCACGGCATCGAGGTCTCCTTCACCTGCTGGTGCGGGGTCGAGCAGCACCTGCTCACCGGCCGCGCCGCCGCAACCCCGCGGCGTACGCCCGCCGCGGCCTGAGCACCCGGCCGCACCACGTCGATACACCGGTTAGGTCGCCCGTGGCGGCCTTCCGTATAGTTCCCCGCGTTGCCCGACCGGGTCCTCGACCTGGTCCTGGCAGCGCGCCGCCTTAGCTCAGTCGGTAGAGCGTCTCACTCGTAATGAGAAGGTCGTCGGTTCGATTCCGACAGGCGGCTCCACGAAGGGCCTCTGACCTGCAGGGATGCAACGGGAGATCGCCGTGGTCGCCGGTCGTGCGGGCCAAAGTCCCACGAATGTCCCCTGAAACCTCTGATCGCCGAAGCTCAGCATTTGACTACGGATCAGAAGGTTGGGAGTTCGAATCTCTCCAGGCGCACCACACATCTAGCCGCAGGTCAGCCCGCTGACCTGAGGTTTTCGTTGTCTCCGGGGCTTTTTGTAACCGGGCCTGTCTCGACGTCAGCCCAGGCTTGGGGACGTGTGGGGGACAGCCCCGGGTCTGCTGCACTATCAGGTGACAGGTGGGGTCACGCGGCCTGAGTGGCCGGTGCGGTCATGATGGTCTCGAACTCGATGGGGGTCAATCGGCCCAGCGAGTCCTGCCTGCGGCGTCGGTGGTAGGTCCTCTCGATCCAGGTGACGATCGCGATCCGGAGCTCCTCGCGGGTGGCCCAGGCCTTCTTGTTGAGGACGTTCTTTTGGAGCAGGCTGAAGAAGCTCTCCATGGCGGCGTTGTCACCTGCGGCGCCGACCCGGCCCATCGATCCGACCATGGTGTGGTGGCCCAAAGCACGGACGAACTGCGGGCCAAGGTCGCCCAACTCCGTCCGCTGTGCGCCCCGACCGATCCCGCGGACCGCACGACCTTTGTGGCCGGAGAGATCGTGCAGTGCGACCGCGGGCTGGGTCGGCGGTAGGTCCGCTGCTGACCTGCCGGTGCTGACGATGGTTGCGGCGTTCTCGGGGGTTATCACGGCGACGCTGCTGCCTTGTGCTGTCCTTGAAGGAGGTCGTCGCCCCGATGCCCTTGTCACGCCTGACCCCTGAGAGCCCGAGGGTTCGCATCGCGCGGTCCACCGCGCCGGCGCTGGCTTCGGGCATGACGGTGAGGCGCGCAGGTAGGCGGTTATCTTCCGGCGCCCGTCAAGGCCCTCGGGCGCCAGCTTGCGCACCACGACGCCGTCGACGTCAACCTTGGTCGTCCAGGCGATGTCGCGCACGGCGTCGACGACGTGGGCATCGGACGCGATTCGGGGCGCGACGACGCGCCCTGCTCGCTTCCAGGCCCGGTAGCGCGGCGATCTGACAGTCTTGCTCGCGCAGGACCCGACAGATCGACTCGACCGCGTGGCCTTGGCTTCTCATGGTGTCGATGAAACCCATGATCAGCGGTTGCGGAGGTCGGGTTCCCCGGCGAGGAAAGCCGTCGCGGACTTCAAGATCGCGTTGTCATCCTCAAGCCGGCTGGCCTCGGCTTGACCGCCTTGATCCCGGCCAGCTCCTCGGTGCTCGCCCCGGCACGCTGGACGCCGTCGACCTGGACTCGACCACCCAACGACGCACGGACTCGTGACCGACACCGAGCTGCTTGCCCACGACCGCCGCAGCAGCCGTGAGCGAGGAGTACTCGCCCTGGCGATCATTGACCAGTCGCACTCGACATGCTGCGTTGGCATCGACTAGCGTGCAGGGTTGTGACCGAGCGATGGTCGCCATCGCTCACGTGGGCACAAGGGACCTCTGGGGAGAGGGAAGCTCTTCATAGGAGCGCCTGGCTGAACGTATCCGGTTCTCATCTAGCTGGTATCCGGGCAGGGGGAAAGCATGGTGAATTCTCTTGGGTCCCGAGACATCTCTCGGCGGGACTTCTTGCAAGTGGTGGGCGCGTCAGGTCTGGCCGCCTTTGGCGGCGAAGCGCTTGCACTGGGTCCGGCGCTGACCGCACCGATGATCGGAAACATGACAGCTCTGCGCGGGGCTATGCATGTGCACACCAGCTTCAGCGAGGGCACGGCGAGCTTGCACAGTCAGCTGGAAGAGGCAGCGCGAAATGGCTTCGACGTGTTCTGGCCAACCGATCACGACTGGCGCATGAGCGCGCACCGGGCGCCTCGTGAGTTCCACTTCACTGGGCTGACGGAGGTCGTAGAAGGCGGCTCATATACGTGGAAACCGGCGACCTCTGGGTCTCTGGCCTCCTCGTCGACCGGCATCGTGAGCGCGCCGACCAGTCCTGCTGATCCGAGTGGCTCAAAGGGGTCGCTCAAAGTCGAGGCCACCAGCTCAGGCAGTGCCGCCGCGTCCCGTCGCTGCCTCATGGACGGGATCGCCGCCAACAAGTGCCAGCGCACCAATGTCGCCGGCCAGCAGCTGCTACTGGACGTCTTCCCGGACCTCATCGGCCCGAACGCGTGGGCCGAGGTCCTGATCACCTTGTCGTACCGGCCGGCAACGGCGGGACGTCTAGCGGGCAGTTGTCAGCTTTCCTACCGGGTCGGAACGGCGGCGCCCAGCCGAACGGCACAGGGCCTCCTCGGGGTCGTCACGATCCAGGCGCCGCCTGGAGCGTTCACCACTCTCACCCTTGACATGGCGTCCGATATTGCCGCCATCTGGCCCGACATCGTGGCCACAGACAACGCACTCGTCGATCTGCGGCTAGGTGTCACCAGCCAGGCCAAGACGCTAGCCCGCGCCTACTTCGGATACCTACGGTTCAACAGGACGTCAACGGCGGGCGACCAGCCGCTGCAGACGCAAAGCGACATGGTGCGCCAGTATGTCGAGCAGTACCCGCGGCTAGCCGTTGGCCGCGGCGTCGAGGTCTCCACATCATCCGAGCATGTCAACTGGTTCGGCGGGGAGCAGCACCTTATCCAGCACCAGACAACAAAGCCCACGGACATTGTTGCCTACGCTTCGAACCTGATTCATCAGGGCGGGGGACTAGCTGCGCTGAACCATCCCTTCGGAAGCGGCACAGGAGCGCTCGTCTCACAAGCTCAGCAGGACACGCAGCGTCGATCTGTGGCGAGTCGCTTCTTGAACCGGGAGGTGGGCGGTGTCGATATCGTGGAGTCTGGCTTCCGTCAGCGCTCCGGAATGGGTCTCGAGACACATCTTGGGCTCTTTGACACCTTCATCCGTAACGGGTTCTGGGTGACAGCCACAGGCGTCAACGACAACCACGCGGGAACCAGTGGGTCTTGGGCGAAGGATCCGAACCGGTTCTTTACCACTACCTGGGCGGCGTCGTCCTCCGAGGCCGATCTTCTGGCAGCACTAAGGCGCGGTCAGGTCTTTGTCGGTGAGCTTGGCGCGTTCAACGGTTACCTCAACGCAAGCGTCGAGGGCAACCCGATGGGATCGGTGTCCATCAAACCCGGGGCTCGTTCTCGTGAGCTGACCGTCACGGCGCTGGACCTTTCGACCGGCTCCTACGTAGAGGTCGTCCGCGGCCCGGTGGACTACAGCAACAGCCTCGACCCGGGGACTGCGGTGGTGACGACTCTGCCCAGTACCGCTTTCACCGCGGGCCAAGCAACCGTTGGGATCGACGCAACACAATCATGCTTCGTCCGGCTCAACGTTGTCGACGCGACCGGCCGGCGCGTCGCCTTCAGCAACCCGGTGATGCTGCTCCAGTCCGAGCCCGCGCGTCCACTGCCCGACTACCGCCGCGCCCCGGACAGCCCCCCCGTGTCGAGTGCGCTCTGAATACTTGCCTCACGGAGTTCGGTCCCAGGATTGGTGTCCGGTGTATGGCTGGCTAGCCACGCGTAACGGTCCTGTCCGAGATCGGCTTCGCATAGAGAAAGTCGTCGGTTCGATTCCGGCAGGCGGCTCCGGCACACGGGCCCTCACCAGCGGAAACGGGGTCGGGCCGATATGCCCACGTGCCGTCGACCTCGAGAAATCGGTCGGTCGGCATACACCGTAGAGGTGCGCGTGGCCCTAGGCGAGGACAGCCAGCCGTTGAGCCAGGTCGGGCGGCTCGCGGTGATCAGGCCTCGTGCTGCAGCAGGATCGCGGTGAACTGCTGGCGCGTGCCCCAGGGCGTGACGTGGTCCTCGCCGCTGGTCGAGAGCAGTCGGTAGTCGGGGAACTCGGCGGCGAGCTCCTCATGGGTGTAGCGCACGATCGGCAGCCCGCTGCAGGTCAGCGGGCCGTCGGGACCGAAGGTGGCGATCACCACGAAGCCGCCGGGCTCCAGGCAGTGTGCGAGCGAGAGCCGGTAGTCGTCGCGCTCGTCCTGCTCGGTGAGGAAGTGGAAGACCGCCCGGTCGTGCCACAAGGCGAACGTGCGGGGCGGCCGGAAGTCGAGGACATCGGCGACATCGAGATCGAGCCGTCCGGGGATCTCTCCCACGCGCTCGCGCACCGTGGTGAGCGCGGTCACCGACAGGTCGATCGCCGTGAGGTCGGTGTAGCCACGCTCGACGAGGTGGTCGACGAGGGTGGACCAGCCGGCGCCCACGTCGATCACGGCGCTGTCGATCCCCAGGCCCGTCTCGTCGACCAACCCCAGCGACAGCTCCGGCACCGACTGCCACCACGAGACCCCGTCGACGTCCTTGCCGTCGTGGACGTTCTCCCAGTAGTCCGACCGAGCGGCGGCGTCTTCAGGGCGGTACAGCTCGGCGTCGACCATCGTGTGACGATAGCCCGCAGCCAGGCGGGGGCGCAGCCGGCGGCATCCCGTCACGACTTCGTGATGAGTGTTCGCCCCCCGGTATCGGCAGTTCCCGTAGGTTTGCTGTGTGTCCCAGACAACTACGTTACCGACCAGCACCCCGCTCGGCGATGTCGCCAAGCTGATCGACGGGGGCGACATGGACTGCGGCAGCGGTCTGCTGCTCCTCATCACCCGCGCCATGCGCCGCCTCGAGGCGGGAGACGTGCTCGCGATCCGCAGTGCCGAGGCCAGTGTCGTCACCGACCTGCCGGTCTGGGCCGAGCTGGTCGGACACGAGGTCGCAGACCACCTGGCAGAGACCACGGCCGGCCCGTGGTGGTTCTCGGTCCGCAAGGACGGGGCCAGGGCCGTGGACGACGCCCAACCCGATGCCGGGACGGTCTTCAGCATCGGCGACCGAACGCCGGTCGGTCACCGCCTGTGGGCCTACACCAACTTCGACTGCAACCTCGCCTGCCTGTACTGCTGCGCAGAGTCCTCGCCGAAGGCCGATGCCCGTCGCCTCGATCCCGACGTGATGCGGCCTCTGTTCGCCGAGTTCCGCGAGCAGGGCGGCAAGGAGCTGCTCCTCACCGGCGGCGAGCCCTTCATGCACCCACAGCTCGGGGAGATCGTCGATGCCGCCGCCGGTCTCGAGCGCACGATCCTCACCAACGCGATGATCTTCGGGCGTGGCCGCCGCCGTGAGCTCCTGGAGTCGATCGACCGCGACGTGGTCATGCAGGTCAGCCTCGACTCTGCGACGCCGGAGATCCACGACAAGATGCGAGGCGCCGGTTCGTGGACACGTGCCCTCGACGGGATTGCCCTGGCCAACTCACTGGGTTTCCGGGTCAAGATCGCAGCCACTCGCTTCGACGAGGACCCGGAGGGAGTGCGGGAGCTGCACGAGCGTCTCGACGCTGAAGGCATCGCCGCCGAGGACCGGGTGATCCGGCCGGTCGCGGCCGAGGGCTTCGCCGACGGCGGCATCCACGTCTCGATCGACTCCCTCGAGCCCGAGCCGGTTATCACCGCGGACGGTGCCTGGTGGCACCCGGTCGCGGTGACGAACCCGCACATGAGGATCGCCGACGCGCCCCTCGACCTCGAGGAGATCTTCGGGGTCGTGCGCGACACGTTGAAGGTCCAGGACGCCGCTTCGGCGGCCGGACGAGAGGTGTTCCGCTGTGCGTGAGGGACGGCCGGTGACGGCCCGCAACCCGCTTGGCTGGGTGTTCGACCCCACGCCCGAGGACAACGCCCGTGCCCAGTCGGTCGCCTTCGCGGTGCTGCGGATCCTGCTGGGCCTGATGTGGTTGTACAACGTGTCCTGGAAGCGTGCGCCCGACTTCGGTCAGGACGCGGGCAACGGGCTCTACAAGTACACCGTGTACGCCGTCGACTACCCGGTGCTGGCGCCGTACGCGTGGGTGAGCGAGCACCTCATCCTGCCGGTCTTCCCCGTGTTCGGCTGGGTCGTGCTCATCGCCGAGACCGCCCTGGCCGTGATGCTGCTGACCGGCACCTACGTGCGGTTGGCCGCGCTGCTGGGGCTCGCCCAGTCGCTCGCGATCGGGCTCTCGGTGGCGTACGCCCCCGAGGAGTGGCCCTGGTCCTACTTCTTGATGGTGGGTGCCCACCTGGTGCTGGTCTCCGCCGCCGCCGGTCGGGTCCTGGGCACCGACGGCGTCCGTGCCGGCACCACGTCGGCGCGCACGCTCGGCCAGGTCTGGGGTGGCCTCGCGGTCCTCGTGGGAGCGATCTCACTCATCCGCTCCGTCGGCGACCCCCTCGCCGCCACTGGTCCGTTGCTCGGGTCGAGCGACCCGTCGCTCTCGCTCGGCGCCTACAACCTCCTCGGGTCGCTGGTGCTGGTCGTCGTCGGCGTGCTGCTGCTCGTCGGGGTCCGGATGGCGCGGCCCGCTCTGATGAGGGCCGCAGCGATCCTCGGCGTGGTCGCGGCGCTCTCCCTGCACGCCCAGCTCGGGTTCACCGACCCGATCCTCGGTGGCAACACGACCTCGGCGGCGGTGTATTTCTCGGTCGCCCTGGTCGCCCTCCTCGTCGGGCGGTCCCCGGCCCGCTCGAGCGCACCCCAGAGTCCGCTCGTCAGCTCGTCCTGAACCCTCCGACCCACCGCTGGCACCACGGAAAGCGACACTGCCCATGAAGCACACTCCTCCCTCCTCGACCGTCGTGCCCCCAGGGCTCGCGACCAGCCGACGCGGCCTCTTCCTCGGGGCGTCGGGTCTCTTCCTCCTCGGCGCGTGCGGCACCGACGACTCCGCCGGGACCGACAGCTCGACGGGCGGCGGCACGGGTGGCTCAGCTCCGACGAGCGACCCGTTGCCGATCTCGGCGATCCCGGACCAGGACCCCGAGCTCCTCAACCGCCTGTACGGCGACGTGGCGGCCCGGTTCGCCGACGCGACCGGGCTCGAGGTGACCTACACGCCGGTGACCGAGTACCCGGCCGTCGTCCGTGGCTTCGAGGTCGGCGACCTCTACCTCGCCTGGATGGGCGGACTGACCGGCGTCCAGGCCGCACAACGGGTGGACGGCGCGGTCGCCTTCGCCCAGCGCGACATCGACGCCGAGTTCACCAGCCTCTTCATCGCCACCAAGGAGTCCGGGCTCGCACCGTTCGACGACGTCGCCGGGCTCACCGAGCTCGCCGGTTCGTCGCTGACCTTCGGCAGCGAGACCTCGACCTCGGGTCGGCTGATGCCGCAGTACTTCATGGACCAGGCCGGCCTCTCCCTCGACGCCCTCCAGGGCGAGCCCGGCTTCTCGGGCTCCCACGACGCGACCATCGAGGCCGTCGCCTCCGGCAGCTTCGAGGTGGGTGCGGTCAATGAGCAGGTCTGGAACGCCACCGTCGAGGCCGGGGTGGTCGACGTGTCCCAGGTCGTGGTGCTCTTCCGCACCCCTCCCTACTTCGACTACCACTGGCTGGCCCGCCCCGACATCGACGAGGTGTACGGCGACGGCACGCTGGACTCGATCAAGGACCTGCTCTTCGGCCTCGACCCGGCCCTGCCCGAGGACGCAGCCATCCTGGAGCTCTTCGGGGCCGCCTCGTTCATCCCGACCGAGAACGCCAACTACGACAAGATCCGTGACGTCGCTGAGGAGCTGGACCTTCTCGCGTGACCCAGACACCCAGTGGTGAGGTCGTCGTCCGGCTGCAGGGGGTGGGCCGCCGCTTCGGGGCGACCCCTGCGCTCGCCGGCGTCGACCTGACGATCCGGCAGGGCGAGCGCGTCGCGGTCCTGGGGCCCAGCGGCGCCGGTAAGAGCACCCTGCTCGCCCTGCTCAACGGCTCCCTCGAACCCTCCGAGGGCAGCCTGGAGATCCTCGGCTCGGCGCCGGCCGGGTTGTCCACGCGTGAGCGTCGAGCGCTGCAGCGACGGGTGGGCACCATCTCGCAGGGCTTGGACCTGGTCGAGCAGGTGCGAGTGCTCCACAACGTCAACGCCGGTCGCCTGGCCGAGTGGGGCACGCCGCGGGCGCTGGCCTCGCTGGCGTGGCCGCGGCCTGACCGCCGGGCCCTCGACGCTCTCACGGCGGTCGGGCTCGAGTGGGCGGTCCACGAGCGCACCGAACGGCTCTCCGGCGGGGAACGGCAACGGGTCGCGATCGCCCGGCTGCTGATCCAGCGACCCGAGCTCGTCCTGGCCGACGAGCCCGTCGCCAGCCTCGACCCGACCCGGGCCTCCGAGGTGCTCGCGCTCCTGGGCCAGGCCGTACGCCGCGGCACCGGACTCGATGCCGACCCCGACGCCGGCCCCGTGGCGCGCCCGGACGGCGCGCTGGTCGTGACGCTGCACCAGCCCCTCCTGGCGCGACAGCACTGCACCCGGGCCATCGGGCTGCGTGAGGGCCGGCTGATCTTCGATGCCGTCGTCGACGACCTCCCCCCGGCCGCGCTCGACGACCTCTACGCGCGGGCCTGAGGCCCGGATGAGCAACCGGATGAGCAGCCGGCCCCGTCACCGACCCAGCAGCAGGGTGGATCGCCGGTGAGACGCCGATGACCGACCTGCTGGACGTCCGCTCCCGACCGCCTCGTGACCCTGCCCCCGACGTCGCAGGCGACCGGCGGCCACCGGGTCGGGTGAGCGCACGTCAGGTGCTGCTGCGCCGGGTCGCCGGGGCGCTGATCATCCTGCTCCCGATCCTGTGGGCCCTGCGGCGTGCCCTTCCCGGGGACAGCGACGTCGTCAACGCCGGCGGAGTGCCACTGATCGGGGATCTGCTGGCCAAGGCCCTCAGCCCGCGCCTGGACGGCGAGTTCCTCCGGGTCGTGCTCGAGGCAACCGGCACCACGCTCGCGTTCGCGGCGCTCGGCACCGCCGGGGCACTCGTCATCGGGTTGCTGGGCGGGCTGGTGCTCAGCGACGTCGCCTGGTCGCGCCGACCCCCCCTGCCGGTGCGCCTCGTACGAGGCCTGCTGCGCGGCGTCCTGGTCGCGATCAGGTCCGTGCACGAGCTCGTCTGGGCGCTGCTGCTCGTCAGCGTGCTCGGACTCGACCCCCTGGTCGCGGTCATCGCGATCGCGCTGCCGTTCGGGGCGCAGACCGCCCAGGTCTTCGGGGACACCTTCGACGCGTTGCCGACGCGAGCGCTGCGGTCGCTGCGTGACGCGGGAGCGCCGGCCGTGCCCGCGGTGGTCTTCGCCCTGCTGCCCCCAGCGGGACCGCTGATGCTCTCCTACTCGTTCTACCGCTTCGAGTGCGCGGTGCGCTCGACGGTGCTGCTCGGCGCCGTCGGCGTCGGCGGGCTCGGCCAGGAACTGGTGGTCAGCCTCAGCTCGCGCAACTGGGACGAGGTCTGGACCCTCATCGCGGCGGTGATCGTGCTGTCGGCGCTGGTCGACGCCTGGAGCGGTCGGCTGCGCACCGACATGGCGGTGGCGAGCTGCGCGGAGTGGTCGGCCGGGGGCACCACCTCGGTCCCGCGACGGTCCCACTCCCGGTGGGCGCGCTGGTCGGCGGTCGCGGTCGTGCCCGGACTGGTCGTCGCGTGGATCGCGTCGGGCGTCTCGTTGTCCGGCCTCACCAGCGAGCGCACCCGGATGCTGACCGTCGGGCTCCTCGAGGACCTGGTGCCACCTGCGCTGCCGAGCGCGGGCTGGCAGGTCGTGACCGGTGGGGTGCTGGACACCCTGGCGATGGCGGTGCTCGCGATGAGCATCGCGGTGCTGATCACGGTGGTCGTCTCCCCGTGGGCGGTGGCGGCGCGGCGGAGCGGCGGACCGCCAGCACCCCTCGGCGCCCGAGCGGTGCGGTGGGTCGTCTGGGCCATCGCCCGCGTGGTGCTGCTGGTCCTGCGTTCGGTGCCGCCGACCGTGTGGGCGGTGATCGCGTTGCTCGCACTCTTCCCCGGAGTCCTCCCCGGCGCGCTGGCGCTCGGGATCTACACCGGTGGGGTTCTGGGGCGCCTGGTCGCCGAGTCGTGGGAGTCGGTCAGCCCGGCGCCGCGGGACGCCCTCGTGCGCACGGGAGTGCCGGGCGCGCTGGCGACGGTCGCGGCCGTCGTACCGGCATCGGCGCAGCAGTTGGTGACCTACACGCTCTACCGGTTCGAGATCTGCGTGCGCGAGACCGCTGTCGTCGGCATCGTCGGCGCCGCCGGTCTGGGGCGACTGCTGGCTGACAACCTCAACTTCTTCCGGTTCCCCGTCGTCACCACCCTGCTGCTCGCCTCGTTCGCCGTCAGCGTCGCCGTCGAGCTGATCAGTCGTCGACTGCGGCACGCCATCCGCGCGTAGGTCGGGTTGGTCCGTCGTCAGGTGCCCCGCCTCCGTTCCATGAGGTGACACGTGGAGCCTGAGACCCACCACCGCGTTTCCTGTGCCAGCGGACCGCACCGTCTTGCCGCCGGAGGGTGATGGTGGAGAGCTACTCGTCTGACCGGGGCGGTCGGGGAGCAGACTGAGCCGGCACGAGGAAGCAATGCACGGTCCAGGTGGTTGGGGCAGCCATGCGCATCTTCTTCACCGGGGGCAGCGGCAAGGCCGGCAGGCACGTCGCGCCGTACCTCGCCGACCAGGGCCACCACGTCACCAACGCCGATCTCGTCCCGCTGGACCACCCGGGGGTGGCCGATCTGCGGGTGGACCTGACCGACGCGGGCGAGACGTACTCCGCGCTGGCCGGTCTCGCCACGATGGCCGAGCTCGAGCTGGCGCAGCAGCCCGCGTACGACGCCGTGGTGCACTTCGCCGCGCTGCCGCGGATCCTGCTCGCGCCCGACAGCACGACGTACGCGACCAACGTCCTCAGCACTTACCACGTGCTCGAGGCCGCGACGCGGCTCGGCATCCGCAAGATCGTGTTCGCCTCCTCCGAGACGACGTACGGGATCTGCTTCGCCCAGGGCGAGCGGCGACCGGAGTACGTGCCGGTCGACGAAGATCACCCGACGGTCCCGGAGGACGCCTACGCCATGTCGAAGGTCGCGGGTGAGGTGACCGCGCGTTCCTTCCAGGCCCGCACCGGCGCCGACATCTACGGCCTGCGGATCAACAACGTCATCGAACCGCACGAGTACGCCGAGCTGTTCCCGGCCTTCCTCGACGACCCGTCGTTGCGGCGCCGCAACGTCTTCGCCTACATCGATACCCGTGACCTCGCTCAGATCACGCAACGCTGTCTGGAGACCGACGGGCTGGGCTATGAGGTCTTCAATGTCGCCAACGCCGACATGTCCGTGGCTGCGTCGACCCAGGAGATCCGGGAGCGTTTCTACGACGGGGTGGAGGTGCGTCGCGAGATGGGGCACGACGAGACGTTCTACTGCATCGACAAAGCCCGCGAGCTCCTCGGCTACGCCCCTCAGCACTCCTGGCGCGACGTCCTGCCGCACCGAGCAGCTCGGCCCTCCTGACCGGCGTGCCCGGACCACGCCACGGGGGCGGTGGGACGCACGCTCGCCGCCCGGGTCCGGCTCTCCTCCACAGGTGGCACTGGTTCGGCCGCGCACCCCGGTCCACACGGGGGCGATGACTTGGGGAGAGAGAAGCTCGGCGACGTTCGTGCCGCTGACCGCCCAGCCGGTTCACGACGCCGTTCAGCGGCAGCAACGACCACCACCCCGTCGGGTCCTCGGAGATGTCGGAAGTGGGCGCTGCCCTCGGCGCCGCCGACGACGACCGACGGGTCCCGGTGGCCGCCCGCGGAGAACTCGAACTCGCGCAGCGTGATGCCCACGTCCTTGGCACCAGCAGCGTGGTGATCCGGTTGCAGGACGTCAGGACGTCAGGACGCCCAGGGCGTAGGCCAGCGACTCGGGCCTACGTAGGAGCTGCCTGAGGTCCCAGGCACGCGTGCCGTTGGCACCTGCCCCTCGCGGCCGAAGCGCGGTGGGGCTGGCCACATGGCCACCACCACCGCCAATCCCCAGCCGGCCCGCTCCTATCCCGTCCGGCTCGACGCCACCCTGCAACCGGGGTTGAGCCGCTGGCTGTGGCTGGTCAAGTGGGTCCTCGCGCTGCCGCACTACGTGATCCTGGTCTTCTCTGGACCGCCTACCTGGTCACCAGCCTGGTCGCTCTCGTCTCGATCCTGTCCACGGGTCGCTACCCCCGCCCGATCTGCGACTTCAACGTCGGCGTCCTGCGCTGGACGTGGCGGGTCGCCTCCTACGCCTACGGCGCCCTGGGCACCGACCAGCACCCGCCGTTCTCGCTGCAGGAGGTGCCCGACTACCCCGCCCACCTCGAGGTCACCTTTCCCGGCGAGCTGTCGCGGGGGCTGGCCCTGGTCACGTGGTGGCTCCTCGCGATCCCGCACTACCTCGTGGTCGCGTTCTTCCTCGGCGGCGGCTGGTTCGTCGGGCAGGGTGATGGCACCGGCACGTGGGGTGGCGGCCTGTTCGTCTTCGTGCTCGTGGCCGCGGTGGTGCTGCTCGTCCGGGGCGCCTACCCCCGTGCGCTCTTCGACCTGCCCCCCGACCTGGCCACCGATCTGCCCACCGGTCCGTCCGCGTCCGCGGCCCGGGCGTGGGCTCGTCGACGGTGAAGACGGTCCCGGCCGCTCAGGTGGTGGGCCGGATCAACCTCCTCGAGGCGCTGCTCTAGCGAGGGGCCAGCGGCGAGGGCTCGACGCGCAGCACCTTGGCGAGACCGTCGGGAAGCCACCAGTTCCAGCGGCCGAAGAGGCTGACCAGCGCCGGCACGAGCAGCGCACGGACGACGGTCGCGTCGATCAGGATTCCGACGCCCAACGCGGTGCCGAGCACCTTGATGTCGGTGCCTGGGGCCGAGGCCAGGGCCGCGAAGGCGAAGAACAGGATCAAGGCTGCCGAGGTGACCAGACGCCCGGTGCGACCGAGCCCGGTGATCACCGCCGTGGCGGTGTCACCGGTGTTGTCGTACTCCTCACGCATCCGGGCCAGGATGAACACCTCGTAGTCCATCGACAGCCCGAACAGGAACGCGAAGATCAGCACAGGCAGCCAGAAGGTGATCGCACCGGTGCCCGAGGTGCTGAACACCAGGTCTGAACCGCGGCCCTGCTGCCAGAAGAAGACGACCGCCCCGAACACTGCGGCCAACGAGACCAGGTTGAGCAGCACCGCCTTGATGGGCAACAGGATCGACCGGAAGGTCCGTACCAGCAGCACGAACGTGATCACTGCGATGAGGGCGAGCACGTAGGGGAACTTGTCGTAGACGGCCGTGAAGTAGTCCTCGACGGTCGCGCCGGCGCCGGTGACGAGGACCTCGCCGTCGACGGCGCCCTCGACCGACGAGCGAACCCCGTCGACCACCTCATTGCCCGAGCTGTCGACGGTCTCGCGGGTCGGCACCACCTGGACAACGGCCAGCCCGCCGCGCTCGGTGCCGGCCGCGGCCAGACGCACCCCGTCGACCGCAGCCGCGGCCTCGGCAGCAGCCTGAGCCTCGGCTCCCGGCACCAGCACCACGATGGGCGTGAGCACACCGCTGTCGACCCCGGACGCCTCCAGCTTCTGGAGGGTCTCGAACGGTGCACCGCTGCGGGCGAGCGAGTCGATGCCCGACGTACCGATCTTGAGCCCGAACACCGGGAAGATCAGCACCGCCAGGATCACCAGCGCGGCCCCGGTAGCCCACCAGCGACGGTGCACGATCGCCCGTGCCCAGGCGCTCCATCCCCGGGACGCGACACCTTCCTTACGGATCCGGGGGTAGTCGATACGGGGCCCGATCTTGGAGAGCAGGGCGGGCAGCAGGGTCAGCACCACGGCCACGCTCACCAGCGGGATCAGCATGCCGCCGATGCCCATGCTGCGCAGGAACGGCACCGGGACCACCAGGAGCGCGACCAGGCTGATCGCGACCGTCACACCGGAGGCGAGCACCGCGTGTCCGGCGGTCTTCATGGCCACCACGACGGCCTCCTCGTTGTCGCGACCGTGAGCGCGTTCCTCCCGCCATCGCGACACCACCAGCAGGGAGTAGTCGATCGCGACGCCGAGCCCGATCAGCGAGATCAGGAACTGCACGACGAAACTCACGTCGCTGAAGGTGGTCAGGCCCAGCACCAGCAGGAACGTGGTCAGGATGGACACCGCTGAGATCAGCAGGGGAAGGAACGCGAGGAACGAGGCGAACACGAAGAGCAGCACGATCAGGGCCCCGGCTGCGCCGAACAGCGTCTCGGCGAGCACGCTCGGGCCCTCGGTGTCGCCGCCCGCGGAGAGCAATCCGTACGACGTGAGGCCGCTCTCGAACCCGGCCTGGTCGGCCGCCTGGGCGAGGGCCGGACCAAGCGTGGCCTCGACCCCCGGTCCGAAGCCGGCCGGCAGCGGTCCCTGGACGAGCGCGAACGTGGTGCGTTGGTCCTCGGAGAGGAAGCCCTCGTCACCCGTGCTCGCGAAGTCGGTGATCTGCACGCCGGGGGCCGCCGTCACTGCTGCGTCGAAGACTCCGGCGACCGCGTCGCTGCTCCCGGGGACCGTCTCGCCGGCGGGCACGGTCACGACGGCGACGAAGGTGTCGAAGGAGCTGACCCCGTAGGTCTCCATCAGCTGTTTCTCCGCGGTGTCGCCGGGCTGACCGGGCAGGGAGAAGTCGAAGGTCAACCGGTCACCCAGCTGACCGGCGGCGAGCATGCCGCTGACGAACATGGTCAGCCAGAACAGGCTGACGACGAGTCGATGGCGGATCACGGTCCGGGCGAGACGCTCCACGGGGGCTCCTGGAAAGATGGCGTCCCGTGCCACCCGAGGGCTCAGGTCGACAGACGTGGTTGAAAGATACTGACCTGCGAGAGAAGTGTCAGCACGCGCAGGTGTCGATCACGTGAAGTCTCGCGACCACCGCGCCCTGGCCAAGGCTGGGCAAGCCCCCCTGCACGAGATCTGCGCGAGAGGTGATCCGGCCGGGGGTGCTCTCCCGCTCGCCGGCTATCGCGAGACCCAGCCGCGCGTCATCGCGCGGGTCGGCACCGTGCGCCGCAGGTCGGGATCCAACCGGGGCAGCAGGGCGGCCATCGCCCGCATCGTGGCGCCCGGGTGGTCGCGCCCGCATAGGTAGGCGCGCTGGTGGTGCGGCGCGAGGGTGAAGAACGCGGCGAAGAAGCGGTCCGTCTCGTCGGCCCCGAAGCTGGTCAGCACCCGCAGGCCGCGCAGCCGCAGGGCGTGGGTGGCCAGAGCGGAGCGGGGCCAGATCAGGCCGTGCAGGTCTACTGCGTCCGCCCCGTCGGCCAGCGCCGCAGCCAGCAGCGGACCCAGTCGCAGCGAGGCGGCCACGCTGTAGCCGGTGGCCGGGTGCACCACAGGCGCCGCGGCACCGATCCGGGGCACGGCCGGCGCCCGACCGGCCCACTGCGCCCGGCCCAGAGGTACGGCGAGCGCGAACCGGACCCGCTCCTCGGGACGGTCGGGCGCCTCCGCGATGCCGTGGTGCGCCAGCCGGTGCCTCAGGCGGGCCCGCAGCTCGGCCGTCGCCAGGCCGGGTCGGGCCGCCAGCGAGGTCTCCTCCACCAGCACCCGCTCGTCGTCCAGCGGCACGACGTAGCAGAAGGTGGGCGGGCCCCCGGGGTCGGCGCCGTGGTGTGGTCGCCAGTCCATGAACAGGCCGTCGCCACGGGCGAGCAGCGGCTCCGCCTCGTACCGGCCGAGCACCACGCCGTACGCCGTCTGCACGGTGCGGCCCGTGGTCAGGGCACCGCGGGCGTCGACCACGACGCGACCGGTGACCGTGCCGTGGCCCGGTACGTCGACCCCGGTCGGCGAGAGCGTGCGGGCCCGGCCCCGCACGAGCCGGACACCGTCGAGGCGCAGCGAGTGTTGGAGCCGCGCGGTGTCGATCACGACGTAGGGGTCGGCCAGCCACGAGGTGCCACCCCGGCGGGTCGCCACCCCGGGCCTCGCCATGGTGGCCGTGCGGGGCACCTCGGGGGCCAGCTCGTGCGCGAACGCGGCGTAGGTCGAGGTCCAGGCACGGTCGGGGTCGGGGTCGACGACCACGACGTCGAGGCTCGCGGTCACGGCGGCGGCGGCCAGCGCGCGGCCCGCGGGGCCCGCGCCGACCACCACGAGGTCGGCGGTGGGCACGAGAGGATTCGACCACACCCCGGGTTGCGCCCATCTCCTGCAGCATCGCTTTGCCCAGCCGGACCCGCAGAGCCGAGGCTCAGGCTGGCCAGCAAGGAGTGGCCCATCAGCATTTCGATGCTGACCGTGACCAGCACGATCGCGATCACCTGGGCGTTCGTGACGAACCGCAGGCCGAGATCACCCTCGGTGTCGACGTGGGCGACGGCCAGGTGGTCGACCACCGGGATGGTGACCACCGCCGGGATCGAGGTGATCGCGGCCCGGGTGATGTCACGGGCGCCGTCAGCACGGAAGAGGTGGCTGGAGAGATTCGCGGTGGTGCCGCCCGGCGACTCTCGACTCGGTGGGAAGGGACGGGTCGCGACCGTCAACGCGGACCTACCCGGGAAGCACAGCCCCACGGACATCTCCTCGATGCTGCCGGCACGACCAGCGACGTACCCGGTGGCTCTGTATCGTCTCGAGCATGGCGATGATGAGGAAGGCCGGCGCCCTGGGCGTGGCCAAGATGGTCTATGACCAGGCACGCAAGCCCGAGAACCAGGCCCGCATCAAGGACGTGGTGGCCAAGGTCAAGGCCCGACGCAACGCCCCCCGCCCCCGCTGAGCCGACTCCCACTGTGGTCGTGGTTGCAGTGCGGCCCCGGAGGTGAGGTGGTGTTGGGCCTGCGGCAGCGACGCGGTCCCGCACTGGCGGCGTGGGAGCAGACCGCAGAGTGAGTCGTGGTCGAACGCGACGTGTCTCCGCCAGTCGCCTGTCGGGGTATCGGCTCGGCGAGCCGATCTGCGCGCGCGCATGGTGACATCGGCTTCATCGCGGCCATGCACCGGTGGGTCCTCCACCTCGACGAGAAGCACCCGAGTGCCGACGCGCCGTGCCTGGCGTTCCTGTCGGCTGCTCAGTAGCGTCTGGACCAGCAGCGCCTAGACCACCAGCGTGATCACAGGGGCGGTCCCGCCGCTCGCCCCGCCGGCGTGGACACCTGACACGACCGTGGCCCGGCGGTCGAGGACCTTCGGCCCTGGGGTGGGCCACGCGGCTCGCGTGGAATGAGTCGACGCCGAACGTGGGAGCGAGACGACCTCGACCCCACGGGTGCCCGACGGGCCGGCTCCACCCCTCACGCTCGGAGACCTTGCATGCTGCTGTCCACCCGGTCGACCCAGGTCGTCAAGGCCACGCTGCCCGTGATCGGAGCCGCCATCGGCGACATCACTCCGGTCTTCTACCAGCGGATGTTCGCTGCGCACCCCGAGCTTGAACGCGATCTGTTCAACCGGGGCAACCAGGCCCAGGGCGACCAGCAGCGCGCGCTCGCTGGGGCGATCGCGGCCTACGCGACCCTCCTGGTGGCCGAGGACGGGCGGGACCCGCTCGAGATCCTGGCCCGCATCGCGCACAAGCACGCCTCGCTCGGCATCACCGAGGACCAGTACCCGATCGTGCACGAGCACCTCTTCGCCGCCATCGTCGAGGTCCTCGGCGAGGCGGTGACCCCTGAGGTCGCCTCCGCGTGGGACGAGGTGTTCTGGCACATGGCCGAGGCTCTGGTCACCATCGAGAAGCGCTTGTACGCCGAGACCGGCGTCGCGGACGGAGCCGTGTGGCGGACCCTCGTGCTGAGACGCCGTCGGCAGGAATCTCCCGACACGGTGTCCTTCGTGTTCGGCTCGCCCGACGGCAGCGCGCTGCCGCCGTCGCGTCCGGGCCAGTACGTGTCGCTCCAGGTGTCGCTGCCCGACGGTGCTCACCAGATCCGTCAGTACAGTCTCACCGGCGCGTCGCAGCCCAGCGAGTGGGGGATCTCGGTCAAGGGAGTGCCTGCGAGCCACACCGAGGACGGTGCACCCGTCGGGGCCGGTCAGGTGTCGACGTTCCTGCACGACAACGTGTTCGAGGGCGACGAGATCAGGGCCTCCGCTCCATTCGGTGACCTCGTCCTCGAGGACTCGGAGGGACCCCTGGTCCTGATCTCCGCCGGGATCGGCATCACCCCGATCCTCGGCATCCTGCACTACCTCGTCGGGGTCGGGTCGTCGCGCGAGGTGCTGGTGCTGCACGCCGACCGCTCGCCCGCCCGGCACGCCCACCGACAGCAGCTCAAGGAGCTGGTGGGTGCGATGCCCTCCGCGACCCTGCACCGCTGGTACGAGGACCTCGGCGTCCGGGCCACCCGTGAGGAGCTCCGAGAGGGTCTGGTCGACCTCGGCGCGGTCGACCTCCCGCTCGACGCGCAGGTCTACCTGTGCGGCCCGCTGCCCTTCATGCGATCCGTGCACGGCACCCTGGTCGAGCAGCAGCACGTGGCCGAGGCCGACATCCACTACGAGGTGTTCGGGCCCGACACCTGGCTGGCGCCGGCCTGAGTCGGCGCGTCGCGGGCTCAGGGCCGGGCGGCGACCCGCTCGGCCAGCCGTACGGCGGCGTGCAGCACCAGGTCGACGGTGGCGGGGTCGGCCGCCGCCTGCTCCGGCACCAGGCCGCCGAGCAGCGCGGCCGGCTGGGTCAGCCCCACCCAGGCACGCCAGGGGTCCATCCGCGCCGCGAGCAGCGGCTCGAGTGCGGGGGCCAGGTCGGGCCTGAGCTCGCCCTGCGCGGTGAGCTGGAACGCGGGCACCAGGGTGCGCCCCTCGGCGTCGACGATCAGCAGCCGGTGGGTGGCAAACGCCTTGTGGACCGCGAAGCGGGTGGCCTCCAGCGAGGAGCCGCGTAGCTCGCCCAGGGTCTCGTAGGTGAACCAGGCGCCGGCGACCAGCTCCTCGCGCAGACGGGCCTGCCGCGCGATCTGCAGCAGGGACACCGGTACGGCGTGCTGCGGGTCGGAGCCCTGCTGGCGCAGCAGCCGGTCGAGCTGGGCGAGCTGGTCGGTGGACAGGGTCTGCCCGGTGCCGGGGTCGGTCCACACCGCCCGGCCCTGGTCGTCGCGGCCGAGGGTCGGCAGACCCGCCGCGGCCAGGTGCGGGACGAGGCCGAGCCGTTCCAGCCAGGAGGCCAGGTGCTCGCCCAGATCGTGCGGCCCGACCCGCTGCTGCTCGTCCTCCACGGTCATGTCTCCAGCCTGCCGCACCCGCCCGCAACCCGACGAGGTACCCCTCGTCGTGCAGGCTCGACCTCGAGACAGCGGCCACTCGGGCGACACCACGCAGGGGGGCACCGAGTCAGGCCGACACCTGGTCGTCGATGCACATGATGTTGTTCTCGCTGTCCTTGACCCACGCGGCGCGGCCCACGTCGGCGATCATCGCCACGTCGCCCTCCCAGGTGACACCAGGCAGGTCGTAGTGCTCGAAGGTCAGCCCTCTGGCCTTGAGATCCTGCACCTCGGCCGGGACATCGGCGACGTGCCACGGGGCGATGGTGTGGCCGGCCTGCCCGGCGAACTGCGTCTCGTAGACGAAGAACGCCGTCCCGGCGCCCGTGGTGAAGACGAGTCCGCCGGGGTTGTCGCCGGTGGGGGTCAGGCCGAGCGTGTCCGCGTAGAAGCGGCGGGCGCGTTCGAGGTCTGCGGCCGGGATGTTCGCTGTCACCTTGCTGTCCTTGAGCATGTCTCCTCCTAGGGGTGGGGGAACCCCCGAGCCGCTCCTTTCTCGTCACGTCGTCCGACGCCTGGTCGTGTCAAGGGTGCCGGTGCGGGCCGTCGCACGCTCACCCACCCGATGCAGGGCGCTGAGGCTGGAGCGGCGCGACCGGGCAGTGGGACCGGGCAGTGGGACCGGGCAGTGGGATACTGGGGCGGTGAGCGAGCGCAACGTCCTGGGCGGCGAGCTGGAGCCCTGCGGGACCGAACCGATGACCGGCTTCTTCCGTGACGGGTGCTGCCGCACCGGGCAGGAGGACCAGGGCAGCCACACGATCTGCGCGGTGGTGACCGCGGAGTTCCTCGAGCACCAGCGCCGCATCGGCAACGACCTGGCCACCCCGCTGCCGGCGTACTCCTTCCCGGGCCTGGTGCCCGGGGACCGGTGGTGCGTGACGGCCCTCAACTGGGCCCGCGCTCATCGCGACGGCGCCGCCGCCCACGTCGTGCTCGCCTCGACCAACGCCGCGGTGCTCCGGATCGTGCCGCTCGACCTGCTGCGTGGCCACGCCGTCGACGTGCCCCCCGACCTCAGCGGCCTGGAGGCCTGAGGCCCCGTGCCGCCACGGTCGCCGTTGCCACCGCGCCACGGCCTGGGTGCCGCGTGGCTGCGTACGCCGGACCGCGACCGGCCGCACCCCGATCCGTGGCCCACGATGGGGACCTGGCTGCGGGACCGGCTTGCCGAGCACGTCGACGTGGCGGGCCTGCTGGCCGACGCGCGCTTCGTGTACGACGACCTCGCGCCGGTGCGGGAGGACGATCCGTACGCACCGCACACGTTCGTCTGGTTCCACCGCGACCTGCGCGAGGAGGTCGAGGTGCCTGGCGTGCTGAAGGTGGTGCACCGCGACGACCGGATCGTGGTCGTCGACAAACCTGCCTTCCTCGCCACCATCCCCCGGGGACGGCACGTGCAGCAGAGCGTCGTGGTCCGGCTCCGAGCCGAGCTGGGCCTGCCCGAGCTGTCCCCGCTGCACCGCCTGGACCGGGTGACGTCCGGCCTGCTGCTGCTCGCGACCGAGCGCAGGTGGCGCGGCCACTACCAGGTGATGTTCGAGCGGGGCACGGTCCACAAGACCTACCGGGCGCTGGCTCCGTGGCGTGCGGACCTGGCGTCGCCGGTCACCGTGCGCAACCACCTCCGCAAGGTGCGGGGCGTGTGGCAGGCCGAGGTCGTGCCGGGGGCGGAGGTCAACGCGGAGACCGTGGTCCAGGTCGAGTCGAGGCACGGTGACCTGGCCGTCTACCGGCTCACACCGCGCACCGGACGCACCCACCAGCTGCGGCTGCACCTGCTGGGTCTGGGCATCCCGATCGTGGACGACCCCCTCTACCCCGACGTGCGGCAGACCCCGGTCGACGACTTCAGCCGGCCCCTGCAGCTGCTCGCCAGCGAGCTGGCGTTCACCGATCCCGTCGACGGGACCTCGCGCCGCTTCGCCAGCACCCGGCGCCTGCCCCTGACCCCCGACCCCTGAGCCCCGACCCCTGAGCACCGACCGGTCGTGGGTCACGGCGACGTACCCTTCACCTGCGGGAGCGCAGCGATCGCTGCCGGCCACCCCTGGCCGCGGGTCGACCTGCCCCGCTCGGTCGTCCCACCCCACCACTCCTCGTTCAAGGACCGCCTCATGACCTCGACCCCCCGGCGCCGAATGCGCTCCACCGGCGTCTCCCTCGGCGTCACCGTCTTGATGGCGGCCGGCCTGTCCGGGTGTGCGTCCTCGCCCGACTACGCCGCCGTGTGCGTGGACCCCGACACCGACACCCGGGTGGACGACAACCAGTGCGACGACAACGACACGGCGGGCGGGAGCGGTGTCGGTACGGCGTTCCTGTGGTACTACCTGGGGGCCAACTCACGGTTCCCCGCGGTCGGCAGCGGCGTCAGTGGCGGCACCTTCACCGGCTCGGGTCTCAACGGCTCGGTCACCCGCGGAGGCCTGCCGACGACCGGTGGCTCGTCGGTGAAGTCGACTACCAGGTCCGGCGGTTTCGGCGGCACCAGCCGCGGCATCTCCGGCTGACCCCGATCTCCTCTCCCGACTCCCCAAGGACCCCACCCATGTTCCTCGACCTCCTCAATGCCCTCGGGCACGCCGTCGTCTACGCCCTGCTGGCCGGTGCGCTGCTCGTCGCGTCCTACTACGTGCTCGACCTGGTCACCCCGGGCCACCTGGGCAGCCACCTGCGCGGCGTCGACGCCCAGGGCGAGGAGTCGGTGCACCTGGCGTCCCGCTCGGCCGGCGTGGTGACCTCGGCCTGGCTGGTCTCCAACGCCTTGGTGCTCTTCACCGCCATCTGGACCAACGGCGAGACCAGCCTGGGCTGGGCGCTGGCGGCCACCCTGGCGTTCGGGGCCCTCGGCATCGCACTGAACACGGTGATGTTCTTCGTGATCGAGGCGATCACCCCCGGCGACCTGCGCTCCATCGTGACCCAGGCCGGCCCCGCCCGGCCGTTGGCCTACGTCGCCGCCGCGATCGCGCTGAGCGTGGCCGCGATCGTCTGCGCCAGCATCGCCTGATGTGGCGCCACCAGCTGCGCCCGCGCCCGGACTGGGAGCGGATCGTCACCGAGCAGGGCCTGATCTTCCCCACCACGAGCCTGCCTGACGGCACCACCGTCCCGTACTGGAACGAGTCCGCCTGGTACGAGGTGACCCTCGAGGAGGTCGAGACCCTCGAGGCCGCCACCGAGGAGCTGTGGGCGATGTGCGTCGACGCCGCAGGCCACATGGCGGCCACGATGACCGACGAGCGGCTCGGCCTGCCCACGGGCACCCTGGCCCTGGTGCGGCGCTCCATCGAGCGCGGCGACCCGGGCGTCTACGCCCGGTTCGACCTCGTCTACGGCGCCGACGGGACGGTCAAGATGCTCGAGATCAACGGCGACACCCCGACCGGCCTGGTCGAGACCGGGGTCGCGCAGTGGCGCTGGATTGAGGACCTGATGTCCGACAACGACCAGTGGAACAGCGTGCACGACCGGCTGGTCGAGCGCTGGCGGACGCTGCGGACCTCCGGGGCCCTCGACGGCAACGAGGTGCACTTCCTGTACGACCTCGGTGAGGGCGAGCGCTACGACAACGGTGAGATGGAGATGACCGTCCACTACCTGATGGACTGCGCCGTCCAGGCCGGGCTCGCGACCTTCGCGCAGCCGATGGCGCAGGTCGGGTGGAACCCCGACTCGCGGGAGTTCCGCGACGTCAACGACTACCCGATCCGCAACGCCTTCAAGCTCTACCCGTGGGAGGACATGCTCGGCGAGGACTTCGGCCGTCACCTCCTGGCCGGGGACGAGGCCCGGCCCGTGCGCTGGTTCGAGCCGGTCTGGAAGGTGCTGCTGAGCACCAAGGCGATCCTGCCGGTGCTGTGGGAGCGCAACCCCGGCCACCACCTGCTGCTGCCGGCGTACTTCGACTCCCCGGGCGACCTCGAGGAGTGGGTGGCCAAGCCGCTGCACGGCCGCGAGGGCGACCACCTGCGCATCCACCTGGCCGACGGCACCGAGACCGAGATGCCCGGCGTGTACGGCGACGAGGGCTACGTCTATCAGGCCTACACCCCGCTGCCGGTCTACGGCGGCAACTACACGGTGATCGGCTCCTGGGTGATCGACGGCCAGGCCGCGGGCATGCTGGTGCGCGAGTCTGACGGCATGATCACCGACTTCTACAGCCGCGTCGTGCCGCACGCGATCTTCGACGGCCTGAGCCCCGACGACGCCCAGGTCCGGGCCTGGCTCGCCGACCGGGTTGCCGCGGAGGTGCCGACGCTGCCCGCCGGGGGCACCGGCGAGGTCGGCTGACCCCTGGCGCACCGGCGCACCGGCCCACGCACGCCCCTGGTCAGGGTGCTCGACGGCCACCCGCACGGCATCGACACCGGATCCATCACCGACGCCGCGCCCACGCTGCCGGGTCGCTAGCCGACCGTGCCGGCCCCGGTGAGCCAGCGAGCGATCTCGGGCAGCTGCTGCGCATCGATGCTGTGTCCACCGGAGTGGGGGAGCGCCTTCACCTCGGCGCCCGCGGCCCGGAGCTGCTGGGTCAGCCTCGAGGTGTGCTCGGGCGTGGCCATCGGGTCCCGCAGGCCGTTGGACAGCAGGACCCGCTTGCCGCTCAGGTCCGTCACCGGCGGGCCGTCCCGGTAGGGCGCCATCGCCGCGAGCAGCACGGCCCCGGCCAGGGCCGCGGGTCGTCGCAGCAGCAACGTCGAGGCGATGTTGGCGCCGTTGGAGAACCCGACCGCGGTCCACGAGCCGGGCGCGACGTCGTAGGCACGCTCCGCCGCGCCGAGGACGTCGGCGAGCTCGTCGGCCCGCCGGTTCATGTCGTCCTCGTCGAAGACGCCCTCGCTGAGCCGACGGAAGAAGCGGGGCATGCCGTTCTCCAGGACCGAGCCCCGCACCGACAGCGTGGGTGCGTCGGGCGCCAGGTGCTCGCGCAGCGGCAGCAGGTCGTGCTCGTCGCCCCCGGTGCCGTGCAACAGCAGCAACGGCGGGCTGCCGGCACCGAGCAGCCACACGTGCGGACGGTCCAGGTCGGCACTCACGCCCCGGCCCCCCGGTCGTCGGCCGGCACCTGCAGGGTGGGCAGGGCCCGCGCGATCTGCTCACGGTCGGGCTCCAGCCACGGCGGCAGCTTGAGCTCGCGGCCCAGCGCCAGCAGCGGCTCGTCGATGGCGAACCCGGGCTGGTCCGTCGCGATCTCGAACAGCACCCCGCCGGGCTCGCGGAAGTAGATGGCGGTGAAGTACTGCCGGTCGATCACCTCGGTGACCCGCACGCCCGCCGCGAGCAGCTGCTGGCGCCACTGCAGCTGGGTCTGGGTGTCGGGTGCCCGGAACGCGACGTGGTGCACCGTGCCACCGGCCTGCCGGCCCGGGCCGCCGGTCTCGGCGGCGACGTCGACCAGCGCGCCCGCGCCGCCGTCCTGCATCGCGAAGCGGGCCCGGTCGCCGCCCTCGTCGGTCATGGACATGCCGAGCAGCTCGGAGAGCACCCGCTGCGTCGGCTCGAGCTGCGTCTCGGACAGGGTCACGGAGTGCAGACCGCGCACGGCGTGCTCGTCGGGCACCCCGGCAGCGCCGTCCCAGCCGGAGCGGGTGTCACCGGGGGAGGCGACCAGGTCGATGACGAGGCCGTGCGGGTCGCGCAGCGTCAGCACCTCGGTGCCGTCACGGTCGACCGGTGCGTCGGCGTCGACGGGCAGGCTCGCGAGCCGCTTCTGCCACCACCCGATCGACGCCGGGGGCACGCTGAACGCCGTCGCGGTGGTCAGGCCCGCGCCGTTGCGTCCGCGAGGCACGCCCTTCCAGGGGAAGAACGTGAGGATCGTGGACGGCGACCCGGTGGTGTCGCCGTAGTAGAGGTGGTAGGTGTCCGGGGCGTCGAAGTTGACCGTCTGCTTGATCAGGCGCAGACCGAGCACCCGGGTGTAGAAGTCGACGTTCTGCTGCGGGTCGGCCGCGATGGCGGTGACGTGGTGCAGGCCTGCGGGCTTGATGTCGTTCATCGGTGCATTGCTCCTCGAGCCACAGTGGTCGGATCTAGATGACGGGCCACCCCATCCTAGGCGGAATAGTTGACACGTCAACAACAATCGCCCGAGGTTCCACCTGCGCGTACGTCGCCGCCCGTCACCGCCCGTCACCGTCCGTCGCCGCCCGTCGCCGACGAGCCGTGAGGCCGGTGTGTAACGCTGTCGTTTCTCGGTGACATGTCCGAGATGAACGACCGTCGACCGGCGGCCGTCACTATCCACGACGTCGATCCTGGTCAGGAGGTGCCCCGATGCGAGACACGACGTTCCTCGGGCGCCACCGCGACCCGGCCGGCGTCACCACAGGAGCCCCCATGAACACCCGTACCATCGCCGTCGCCGCCCTCATCCTCGTCGTGATCGTCCTCGCGTTCCTCCTGCTCTGAGCACGGGTGGGTGAGCATGCCGGCGCGGTGCGCCGACCTGCACACCTGACGCAGGAAACCGCCGGCTCCGTCCTCCTCGTGAGGGCGGGGCCGTCGTCATCAGGTGAGCCCGGCCACGCGCCCCCCGGAGCGCCCTCCCCCGATCGCCCCCGAGTGCCCCCGAGTGCCCGGCGTTCCTACGCCGGTTCGACGACCACGGGCGAGAGCAGCCCCGCGAGCCGGATGAGGCCGTCGCGGATCCGGCTCTTCGCCGTGCCCAGGGGGATCTGCATCAGGCGTGACACCTCGCCGTAGGTATACCCGCCGAAGTAGGCGAGCTCGATGGCCTCGCGCTGCGGGGGCGAGAGGGCGGCCAGGGCGGCCCGGACCTCCTGGGCCTCCAGGGACGCGTGCGCGGACTCGGCGGTCTCGTCGAACGGGGCTGCGTGGGTGAGCCCGACGTGGGCCGCGTCCCGACGACGCGCGGCCTCGCTGGAGCGGACCCGGTCGACCGCCCGGCGGTGGGCCAGGGTCATGATCCACGCGAGGGCCGACCCGCGGCTGGGATCGAAGTGCGCGGCGGTCTGCCACACCTGGAGCAGCACCTCCTGGGTGACCTCCTCGGACTGGTGGGCGTCCCGCAGGATGCGCACCGCCAGGCCGTGGACCCGCGGCGTCACCCGGTCGTACAGCTCGGCGAAGGCCTGCACGTCACCCCGACCGGAGGCCATCAGCCGGGCCTGCAGAGGATCGGGGTCGGCGAGGGTGCGAGGGCTGCGAGGGGGCATGGGCGTCCTTCAGGGAGAGGAAGCGTCAGACCTGGCCTGATCGCGGCATCTTGCACACAAGAAACTTTTGGCCAAGGTAACGCACCCTCGTGGCACCATGGGGCGTTATGGCCGACACGCAGACACCCCCGCTCACCGACCAGCTGTGCTTCGACCTGTACGCGACGTCGCGAGCGGTCACCAACGCCTACCGCCCAGTCCTGCACGAGCTCGGGTTGACCTACCCGCAGTACCTGGTCCTGATCGTGCTCTGGGACGAGGGCACGAGCACGGTCCGAGACCTGGCCGACGCCCTGCACCTGGACCACGGCACCCTGACTCCCCTGCTGCGCCGGATGCAGGCCAACGGCGTGATCACCCGTCGCCGCGCCAGCATCGACGAGCGGTTCGTCGAGATCGCCCTGACCGAGAGGGGTGACGCCCTGCGCGCTCACGCGAGCCGGATCCACTGCGACATGACCAAGGCCCTCGGTCTCGACCCCGCCCAGTTCTCCTACCTGCAGGAGACCCTGCGAGCGGTGACGGCGGCCGTCACCCCGTAGCCGTGAGGGTCGCCTGCCGGCTGCTCGCGGGTCGCGGCCGACGGGTGCGCCCGCCTGGCGCCGATCCGGGGTCGTCCGCCGAAGGACCGGGACGGGCCCGCCCGCGTGGGAATGCTCCGAGCCCGTCCGCTGCTGGACCTGGGGCCGGGCTCGTCGACGAGGATCTGCCCGCGCCCGCGTGACATGCACGACCCGACCCGACGAGGACCCGCATGGCAGGCACCGACCAGCGCACCGACTACCGGGTAACCTTCGTGGTGCTCTGCGCCGGAGTCTCGTCGTTCTCGCTGCTCCAGTCGATGGTGAACCCGGTGCTCTCGACCATCGAGGCCGCCCTCGACACCGACCAGGCGACGGTGACCTGGGTGCTCACCGCGTACCTGTTGTCGGCCTCGGTCTTCACCCCGATCATCGGCCGGATCGGGGACAAGGTCGGCAAGGAGCGGATGCTGGTCGTCGCCCTGGGTGCGCTCGCGGTCGGCTCGCTGCTCGCCGCCATCGCCCCCACCATCGGCGTGCTGATCGCCGCGCGCGTGGTGCAGGGCATCGGCGGCGGCGTGCTCCCGCTCACCTTCGGCATCATCCGCGACGAGTTCCCGCGTGACAAGGTCGCCGGTGCCGTCGGTACGTCGGCCGCGCTGCTCGCCGTCGGGGGTGGCGTCGGTCTGGTGCTGGCCGGCCCGATCGTGGCAGCGCTCAGCTACCACTGGCTGTTCTGGTTGCCGATGATCATGACCCTAATGGCGGCCGCCGCGGCCCACGTCTTCGTGCCGGAGTCGCCGGAGCGCACGCCCGGGCGGATCAATGTCTCCAGCGCGCTGCTGATGTCGACGTGGCTGGTCACGCTGCTCCTGGCCGTCAGCCAGGGTGCCAGCTGGGGCTGGGGTTCGCCCGCCACGATCGGCCTCTTCGTGGCCACGGTCGTCGTGCTGCCGGTCTGGGTGCGGGCCGAGGCCCGCAGCGACAGCCCGCTGATCGACATGCGGATGATGCGCATCCCCACCGTGTGGACCGTCAACCTGGTCGCGCTGCTGTTCGGCATGGGGATGTACTCGATGTTCGCGTTCCTGCCGCAGTTCCTGCAGACCCCGAACGACGTGACGGGCTACGGGTTCGGGGCCTCGGTCACCCAGTCCGGCCTGATGCTGCTGCCGCAGACCGCCGCCACCTTCCTGGCCGGCCTGTACTCGGGCCGGCTCGCCGCCCGCCACGGCTCCAAGGCGGTGCTCGTCGTCGGCGCCGCCCTGACGTCGCTCGGCACCCTCGCCCTGGTGCTCTTCCACGACGAGGTGTGGATGGTGCTGGTTGAGACCACGGTGCTGGGCCTGGCCTTCGGTCTGGCCTTCGCGGCCCTGTCCAACCTGATCGTGGACGCCGTGCCGCAGTCGCAGACCGGGGTGGCCAGCGGGATGAACGCCAACATCCGCACCGTCGGCGGGGCCCTCGGCAGCGCGGTCCTGGCCAGCGTGGTCACCGCCGACGCCCGACCTGACGGACTGCCCCTGGAGTCCGGCTACACCAACGGTTTCACCGTCCTCGTCGTGACCTCGGGCCTGGCGGCCCTGGTCGCGGTGTTCGTGCCGGTCCTCAAGGCCCACACGCACGTGGTGCGCGGACCGCAGGCCGAGGCCGAGGCGGATGCGGAGGTACGCCGCGACGACGGCGCCGCGGTCGACGCCACGCCCCGCTGAGGCACCCGCCCCGACGTCCGCTGGGACCACGCCCGCAGCCCGGGCGCTCGGAGTCGACGTACCGACCTGCCCGCGGTGTGACATCGCCCAGCACAATCGCCCCGCAGAATCGCCCAGAACAGGTCGGAACAGGGGAGACTGGTCGGGTGAGAGTCGCCCTGATGGTCACCTGCGTCAACGACGCCATGTTTCCCGAGACCGGCAAGGCCGTGGTCACCCTGCTCCGCAGGCTGGGGGTGGACGTGGAGTTACCCGCCGCCCAGACGTGCTGCGCTCAGCCCATGGTGAACACCGGCTACCTCGACGAGGCGGTCCCGGTGGTGCGGACCTTCGTCGACGCCTTCGCGGGCTACGACGCGATCGTCACGCCGTCCGGGTCGTGCGCCGGGTCCGCGCGCCACCAG
>JAJAYJ010000071.1 GCA_026786275.1 Nocardioides sp. | reverse complement strand
GGTCAGGATCGCGATGTCCTGCATCATGGCCTTGCGGCGGTCACCGAAGCCCGGAGCCTTGACGGCGACGGACTTGAAGGTGCCCCGGATCTTGTTGACGACCAGGGTCGAGAGCGCCTCACCGTCGGTGTCCTCGGCGAGGATGAGCAGCGGCTTGCCGGAACCCATGACCTTCTCGAGCAGCGGCAGCAGGTCCTTGACGCTGGAGATCTTCGAGTTCGCGAGCAGGATGTAGGCGTCTTCGAGGACGGCCTCCATCCGCTCGGGGTCGGTCACGAAGTAGGCCGAGGTGTAGCCCTTGTCGAAGCGCATGCCCTCGGTCAGCTCGAGGTCCAGCCCGAAGGTGTTGGACTCCTCGACCGTGATGACGCCTTCCTTGCCGACCTTGTCCATCGCCTCAGCGATGATCTCGCCGACGGTGGAGTCGGCGGCCGAGATCGAGGCCGTGGCCGCGATCTGCTCCTTGGTCTCGATCTCGATGGCCATGCTGGAGAGCTGCTCCGACACGGCGGCCACCGCGGCCTCGATGCCCCGCTTGAGGCTCATCGGGTTGGCGCCGGCGGCCACGTTGCGCAGGCCCTCACGGACCATCGCCTGAGCCAGCACGGTGGCGGTGGTGGTGCCGTCGCCAGCGACGTCGTCCGTCTTCTTGGCGACCTCCTTGACGAGCTCGGCACCGATCTTCTCGTAGGGGTCCTCGAGCTCGATCTCCTTGGCGATGCTCACACCATCGTTGGTGATGGTGGGCGCGCCCCACTTCTTCTCGAGAACGACGTTGCGGCCCTTGGGGCCGAGGGTCACCTTGACGGCGTCGGCGAGAATGTTCATTCCTCGCTCGAGGCCGCGACGGGCTTCCTCGTTGAAAGCAATCAGCTTCGGCATAACTCCTGCGATTCCTCACGCTTAGAGTCGATGGGATCCGTATCGATGGGTCGCCCGCGACGGACGGTCCTGCTGACCCGGCGAACCCTTTCTCGCCGGCGCTCGGACCTCGACTGACATCGATCCGGTGTTGTCACTCTCATGCTGGGAGTGCCAGCTCAATGTTTAGCACTCGCCCCCTGCGAGTGCAAGCGAGGGTGCCGGTACGCGCCCGCCCGCCGCCGCGGGGGCCCGCGGCGCCGAGCCTCAGGTCACGCCGGCCACCAGGGCCGCGAAGCGCTGCGCGTTGGCGGGATCGACGTCGAGGTAGAGGCCGGGCTCGATCAGCTCCAGCTCGCTGACCACCCAGCCGCCCTGCCAGCGCAGCAGGTCGACGCGGGCGTAGGTCAGGTCGGCGCCCAGCAGCTGCGCCGCGGCCGCGACCGTGGCCTCGGCCAGGGCTGAGGTCTCCTCGCCGAGGGGCACGGCACGCGAGCTGCCGCCGTAGGACTCGTGGACCCGGACCTCCTCGCCGGCGACCGACCTGTCGACCCGCGAGACCGCCCGACCGGCGAAGACATGGACCGAGGTCTCCCCGGTGGTCCGCACCGACTCGACGAGGGGCTGCAGCACCCAGGGCGCCGCCACCAGGTTGTCGAGCCGCTGGTCGTCGACCGTCGCGGCGAGGACCACCCCGATCCCACCAGCCCCGGTGCGGGGCTTGACGACCACGGCGCCGAAGTCGGCGATGCCCTCGGCCAGCCGGGTCACCAGGTCGGCGTCGTCCACCAGGCGGGTGGGCACCACGGGCACCCGGGAGGCCAGCTCGATCAGGTAGGCCTTGTCGGCGTTCCAGGCGAACACCTCGGCCCCGTTCAGCAGCCGGGTCACCTCCTGGGTGCGGCGGGCCCAGGCCAGGAACTCCGGGCAGCGCCGGTGGTAGTCCCACGTGCTGCGCACCGCCACCAGGTCGGCCGCGGCCCAGTCGACGGACGGGTCGTCCCAGCTCACCCAGCGGGCGTCGACCCCGACGGCGTCGAGCTCTGAGAGCAGGAGGCCGCCGCCCGCCTCACCGGCCGGCAGGAGGTTGCACGTCGCGAGCAGCAGCGAGGGCCGGGTCGGGGCCGGTGCGGGCGTCGTGCTCGAGCTTGGAGTGCTTGCGGCCATAGAGGAAGTAGATCAGCATCCCCACGGCCAGCCACACCAGGAACCGGAGCCAGGTCTCGACCGCGAGGGCCGACATCAGCGCGACGCAGGTGCCCGCCGACAGGATCGGCACGAACGGCACCCAGGGGGTGCGGAAGGGGCGCGGCAGGTCCGGCTTGGTCCGGCGCAGCACCGCCACCGCGATGGCCACGACGGTGAACGCGAAGAGCGTGCCGATGCTGACCATCTCGGCCAGCGCGTCCAGGGGCACGAAGGCCGCGATGACCGCGACGATCACCGTGATCACGACCGTGGCCCGGAACGGGGTGTTGGTCTTCTCGTCGATGTGTCCCACCGCCTCGGGCAGCAGCCCGTCGCGGCTCAGCGCGAACACGATCCTGCTGATGGTGACCAGCTCGACCAGGATCACCGAGGTCAGGCCCGCGACGGCCGCGATGCCGATCAGCACCCGAGCCCAGCCCAGGCCGACCTGACCGAACGCATCCGAGATCGGCGCACCCTCGGAGAGGTCCTCGAAGTTCACCATCGCGGTGATCACGAAGCACACGCCGAGGTAGAGCAGGGTGCAGATCACCAGGGTGCCGATCAGGCCGCGAGGCATGTCCCGGCTGGGGTTCTCGGTCTCCTCGCCGAGGTTGGCCACCGCCTCGAAGCCGCTGTAGGCGAAGAACACGACGGCCGCGGCCACGATGACGCCGCTGGCGCCGTACGCCGTCGGCGAGACGCCGGTCAGGAACTGCCACAGCGGCTGGGTCAGCCCGCTGGCGCCGTCGTCGACCTGCTTCGAGGGCGGCACGAACGGCGTCAGGTTGGAGGCCTTGAGGAAGAAGAGCCCGGCGATGATGACGAACGCGCAGACGCCGACCTTGACGATCACCAGCACGTTGGTGACCCACGTGGCCTCGCGGATGCCCACGGCGGCGATGCTGCCGAGCACGATCACGATGAAGACCGCACCCAGGTTGACCACGGACTCCTCGCCGAAGAACGTCGTCGACAACCCGAGCGAGTCCTGCAGGTAGCCCGACCAGCCGCGGGCCACCACCGCCGAGCCGAGCATGAACTCCAGGATCAGGTCCCACGCGATGATCCAGGCGAAGACCTCGCCGATGGTGGTGTAGGCGTAGGTGTAGGAGCTGCCGGCGGTCGGCACGGCGGCCGCCAGCTCGGCGTAGCAGAGCGCGGCGAGCATGCTCACCACACCGGCGATCGCGAACGAGACCACGATGGCCGGCCCGGCGTTGTCCTTGGCCTGCACCCCGGTGAGGGTGAAGATCCCGGTGCCGATCACGATGCCGATCCCGAAGCCCATCAGGTCGCGGGCCGAGAGCCGCTTGCGCAGGCCGGCCTTCCCGGGCTCACCGTCGTGGTCGCCCTGGTGGATGACCGTGTCGACGTCCTTGGTACGCATGATGCTGCGAGAAGACATCTGAGCACCCTAGGGCGGCGGCGAGGGCCGACTGTTCACCCTCCTGGGTCAGGCCCGGGGGCTCGCCGGACGGGCCCACCGCGCCCTCAGCCGGCGGGTCGGGCGTGGCCGAACGGCAGTTCGTCGTCGACCAGGCCGAGCGCGGCCAGCACCGAGGGCAGCACGGCCCTCGCGGTCCGCTTGTACCCCAGTGCGCTGGGGTGGAACCGGTCGAGGCTGAACATCTCGTCGGGGTTGGTGATGAAGAACGGCCCGACCACCTTGGCCAGCGAGACGGCGTGCGCACCGCAGCGCAGGGCGCAGTCACGCTGCGCGGTCGCCAGCTGCCGCGAGGCCCGCGAGCCCAGGCTGCGCAAGGGCTGCGGCACCGGTCGGAGCGCGCCCAGGTCGGGGCAGGTCCCGACGACCACGGACGTGCCCCGCGCCCGCAGCCGCTGGATCGCGTCCTCCAGGTGGCCCACGGAGACGGCGACCGGCACCCGGTGGGTCACGTCGTTGCCGCCGACCACGATGACCGCGACGTCGGGCCGGTAGGTCTCGGGCAGCTCGTCGAGCTGCTGGGCGAGCACCGAGGACTCCGAGCCCACCCGCGCCGCGGTGGTCAGCCGTACGGCGCGACCGGTGCGCTTGGCCAGCCGGGTCGCCAACCGGGCACCGAGGGTCTCCTTGGGGCGCTCGGCGCCCAGGCCGGCCGCGATGGAGTCACCGAGCAGCAGCAGCTCGATGCGGTCGCCGTACTTCTTCTTGAACGTGCGGTCCGCGTCGAGGGCCTGCTCGCCCAACTGCGTGCCGATCAGCCCCCTCGCGGTGGCGGCCTGTCGGGTCAGCAGGCTGCGCGCACCCCAGCCGAGGCCGGCGCCCGTGAGCCCGACGACGGCGACGACCACGGCTGCGGCGGTGAGGGGGCGTTTCACCTACGGAGTTCCATCACGGCGACCTGAACAGCGCATGGCGGGCAGGTGTCCGCGAGAACACCGGACCTGTCGAATCACGCAGGGCGCGCGCGTCATCTCGGTGACACACTCAGCAACCACCGAGAGGAACGAGCCCATGAGCGAGTACGTCGTCCTACTGCCCGGCAACGAGACCACCTGGCAGGCCACGTCGCAGGAGGAGCGCGCCGCCGTCTACGCCCGGCACATTGCGTTCAGCGAGGCCCTGGCCGCACGCGGCCACACCGTGACCGGAGGGGCCGAGCTGACCCTGGCCCGCGCCGGGAAGGTGGTCCGCCGCGGCCCCGACGGAGCGGCGGTCGTCACCGACGGCCCGTACGCCGAGAGCGCCGAGCAGCTCAGTGGCTTCTACAGCGTGCAGAGTGAGGACCTCGACGACCTGCTCCAGGTCTGTGCGATCCTCGCCGGCGCCGACGACGGGGTCGAGGTGCGGGGCACCGTGGACCACTCCGGCGGCGCCGCATGAGGTTCGCGGTCCTGCTCAAAGAGACCGACCCGTCGGCCTGGGACACCGCGAGCCAGGCGCAGCGCGACGCCGTCTTCGAGGGCCACGCCGCCTTCGACGCGGCGCTGCGCGAGCGGGACGCCCTGGTGCTCGGCGAGGCCCTCGACCCCGCGTCCACGGCGCGTGGGGTGGTGGGGGGTGTGCCCGTCGAGGGCCCGTACGCCGAGACCGCCGAGCACCTGGTCGGCCTCTACGTCGTCGACCTGGCCTGCATGCAGGAGGCACTGGACCTGGTGGGCCTGCTGTCGACCGAGTACCACGCCGAGATCCGACCCGTCACCGTGATCGAGGGGTACGCCGGCTGACGGTGCTCGCCGCCGTCACGCACGACCAGTGGGGTCGGTTGCTGGCCCTGCTCGTCGCGCAGTACCGACGACTCGACCTGGCCGAGGACGGCCTCGGTGACGCCTTCGAGGCCACGGTGCGGCGGTGGCCCGTCGACGGTGTCCCCGACAACCCGGCGGCCTGGCTGCTCACGGCCGCCCGGCGCCGGGTGCTCGACCGGCTGCGCGCCGAGGCCGTCGCCGTGCGCACGCTGCCCCTCCTGGCCGTGGAGGCCGACCTGACCGAGGAGGCCCAGCGCACCATGGCCGGCACGGGTGACCGGGTCCTCGACGAGCGGCTGAGGCTGGTGCTGCTCTGTGCGCACCCGGCGTTGGCGCGCGAGGCGGCCGCCGCGCTGACGCTGCGGCTGGTGATGGGCGTCTCCACCGAGGACGTGGCCCGGTTGTTCCTAGTCAGCACGCCGACGATGGCCGCTCGCCTGACCCGGGCCCGCAACCGGCTGGCCGGCCACCCGTTCTTGGTACCGACCGGTGCCGAGCTGGCCGCGCGGGTCGCGGTCGTGGCCGCCGTGTCCTACCTGGCGTTCACCGCCGGGTACGCCCCCGGGTCTGGGGCCGATGTACTGCGCGCGGACGTGGCTCCCGAGGCCATCCGCCTGGTGCGGGTGCTGCGGGCGGTGCTGCCCGCGCCGGTCGAGCCCGCCACGGCCCGCGAGCTGGACGCGCTGCTGGCGCTGATGCTGCTGCAGCACGCCCGCCGGGACGCGCGGGTGGCCACCCACCGCAGCCTGGTGCTGCTGCCCGACCAGGACCGGGCCCGATGGCACCACGAGGAGACCGCCGAGGCGTTGCACCTGCTCGCCGCGCAGGTCACGGCACCGGGCACGCCGTACCTCCTGCAGGCACTGATCGCAGCCGAGCACGCGGTGGCCCCCACGTCCGCGGCGACCAGCTGGTCCCGCATCGTGGCCCGGTACGACGAGCTGCTGGCGATCGACCCCTCCCCCGTGGTCCGGCTCAACCGCGCCGTGGCCCTCGCCGAGGC
>JAJAYJ010000070.1 GCA_026786275.1 Nocardioides sp. | reverse complement strand
TAGTCGACCCGCGTGGCTTTCGCGAGCTCGGGGATTTCGCCGGTCTCGACCCACTCCTTGGCCTGGGCAGGGGTGAACTCTGGGCAGATCATCGTCACGGGCACTTTGTAGCGACGGTCGTCGCTCAGGTGCACGATTCCTTGGGTGATCGTGGCCGGCACGGAGATCGCACCGTGCGCCACGGCCGCCTTGAGCTCGGCTGACATGTCGTCAGAGTCGGGACCCTCAAAAGGCTCCCAGCCCGGGAACGGCACGACCCCGTCGACCGGCTCGAAGACGCCGAAGTAGGCCTCGCCGTCGGCGTTCGGCATGCCGCCGATCAGCGCCACGCGCGCCACCTTCTCGGGCCGCGCGTCGGCGGCGACCCAGGCGAGGGCGCAGGCGGCCGAGTGACCAACCACGAGGGCCGGGCCGTCGGCGGCGTCCACGGCCGCCGTGACGGCGGCGACCTGGTCGGCGTACGTCGCAGTGGCGTCGCCGTCTCCCTGGCCGGGCAGCGTCAGGGCGAGGGGTCGGTGGCCGAGCCGCTCCAGCTCCGGCACCACGTCCTCCCAGGCCGTCGCGTCGAGCCACATGCCGGCGATGAGCACGATGTCCATGTCAGATCTCCTCCGTGCTGGTGCTGGTCAGTTCCAGTGCCTCGAGGTCTCGTTCGGCGTAGAGCCGGTGGTGCCATTCCTCGTTGACCACGATGAACAGGCACTGTGCGAGTGGGAAGTCCTCGAGCTGCGGCCACCCCGGCTCGGTCCGGGTGACGGTCTCGTCGAGCTGCTCGGGGGTCAGGGCGGTGATCACGTCGCGGACCATGGCCTGGCGCTGGTGGCGTACGGCGAGGACCTCGTCCAGAGACGGTCGTGCCTCGCGGTCCCAGGGGATGCCGTCCCAGCCGGGCGCCTCGTCCCAAGGGAGGTCGAGCGGGTGCCACGGCACGGGATCGCCGAGCACCATCCGGCCCGCCCAGGCGGCGCTCGCGAAGCCGAGGTGGCGCAGCGTCTCGATGAACGACCACTCGTCGCGGACCCGCTCGTGCAGGAGCTCGGGTGGGAGTGCTCGGGCGCGGTCCTCGGTCTCGGCCCAGAGTCGCTCCAGGATCGCCCAGGCCCCCTGGAACCCCTCGACCGTGGTCGGGTGCATCTTCGTGCGGTCGGGCATGCGGCGGTCGAGCTCGGCCTCGACCAGTGAGCCGATGTCGACCCCGTTGATCGTCACGCCCTCGATGTTGCCGGTGATCTCGACGTCGACCAGCTCGAGCCCGACGAAGCGGACGTGGTGGAAGGAGATGGCCCGCAGGTCCGTGTGCTCGATGTGCGCGGCGTTGGGCAGGGAAGCGGTGGATGCGTTCATGACCCCACCCTAGATTCGGTTCCGGACGTTCTGCTTCCGGATCGGGCCGTCCGATGTCAGCCTGTCCGGATGAGAGAGATGAGCCCGACCGCGCGGGCCCTGCGGACCCTGGAGATCCTGCAGAACCGACCGGGCTGCACCGCCGACCAGCTCGCAGAGCGACTCGGGGTCACCGACCGCGCCGCCCGCCGCTACATCGCGATCCTGCGCGAGGCCGGCATCCCGGTCGAGTCGGTGCGGGGTCCCTACGGCGGCTACCGGCTCGGCCGCGGGGTGCGGCTGCCGCCCCTCGTATTCACCGCCGCCGAGGCGCTCGGCCTCGTGATGGCGGTCCTCGACGGCCGACACTCCGCGGCGGACAACGAGGACCCCGTCGGGTCCGGGCTCGGCAAACTCATCCGCGCCCTCCCGGTCCACGTCGGGCGGCAGGCGGCAACGATGCGCGAGCACGCCCGCGCCGTCCCCGATCGCTGGGCCCGCCCCGACCCCAGCATCACCAGCGCGCTGGTCGAGGCGGTGGGCGAGCAGCGCCAGGTGCGGATCGGCTACCGC
>JAJAYJ010000069.1 GCA_026786275.1 Nocardioides sp. | reverse complement strand
CGCGCGGCTGCTGGGCGTCGACGCGCGATCGGCGGGCCTGCTGGCCCGGGGGCGCCCGGCTGACGCGGTCATGGCGCTGGCCCGGTCCGCCCTGTGGCCCACCCTGGCCGCTGTCTCCGTGCTCGCGGTCCTCGTCGTCCTCACCGCGTCCGCGGCGGACTCCTCGACGGCCGTGGCTCAGACCCTGCTCGTCCTGCTCGCGCTGACGGTGCCGCACATGCTGGTGGTGCTGTGGCTCGACCGGCGGGCACCCGGCCGGGAGTGACGCTGCGAGCGCTGGGCCACGCTCGGTCGGGGCGCAGCGGCCCGGCGCGCTGACCGGCGACCTTCGGGGGAGCACGTTGTCGGTGCCGTACGGAAGGATGCCCAGGTGGCCGATCCCCTGTCCCGCTTCAGCGAGCCGACCCGCACCTGGTTCGGTGCGGCGTTCGCCGCGCCGACCCCGGCCCAGGCGGGCGCGTGGGCGGCGATCGGGGCCGGGCGGCACGCCCTCGTCGTCGCGCCCACCGGCTCGGGCAAGACGCTCTCGGCATTCCTGTGGTCCCTGGACCGGTTGCTGGGTGAGCCGCTGTCCGAGGACAAGCAGAAGCGCTGCCGGGTGCTGTACGTCTCCCCGCTGAAGGCGTTGGCGGTCGACGTGGAGCGCAACCTGCGCACCCCCCTGATCGGCATCCGCACCACCGCCGAGCGTCTTGGCACCCCGGTCCGCGAGGTCCGGGTCGGCATCCGCTCGGGCGACACGTCCGCGGCCGACCGGCGCAAGCTGACCACCCAGCCGCCGGACATCATGATCACCACGCCCGAGTCGCTGTTCCTGATGCTGACCTCGCAGGCGCGGGAGTCGCTGCGCGGTGTCGAGACGGTCATCGTCGACGAGGTGCACGCGGTCGCGGGCACCAAGCGAGGGGCCCACCTCGCGATCACCCTGGAGCGGCTGGACGCGCTGCTCGACCGGCCCGCCCAGCGGGTCGGGCTGTCGGCGACCGTGCGGCCGCTGGAGGAGGTGGCCCGTTTCCTGGGCGGCACGGCACCCGTCGAGATCGTGGCGCCCCCCTCCACGAAGGAGTGGGACCTGCGCGTGGTGGTCCCGGTCGAGGACATGACCGCACCGGGCGGCGTCCAGGCCGACTCCCTCGACGGTGACGACGAGCCGACCCGGGTGCAGTCGATCTGGCCGCACGTGGAGGAGAGCGTGGTCGACCTGATCGAGGCCCACCGCTCCACCATCGTCTTCGCCAACTCGCGCCGGCTCACGGAGCGGCTGACCGCACGGCTGAACGAGATCGCGACCCAGCGGGCCGGCCTGGCCCTCGAGGCCGGCGACGGGCCGCCAGCCGAGGTGATGGCGCAGTCCGGGCAGAGCAACGGCGCCGAGACGGTGATCGCCAAGTCGCACCACGGCTCGGTCTCCAAGGAACAGCGGGCCCTGATCGAGGACGACCTCAAACGGGGCCGGCTGCCCGCGGTGGTCGCCACCAGCAGCCTCGAGCTGGGCATCGACATGGGTGCGGTCGACCTGGTCGTCCAGATCGAGTCGCCGCCCTCGGTGGCCAGCGCCCTGCAACGGGTGGGCCGGGCCGGTCACCAGGTGGGAGAGGTCTCGCGCGGCGTGCTGTTCCCCAAGCACCGTGGCGACCTGGCCCAGACCGCGGTGGCCGTGCAACGGATGCGCTCCGGCGCGATCGAGTCGCTGCGGGTGCCCAGCAACCCGCTCGACGTGCTGGCCCAGCAGGTGGTCGCGGCCACCGCGCTCGAGGCGTGGTCGGTCGACGACCTCTACGACCTGTTCCGGCGGACCGCGTCGTTCTCGCGGCTGCCGCGCTCGGCGTACGACGCGACCCTCGACCTGCTCAGCGGCCGGTACCCCTCGGACGAGTTCGCCGAGCTGCGACCCCGGGTGGTCTGGGACCGGGTCACCGGCCAGCTCACGGGTCGACCCGGCTCGCAGCGGCTCGCGGTGACCAGCGGGGGCACCATCCCCGACCGCGGGCTCTTCGGGGTCTTCCTCGCCGGTGGCGCAGGGCCGGGCAAGCGGGTCGGTGAGCTCGACGAGGAGATGGTCTACGAGTCCCGGGTCGGTGACGTCTTCGCGCTCGGTGCGACCAGCTGGCGGATCGAGGACATCACCCACGACCGGGTGCTGGTCACCCCCGCACCCGGAGTGCCGGGCCGGCTGCCGTTCTGGAAGGGCGACGCCTTCGGACGCCCGGCCGAGCTGGGCCAGGCCATCGGCGCGTTCACCCGCGAGCTCGGCGCGATGCCGCGCGCGAAGGCGGTCGCCCGGGCCCGCGCCGACGGCCTCGACGAGTGGGCGGCCGGCAACCTGGTGACCTACCTGCACGAGCAGCTGGAATCCACCAACGTCCTGCCCAGCGACACCACGCTCCTGGTGGAGCGGTTCCGTGACGAGCTGGGTGACTGGCGCCTGGTGGTGCACTCGCCCTACGGCACCCCGGTGCACGCGCCGTGGGCGCTGGCCATCAACGCCCGGCTCCGGGAACGCTACGGCGTGGACGGGCAGGCGGTCGCCTCCGACGACGGCATCGTGATCCGGATCCCCGACACCGACGCCGAGGCCCCCGGTGGTGACGTGATCGTCTTCGACGCCGAGGAGATCGAGCAGGTCGTGACCCAGGAGGTCGGCGGCTCGGCGCTCTTCGCCTCCCGGTTCCGGGAGTGCGCCGCCCGGGCCCTGCTGCTGCCGCGCCGGGACCCCGGTCGACGCTCCCCCCTGTGGCAGCAGCGGCAGCGCTCCGCCGCCCTGCTCGAGGTGGCCTCGCGCTACCCGTCGTTCCCGATCGTGCTGGAGGCCGTGCGCGAGTGCCTGCAGGACGTCTACGACCTGCCCGCCCTGGTCGGGCTGATGCGACGCGTGGACCGCCGCGAGGTGCAGGTGCTCGACGTGGCCACGCACGCGCCGTCTCCGTTCGCACGCAGCCTCCTCTTCGGCTACGTCGCCCAGTTCGTCTACGAGGGTGACTCCCCCATCGCCGAGCGGCGTGCCGCCGCACTGTCCCTCGACCAGGGCCTCCTGGCCGAGCTGCTGGGCCGGGCCGAGCTGCGGGAGCTGCTCGACCCCGAGGTCCTGACCGAGCTCGAGGCCGAGCTGCAACGCCTGGCGCCCGAGCGCCAGGCCCGCAGCGCCGAGAGCCTCGCCGACCTGCTCCGCCTCCTGGGGCCCCTGACCCGTGACGAGGTGGCCGCGCGCTGCGTGCCGGGCAGTGACGTCGACGACTGGCTCAGGATCCTGGCCGACGCTCGCCGGGTCGCCCAGGTCCGGATGGCCGGCGAGCCCCGGTGGACCCCGATCGAGGACATCGGGCGGCTGCGCGACGGCCTCGGCGTCGCCGTGCCCCCGGGCACACCCGACGCGTTCACCGACCCCGTCGAGGACCCGCTGGGCGACCTGGTCGCCCGCTTCGCCCGCACCCACGGGCCGTTCACCACCGACGAGGTGGCCGAGCGGTTCGCGCTCGGCGCAGCCGTGGTCCGACACACCCTGCAGCGCCTGGCCGCGCAGGGCCGGATCCTCGACGGTGAGTTCCGGCCTGCCGGCTCCGGCTCGGAGTGGTGTGACGCCGAGGTGCTGCGCTCGCTGCGTCGACGCTCGCTGGCCCGCCTGCGCCAGGAGGTCGAGCCGGTCGCGCCCCAGGCCCTGGGCCGGTTCCTGACCGCCTGGCAGCACGTGGGCGGCACCCGGGGCCCGCGCGGGGTCGACGGCGTGCTGACGGTGATCGACCAGCTGGCCGGGTGCCCGGTGCCCGCCAGCGCCCTGGAGCCTCTCGTGCTGTCGTCCCGGGTCCGTGACTACGAGCCGTCCTACCTCGACGAGCTGACCGCGTCCGGTGAGGTGATCTGGGCCGGGCACGGTGCGCTGCCCGGCGCTGACGGCTGGGTCTCGCTGCACCTGGCCGACCAGGCCTCGCTCACGCTGCCCGAGCCCGAGAAGCTTCCCGAGACCGAGCTGCACCACGCGGTGCTCACCGCGCTGCAGCCCGGTGGTGCCTGGTTCTTCCGGCAGCTGGCCGAGTCCGTCGGCTCCACCGACGACCGAGCCCTGTCGGCGGCGCTGTGGGAGCTGGTGTGGTCCGGCCACGTCAGCAACGACACCCTCACGCCGTTGCGGGCGCTGACCCGGGCGGGCACGCCGAGCCACCGCACCCGTCGACCGCCCGCCCGGCCCCGGATGTCGTCCACCACGGGGGGACGGGGCCGGATGCCGGCCCGGACGGGTCCGCCCGAGACCGCCGGCCGGTGGGCGCTGCTGCCGGCGATCGACCTCGACCCCACCCGACGTGCGCACGCAGGAGCCGAGCGGCTGCTCGACCGGCACGGCGTCGTGATCCGGGGTGCGGTGATGAGCGAGCGGGTGCCGGGTGGGTTCGCCGGCGTCTACAAGGTGCTCTCCGTCTTCGAGGACTCCGGTCGCTGCCGGCGCGGCTACTTCGTGGACGGTCTTGGCGCAGCCCAGTTCGGTACCGCCGGTGCGATCGACCGGCTGCGCACGTTCGCCGAGCTCCCGGTCGACACCAAGCCCACCGCCGTCGCGCTGGCCGCCACCGACCCGGCCAACCCCTACGGCGCCGCGCTGCCGTGGCCCGAGCGGGTCGCGGACAGCGAGGCGACCGGGCCGGCCGGGGCCGAGGCGGGCGCCGAGGCCACCGCCAAGGGTCACCGTCCCGGTCGCAAGGCGGGCGCCCTCGTGGTGCTGGTCGACGGCGACCTCACGCTGTACGTCGAGCGGGGCGGCCGCACCCTGCTGACCTGGACCGACGACGTCGACCTGCTGAGTCCTGCGGCCGAGTCGCTGGCCGACGCCGCTCGCCGGGGCAGCCTGGGCCGACTGACGGTCGAGAAGGCCGACGGCACCCAGCTCCTCGGTTCCGGGCGCACCCCACTGCGCGAGGCCCTACAGTCAGCCGGCTTCGTGTCCACCCCCCGGGGCCTTCGGTTGGCGAGCCGCGGTGCCTGAGGGTGACACCGTCTTCCGGGCCGCCCGGCTCCTGCACCGGACGCTGTCCGGGCGGCTGCTCACCCGGACCGACTTCCGGGTGCCGCAGCTGGCCACGACCGACCTGGCCGGAGCCGTGGTCACCGAGACGGTCTCGCGCGGCAAGCACCTGCTGACCCGCATCGACGGCGCAGACTCGTGGACCCTGCACACGCACCTCAAGATGGAGGGCACGTGGCGCGTCGTACCCCCCGGAGCCCGGTGGCCGCGCCCGGTGCACCAGGCCCGCGTGGTGCTGGAGGCCGGTGGCGCGACTGCGGTCGGCTTCTCGCTGGGCATCGTGGAGCTGGTGGCTCGGGCCGAGGAACCCGAGGTGGTGGGCCACCTCGGCCCCGACCTGCTGGGGCCCGACTGGGACGAGGACACGGCGGTGCACCGCCTGCTCGAGCTGCCTGAGCGCCCGGTGGGTGAGTCGCTGCTCGACCAGACCCGGCTCGCGGGGGTCGGCAACATGTACATGGCCGAGCTCTGCTTCACCCACGGCACGCACCCCCTCACCCCGGTCGGCGCCGTGCCCGACCTGCTGCGGCTCGTACGCCGCGCCCGGCTGATGCTCGACACCAACAAGGAGCGGGCGGTGCAGTCGACGACCGGCAACCTGCGCGAGCGAGAACGGATGTGGGTCTACCGCCGCGACCGGTCGCCCTGCCGCCGCTGCGGCACCCCGGTCAGGGTCGATCAGGTCGGTCCTCCGGGCCGTGAGCGGGCGGCGTACTGGTGCCCCAGCTGCCAGCCCGCGCTGGCCGCGCCCCCGGCGTGACCCGACGCCGCAGCTGAGCGGCCGACGGGACCGACGGGACCGCCGGGTGCCGCAGCAGCCAGGCGCCATGCAGCACCGTGCAGCGCCGTGAGCATCGAGGCGACGCCGCGGGTGGTGCACGCCGCGTGGGAGACGACCATGCCGAGCGCGGCCGCCAGCTGAGCACCGACGGGACGTTCGGCAGGCACCTTCCGTGACCTGTGCCCCTGGTGCGCGCGACACCCAGCGGGCAGGCTGCTCGTGACGGCAGCCCCTGATTCCAAGGAGATCGTGATGAAGGCGCTCAAGCTCGAGTCCTGGCACAGTCAGCCGGTCCTGCGAGACGTGCCTGTCCCGCGGCCCGGTCCGGGTGAGGTGCTGGTGCAGGTCGGTGGCGCCGGTGCCTGCCACTCGGACCTACACCTCATCCACGAGTTCGACGAGGGCGCGCTGCCGTGGGGTCCCCCCTTCACCCTGGGCCACGAGAACGCGGGCTGGGTGCACGCGATGGGGCCCGGTGTCACCGGCTACGAGGCGGGCCAGCCGGTGGCCGTGGTCGGAGCCTGGGGCTGCGGTCTATGTGCCCGCTGTCGGGCCGGCCTCGAGACCTACTGCGACCGCCCCGACCTGGCCCGGGTGGCCGGAGGCGGGGGCGGACTGGGCTTGGACGGCGGAATGGCCGAATACCTCCTGGTGCCCGACCAGCGCCACCTGGTGACCTTGCCGGAGGGTCTGGACCCGGTGCACGCGGCTCCCCTCACCGACGCGGGTCTGACGCCGTACCACGCGGTGCGGCGCTCGCGCGAGAAGCTGGTGCCGGGCTCGACCGCGGTCGTGATCGGCGTGGGTGGCCTCGGCCACCTCGGAGTCCAGATCTTGCACGCCACGACGGCGGCCCGGGTGATCGCCGTCGAGAGCCGCGACTCGGCGCGCGACCTCGCCGAGCGCAGCGGCGCCGACCTGGTCCTGGCCCCCGGGCCGGATCTCGTCGCCGAGGTGCGCGAGGCGACCCACGGCCTGGGTGCCGACGTGGTTCTCGACTTCGTCGGCTCTGACGAGACGCTGCGGACCGCAGTCGCCTGCGCTCGGATGTTGGCCGACATCACCATCGTCGGCCTGGGCGGCGGCACGCTCCCCGTCTCGTTCTTCTCCGTGCCCTACGAGGTCAGCGTGCAGTCGACCTACTGGGGCAACCGCTCCGAGCTGGTCGAGGTGCTGGACCTGGCCGCCCGGGGTCTGCTGCACGCCGAGATCGTCCGGTTCGGGCTGCACGAGGCGGTCACCGCCCTCGAGCAGCTCGCGATCGGCGCGGTCGACGGCCGCGCGGTCGTCGTACCCCACACCGAGTACCGCAGATGACCACCACCGAGCGCGAGTCGGCTCACGACGAGAGGGAAGCCCCGATGAACCAACCTGAGAACGCGATCGTTGTCGGCGTCAGCAGCGGCGACAACGAGGCCGTGCTCGCCTTCGCCGCCGAGGAAGCCCTCCGGACCCGGTGCCCGTTGCACCTGGTCCACGTGCTCCAGCTCCCGGCGAGCGAGGCCTACGCCGCCGTCTACGACAACGCGATCGCCGTCGCCAACCGCACGCTCGACGAGGCCATGTCTCGGGTGCGCGCGCTCGCCGGGCCCGACGTGGCCCTCACCTGTGAGCTCGTCGACGACGGCTGGGTCGTCGCCGACCTCGTGCACCGTGGCGACGTCGGTCGACTGATGATCCTCGAGCACCGCCAGGAGAGCCGAGTACGACGCGTCTTCACCGGCTCGGTCGTCACCGGAGTGGCCGCCCGCGCCCAGGTGCCGGTGGTGTCCGTCCCGGAAGGCTGGTCGGCTACGACGGATCGTCCTGCCCTCGTGACGGCGGCCGTGCAGGACCCGCAGGGGGCCTCGCTGATCCTGCAGACGGCGTTCGAGGAGGCCCAGCGGCGTGGTGCGCCCCTCGTGGTCCTGCACGCGTGGTGGATCGCGTCGGGCTACGACGTCGTGGTGGTCGACCAGACCTTCCGCGAACAGTGGTCGGCTCGGTTCCACGAGGAGATCACCCCGGTCATGAAGGCGTTGCGGGAGGAGTTCCCCGACGTCGAGGTCACCGTGACGGTGAGGCACGCCCCGCCGGTCGAGGCGGTCCTCGATGCCGCGCAGACGTCCGCGATCCTCGTCATCGGCAGGCGCCACCACCTGCTCCCGCTCAGGACACACCTGGGCCCGGTGGCGCGGGCAGTCCTCGGGCACAGTGGGTGCCCCGTGCTCGTGACCCCCGAGGTGCCGCGCGGCTGACGTAGGCGGCGCACGGGTCCCGGGTCGAGCGCCCACTGAGCAGGACCGACGGTGGCTGGTGGGAGGGCCCGACCGCCGCCGGTCCGCCACCGCCTGCTGTCGGCCGCCCTCTCGTGGACGTGGCCCGGGCTAAGATCAGTCGGCGAGGGGCACCTGGGTGCCGGAGGCGGTGTCGGACGCATCCTCGGTCAGGGCGATCCGGTCCTCGGCGGCCGAGTGCCGGTCCACCTTCGCATGGCCGCAGTCGAGGGCTGCGTGGCGACGCACACCGCCCTTGTCGCGGTCGTCGGCCTTGGCGTCGCGGGCCTCGGCGGCGGTGATGATCTGCACGGCGCTGCTGAGCCTGTGGTCGAGCTCCGACTCCCACCGGACCACATCGGCCCCGCGCCGATCGACGTCGGCCTCCCGCGCGGCCACGTCCTGCTCCCGGTCACACCCGGACCCGCCGTATCGAACATCAACCCCATCATGCACCACCGCGCCGACCCTGCCGTGCCCGCTCGGCCCGGTCGCGGCACACGGCACCGGCAGACCTCGCCGGAGCCGGACGGGGTGCCCGGCCACGCAGTGGGGGCTCTCCGGGTGACCGGGTCAGCCCCGGGGCCGGCCGATCCGGCTCGCAGCCCTGCTCAGGCGGCGGAGGCGACGACGACAGTCGACACGGCGACCGACGGCACCGGGATCGGCGTGGGCACCGCGACGACACGCTCCTCGGCGGCGACCGCGTGGGAGACCTCGCGCAGCACCGAGGAGAGGGAGACGTCCAGGGCAGAACACAGGGAGCCGAGCAGCTCGGAGGAGGCTTCCTTCTGCCCGCGCTCGATCTCGGAGATATAACCCAGGCTGACCATCGCCTCGGCGGAGACCTCGCGCAGTGTCATGCCCCGTTCGATCCGTTGGGCGCGGAGCACGTCGCCGAGCTGACGTCGGAACAGGACCATGCCCGGGCTCCCTTCGGGGCTGGGTAGAGCGATGTCTGTGTGGCCAACGCTACCGGAGGGCTGCTTCTTCCCTCGGCAGCTGCATGCAGCATGCCGGACGGCACCGACACCTCGCTTCACCCGGTCAGCCGGTCATGGGGCCGGCCGCTCCGCCAGGAGACCACCGAGCGCCGCGAGGGCCTCGCGACAGGTCGACTCCTGGACACCGGCTCGGTCTCCCCCCAGGTGCAGCGCTAGCAGCCGGTGGCCCGTGGGGGTCAGCAGCGCGACGTGCACGGTTCCGGCGGGCCGACCCTCCTGCCGGTCGGGCCCGGCCACCCCCGTCGTGGCGACGGCGTACGACGCCCCGGTGAGCGCGGCTACGCCCTGGGCCATGGCCAGGGCGCACTCGGGCGAGATCACGCCGTACGCCGCGACGAGGGCGTTCGGCACACGCAGCACGGAGGTCTTGACCGACGTCGCGTAGGACACGACGCCGCCCAGATAGACGGCTGACGCCCCGGGCACCGCAGTGACCGCGGCGGCGAGTTGCCCACCGGTCAGGGACTCCGCGGTGGCCAGGGTGCCCCCGACCCGGGCGAGGCCGGCCAGGACCCGGGCGGCGAGCTGGATCGGGCTCGGATCGGTCACCACGTGATCCTGACAGGTCCGCCCACGCACACAGGGAGCCGACCCGAAGGCCGGCTCCCTGCGGTCACTGCTGGTGTTGCTGGTCAGTCAGTCGGGTGTGCTGGTTCAGCGGCGCTCGACCATGAACGTGACCTCGTCCTCGCTGCCGGAGAAGGCGGCGTTGGCCAGGAAGGTGACGAGCACCTTCTTCTTGCCGATCCGCTGGAACCTGTCGAGCGTGATCGTGGTCTTGCCATTCTCGAGCATCACGGTCTCGGCCTTCTCACCCTTGAGCTTCACGGCGACCAGGCCGGCGACCGTGGCTCCGTTCGCAGCCTCGACCTCGATCTTGACCCGGGCCTTGGTCTTGTCGACCACGACCTTGTGGGGCTTGACGTCCGCCTTCGTGTCCGTGCTCACCGCAGCCGCGGGCGGAGCCGTCGGCGGGGTGGTCGGCGGGGTGGTCGGCGGTGCAGTCGAGGCTCCACGTACGGCGACCGCGACCGGCACGGAGGTCCCCGTGGTCGTACCCGTCACGACCAGCGTGGCGGTACCCGCAGGGGTGCCGGCCGGAAGCACGACGCTCACCGAAGCGGTCCCCACCTCGTCGAAGCCGGGGAGCGCGGCCTGGATCGTCGTCGTGACCGGGAACGTGCCGAGGACGGTGTCACCCGACCTGACCTGCACCTCGGCGTCAGTGAGGTCACCAGCGCCGCTCATCGAGAGCGACGTCAGGTCGAAGCTGACGGTCTCACCACCGGTGTATGACGCAGGCGCACCAGCGGGGAACCTCGCCCCTACCGCCCGCTGCGTGGAGTCGACGGGCACGGGGACGCCGTCCTGGGCATCGAAGTAGTCCACCTGCGACTGCAGGTCGGTCTTGCCGGTGTCCTGCTTGCCCGTGCCACCGGCCAGGGCGGTGAACCCGTCGCCGCCGGAGGACAGGAAGGAGTTCACGGTGACCGAGTAGACCGAGGTGAGTCCGATCGGCAGGCCGTTCAGGTACATGGCCGAGACCCGAGTGCCCTGGGGCTCCGAGGCGTCGTAGGTGTAGCTGAAGCCCCGGGAGATCCCGAGCTTCAGGAACGGGCGCGCCGCACCCGCGGCCTGCCACTGCTGCTCCAACGTGGCCTTGATCTGTGCCCCCGTCAGGTCCATGTTCACCAGGGTGTTGGCGAAGGGCTGGACGTTGGCGGCCTGCCTGACCGTCACCGTGCGAGGGAAGGCGCCCGTGCCGTCGCCGTTGAGGTCTGCGCGCAGACCGCCGGGGTTCATGAACGCGATCTGTGCCGCACCGGACTCCGGGTTGCGCGTGGCGAAGCGCTGGATCTCGGCCACGAGGTTGCCCAGCGTGGACTCACCGCCACGGTTCTCCGTGGTGCCGTTGGCCAGCGCGGCCCTCTTGAAGGCACCGCCGATCTGCCCGAGCGGCTGTGCCCCCAGGACCTCGGCGTTGGCCACGGCGGTGTTCGCGATCGCCTGCGTCGCCGCGTCGGTCGGGAAGTTCTCGGTGTACGTCGTGGTGCTGCCCTCGACGACGGTGGTCTTGAGGGCCACGATCTTCTGCCGGACCCCGAGCACCTCGTCGCGCTTCTCGTCGTAGGTGAAGACGAGCTGGTTCAGGTTGGATCCGTACTGTCCGGCCGAGACGACCGGACGCTTGGTGACCGTGCGGCCCTCGTCGATCCAGGACGGGACCGGGACAGCGTGGTTGTAGGCGAGGTGGGTGTGACCCGACACGACGGCATCGAACTCGGCGTTGATGCCGGTCACGATCCTGCCGAAGTCGTTGGCCGGGTCGACCGCGTCGGCGTACGCCGTCGAGGGCGCACCCTCGTGCACGAGCAGGACGATGATGTCGGCCCCGTTGCTCCTCAGCAGGTCCGCCTGCAGGTTGGCCTCGGTCACGATGTCGGTCACCGTGATGTCGGCGATGCCGTCCGGGGAGACGAGCTCCGGCAGGTGCTCGGTCACGGCGCCGACGAAGCCCACCTTGACCTCACCGAAGGTCTCGGTCCACCGCGGCACGAGGGCGTGCGAGTTGTCGACCTTCTTGCGGATGTTGGCCCCGATGTACTGCCAGGCCGCGCCACCCTTCGGGTTGGCCTGGGACTCGGGAGCCATCACGCGGTTGACCAGGTCGTCGTAGCCCTGGTCGAACTCGTGGTTGCCCACCGAGGAGACGTCGAGACCGGCCGAGTTGAGCGCGTCGATGGTCGGCTTGTCCTGGTCGATGAACGACTCGAAGGTCGAGGCGCCGATCAGGTCGCCGGCGGCGGCGAAGACCGTGTCGGGGTTCGCGGCCCGGAACTGGTTGACCGCACCAGCGAGCACGCCGGCCCCTGCGGCCGAGCTGAACGGATCCTTGGCGATCCGCCCGTGGAAGTCGTTGGTGGCGAGCACCTGGACCTTCTGGGTCGTCGACACGGCACCGGTGGTGATCCCGACGATCTCGGGGCTGTGGTCCGAAGCCCGGAAGGGGCTGGCGTCGTACAGGTCGGTGGCGTTGTCGTTGAACCGGCTGTACTCGTAGTACACCGACTCGTCGGCGTTGATGGTCCAGATGTCGACACCAGTGACCGGACTGGGAGCAGCGCTGCGCGACTTGAAGAACACGTGGTCCAGCGAGCCGGCGAGACCGCCGAAGTTGTAGCTCTTCTCTCCCGGCTGCGTGGTCGACGAGAGGTTGCGGTACCCGGCCGTGACCAGCTCCTGGATCGGGTCCTCCATCGAGTACGAGTTGAAGTCACCGGTCAGGAAGATCCGATCGATGCCGCGGTCTGCGGCGAAGGTGTCCGCGAAGGTCGACAGCGCCTGCGCCTGACGGGTGCGGTCGCCGTTGTAGAAGCCCTGGCCGGCGTCGGCGTTGTCGCCGGTACCGCCGCTGCCCTTGGACTTGAAGTGGTTGACGACGACGGCGAACGCCGTGGAGTCGGCAGCACCCCTGGCCTTGAAGGCCTGGGCGAGGGGCTGACGCGCGTTGGTGAACGCCGCGCTGCCGATCAGGATCTTCGACGCACCCACCCGGGCCACCGTGTTCGGGTCGTAGATGAACGCGGTGCGGATGACGTCCTCGGAGGTCGGCAGCGCGACCGGCGAGCGGGCGTAGTCCCACCGGGTGTAGCCGGCGTCGGCGTTCAGGGCGGCGACCAGGGTGGCGAGTGCCTCGTCGCGGTCGGCGCTGGGTCCGTCGACGCTGAGGGAGTTCTCGATCTCCTCCAAGGAGACGATGTCGGCGTCCATCGTGTTCATCGCGTTGACGATCTTGTCCTGCTGGCGCTTGAGGTTGGTCGCGTCCCACGCGCCTCGCGGCCCGCTGCCCGGGCAGGAGTTGACCGTGACCGGGATCCCGGCGCGGTCCTTGAAGGAGGTGCAGCCGGGCAGGTTGGCGCCCAGCGTCGTGAAGTAGTTCAAGACGTTGAAGGTCGCGAGCTTGAGGTCCCCACCGACGTTGGTGGGCGCGAGCGGACGGTCCTGGGCGAAGGTCGGTCCGGTCGCCACGACCGTGCTGCCGCTCGGCGCGGTGGTGACGGGCTTACCGACGATCTGGGTGCGGGGCTCCAGCTTCCAGGTGTTGTTGCCGTAGCCGAGCACGACGGCCTGCGGGAACGTGACCGCGGCGCCGGCCCGCACCGTGTGCGTCTTGGTGAACCACGGGAACGGCGAGCCGGTCGTGGTCGTGTAGTTCGTCGAGGAGCCGTCGTTCAGGATGATCCGGTGAGCCTTGTTGAACGCGGTCCGCTCGGCGATGCCGGCAGCGTCCTGGGCGTCGACGACCTCGGTGGGCGCGAGCAGGGGGCCCGTGCTGTGCGCGGCCAGCCCGATCTCACCGAAGAAGCTCCCGGAGGTGCTGGGCGCCGGGGAGCCGTCGTAGGCGTCGGTGACCGTGTAGGCCGCGGTGGGTTGGTACCGCTCGCCCTCGTGCGGCTCGCGCAGGGCGTCCAGGTCGGCTCCGGTCAGGCAGCCTCCGATGACACAGTCCGCACCCGGGATGACCAGCTGAGCGGTCACGGGCGCCAGCGCCGGCGTGAGGGAGGCCAGATCGGTCTGCAGCACCGTGAGCTGCGTGGATCCCGAGAACTCGCCGATGGAGCCGGTGACCTGGACCGAGTCTCCGACCTTGGGGTAGGTCGTGAATCCCGTCGGGCCGCCGTAGACGAACAGGGCGTCGGAGGCACCCGGCGTCGCATCCGACGCAGCCCCGCTGCCGCCGGTCTGCAGATAGAAGCCGTTGAGGCCTCCGGTGGGGTAGGCCGCCGTCACGACACCGCTGGTGGTCACGGTGCCGGTCAGCGGGCTGGTGCTACCTGTGCCCTGAATCTCGGCGATGGTCTTGGTGCCGTTGTTGACCGGGGGCTCGACCGGAGGAGCGGTCACACCGGAGGCGGTGGGAGTCGGAGCCAGCTCGGTGAAGTCTGCGTTGTTGGCGTCGGAGTCGGTGCCCGCGGCCACCCGCTGGGGCGATGTAGAGGACGTCAGGGCGGTCGCGGTGTTGGTCATCTCGAACGTGGTCGGTGTCGTGCCGTAGCCCACGGTGTCGATCACGTTCGCGGGGTTGCCGGTGTTGGCGAAGTCTCCGACAGCCCCGACGGGCGTCTGGTTGGAGGCCAGGATCACGACGCCGTTGGAGCCGGACATGTTGATCGTCCCGGAGGCGTCGGGGGCCGGCAGCGCCGCCCCGACAGCCCCGCCGGATCCCTCCTGGACCAGGTAGTAGCCGCGCGCGGGGACCGAGCCGGTGGAGAGGTTCGTGAGCGTGGCGGTCGTCCCCATCGCGCTGCGGTACTGCACCGACATCCCGGCCACGCTGATCGGCGCCGCGGTCGGGTTGTGGAGCTCGATGAAGTCGTTGGTGAAGCTGGCGTCGGCATTGCCGCCGGCGCCGTACACCTCGCTGATGACCAGGCCCGCCGACGGGGCGGCCTGCGCCGACGACAGAGCAAGAATCTGGACGCCGCTGACGGCGACCGCAAGGCTCAGAAAGGCTGACGCGCGTCTGCGCAAGGACATGGGGAAACTCCGAGAATCGAGACGGGGCGGGGGAAGGACCGGCGGTCCGCGCTCACCCAACCGTGGCCGGGTGTCCCCCGTCCATACGCTCGGTTAACGATTCGGTTCCAGGGATGGGCGCAACTCGAGCGCCGCCGCACCTGGACGCCGCGCCTGCGAGGCCCGGAGCAGGGATCAGGCCCTGGTGTGCGTGCCGAGCGTGTGTCGCTGGCGCCACACGTCGCGGAAGAACTCGTACCCTGACCACAGCGTCAGCGCGACCGCCGCCACCAGGAAGGCCTGGGCCAGGTAGAACAGCACGTCGCCGGGCAGGTCGACCACGTCGGGCAGGTCGGGGTCGCGCATCGGCAGGGTCAGCCCGCCCAGCGCGATGGCCTGCACGGTGGTCTTGAGCTTGCCCAGGTCCTTGGCCGCGATCACGACCTTCTTGGCGATCGAGAGCCGCAGCAGGGTCACGCTCCACTCACGGACGAGCACCACGATCGTGACCCACCACCAGATGTCGCCCACGATCGAGAGTCCGATGAAGGCCATGCCCGTGATCGCCTTGTCGGCGATCGGGTCGGCGATCTTGCCGAAGTTGGTGACCAGGCCGTGCTTGCGGGCCAGGTCACCGTCGATCTTGTCGGTGATCATCGCCACCGCGAACAGCACGAACGCGACGGTGCGCCACACCGCGGAGTCCCCGCCGTCCACCAGGAGGGCCCAGGCGAAGAAGGGCACCATCACGATCCGCAGCGTGGTCAGCGCGTTGGGCACGTTCCAGTTGCTGACGTGCGGCCGGCCGGTGTCGGGCTGCTGGGTCCCGGCCATCAGGACTGCCTGCTCGTCGGTACGGCGACCAGGTCGACGCCGTCGGTGTCGACCACCTCGGCGTGCACCAGCTGTCCGACCCTGTGGTCGCCGCCGGAGAGGTACGTCGCTCCGTCGACCTCGGGCCCCTGGTGCGCGGCCCGGCCCACCACCTCGTCGCCGTCGACGGACTCTACGAGCACCACCACCAGCTCGCCGACCCGCTCCTCGGCCCGCTGGGCGTTGAGCTCCTCCACCAGGGCGCTCACGTGCTCGGTGCGGGCCCGGACCTCGTCGTCGTCGAGCTTGGCGTCGTACGACGCGGCCTCGGTGCCGTCCTCGTCGGAGTAGCCGAACACGCCGGTCACGTCCATCCGGGCAGCCACCAGGAAGTCGCACAGCGTGGCCAGGTCCTCCTCGGTCTCGCCCGGGAAGCCGACGATCACGTTGGAACGCACTCCGGCCTCGGGCGCCTGGGCACGGATCTGCTCGAGCAGGCCCAGGAAGCTCTCGGGGTCACCGAAGCGCCGCATCCGGCGCAGCACGGTGGCGCTGGCGTGCTGGAAGGACAGGTCGAAGTAGGCAGCCACCCCGGTGGTGCCGGCGATCGCGGCGACCAGGCCGGGTCGGGTCTCCGCCGGCTGCAGGTAGGAGACGCGGACCCGCTCGACGCCGTCCACCGCCGCCAGCTCGGGCAGCAGCGTCTCGAGCAGCCGCAGGTCGCCGAGGTCCTTGCCGTAGGACGTGGAGTTCTCGCTGACCAGGAACAGCTCCTTGACCCCCTGCTCGCCCAGCCAACGCGCCTCCTGCAGCACGTCGGAGGGCCGCCGGCTCACGAAGGAGCCGCGGAAGCTGGGGATCGCACAGAAGGAGCAGCGTCGGTCGCAGCCGCTGGCCAGCTTCAGCGGCGCCATCGGGCCGCCGTCCAGGCGACGGCGCACCGGGCGCGGACCACCGAGCCCGTCGGCGCCGATCGCCGACCCGCCGGTCATGCCGGGCACGCTGATGGTGGAGGCGTCGCGCTCGACCGGCGAGATCGGCAGCAGCAGCCGCCGGTCCGAGGGCGTGTGCGGGTGGTGCGTCTCGCCCGCCACGATCGAGCGCAGCCGGGCGGCGATGTCGGGGTAGTCGTCGAAACCCAGCACCGCGTCGGCCTCGGGCAGCGAGTCGGCCAGGTCCTTGCCGTAGCGCTCGGCCAGGCAGCCGACCGCGACCACGGCCTGCACGCGCCCGCCCTGGTCGCCGCCGGCCTTCAGGTCCGCCGCCTGCAGCAGCGTGTCGACGGAGTCCTTCTTGGCCGCCTCCACGAAGCCGCAGGTGTTGACCACGACGGTGTCGGCCTGGCTGGGGTCCTCGACCAGGGCGAAGCCCCCGGCCTCCAGGCGACCGGCCAGCTCCTCGGAGTCGACCTCGTTGCGGGCGCACCCCAGGGTCACCATCGCCACCGACAGGCGGGGCTGGTCGGTGGTGGGCTCGGTGGCCGGCACGGTGGTGGGCTCGGTGTCAGTGGTCATGGTCGATGCTGAGTATGCCGCCAGCCCCCGCACCGGCACGAACTCGCGCCCGGGACTGCGGTCAACGCCGGGGCGCAGTGCCCGGCTTGACGGCCAGCACCGGGCAACCGGCCCCGAGCAGGATCCGCTGCGCCACCCGGCCCATCAGCAGCTTGCCGACCGGCGTACGCCGGCGCAGCGCCACCACGACCAGGTCCGCGTCCAGCTCGTCGGCCACCGCGACGACCTGGTCCCCCACGTCGCCACCGACGACCTGGCGGACCTCGTGGGGTACACCCTCCTCAGCCAGTCGTGACTCCAACGTCCCGAGCGCCTGCTCTCCGGCGAACCGGTCGTCGACCTGCGAGTCGCCCTTGGTGCCGTTGACCACCACGAGCCTGGCGCCGCGATCGCGGGCCTCGGCCACGGCGTGCTCAAGGGCGGCCGCGCCGTACTCGTCGGGCGTCCAGCCCACCACCACGGATCGTGTCATCAGGCCACCAGCTCCCGGTCGTCGACAGAGGGACCCCGTCGGTCCGGGGGTGTCCGGCCCTCCGGGGGTCGTACCTCGACTCTGCACCACCAGCGGCACCACCGCCACCGCGACGATCAGCACGGCGGCGTTCAGCCCACCGTCTCGCGGGCCGGCGAGGGCCGCGAGAGGGTGACTATGGCACGAAGGTGTCCCGGGCCGCGCGCCCGGCCCGACCCATGGGCTCGGCGTCCTGGCCGTCGATCCCGACCGTCAGCGAGCCGTCGCTGGTCTGCACCCGCACCGGGGGCGAGGCCTTGATGGTGCGGGCCTGGCCGAACGCGAGGTCGCCCTTGAAGACCACCGTGCCCGCGCCGTCGCGCACCACGACCTTGGCTCCACCGCCCGCGGCCGTCAGCGCCACCGGCACCGCGGGCGCGAGAGTGGTGCTGCCGCTGGTCAGACCGGCCGACCCGCTGGACAGCGACGGGCCGTCGGTCGCGGAGTCCTGCGGCTGGTCCACCACCAGCCGGGCGATCGACCAGGCGAGGACGACAGCCATCACCGCGGCCACGATCACCGACCAGTTCGGCCCGCCGCGCAGCGAGCGGATCGAACCGCCGGCACCCGTGGACAGCTCGGCCTCGAACACGCGGCGGGTGTCCAGCGGGGCGACGGCGTACCTCTCGTCGTAGGTCGCGAGCAACGGAGCCGCGTCGAGGTTCAGGACCCGCGCCAGCGTGCGCAGGTGGCCGCGGGCGTAGAAGTCGCCCCCGCACGGTGTGAAGTCGTCGATCTCGACGGCGTCGATCACGTGGGCCCGGATCCGGGTCCGCTCGGCAAGCTGTCCGACGCCGAGCCCGAGGGCCTCCCGCGCCGCGGCGAGCTGCGGGCCGATCACCGGCTCGACGACGGGGCCGGCCTGCTGGTCGATCACGGTGGTCGTGGCACGCCACCCGGCGGTGTCGTCGTCCGGGCCGTGGTCCGCGTCCAGGACGAGGTCGGGGGCCTGGCGGTGCAGCTCGTCGGCCTCCGGCAGGGCGGCGAGGCCCGCCCGGCTGAGGTCGGGCGCGAGCGCGCTGCTGCCGGAGACGAGCTCACGACCACGGGTCACGTCGCTGCGCACCGCCCGGGAGGGCTCCCGCAGCGGGCTCGGGGTCCGGGTCGGGAGCAGCGGGCGGGGCCGGATCGTGGTGTCCTCGCGCGCCGGGTCGGTGCGGTCGGGATCGACGTCGTCGCTGCCGCGGCCCGCGGTGCGGGCTGCCAGCGCTGCCT
>JAJAYJ010000068.1 GCA_026786275.1 Nocardioides sp. | reverse complement strand
TGCCGGTCCTGCTCCGCGATGACCTTGTCGCGGACCTCCTGGCGGTTCTGGGCCAGCAGGATCAGCGGGGCGGCGTACGACGCCTGCAGGCTGAGGATCAGGGTGAGGAAGATGAAGGGGTAGTCGTCCCAGCGCAGGGCGACCGGACCCAGCAGGTTCCACGAGACCCAGACGATGACGAACCCGGTCATGTAGAGCAGGAACCGGGCGGTGCCCATGAACCGTGCGAACTCCTCGGCGAACACCCCGAACCTGTCGGGGTCGCGCGAGGGACGACGGATCACGGGCTGCCGCTTGGTGTCGCGCGGCGTGTCGAGGCGCGAGGAGCGCTGTGCGCTCATCCGCGGGGCTCCATCTGGTGGCGGCGCACGGCCTGGTCGCGCCAGTTGTCGGGCAGCATGTGGTCGAGCAGGTCGTCGACGGTGACCGCGCCCAGGAGCAGGCCGTTCTCGTCGACCACCGGCGCGGCCACCAGGTTGTAGGTCGCGAGGTGGGCGGCCACCTCGTCGATGGTGGCCTCGGGTCGCAGCGAGGCCATCGAGCCGTCCAGGGCGCCGGCGACCAGCGTCGACGGCGACTCGCGCAGCAGCCGCTGGATGTGGGCGACACCGAGGAACCGGCCCGTCGGCGTCTCGAGAGGCGGGCGGCACACGTAGACCAGGGCGGCCAGCGACGGCGTCAGCTCGGGGCTGCGCACGTGGGCCAGGGCGTCGGCCACGGTGGCGTCCGGGCCGAGGATGACGGGCTCGGGGGTCATCATCGCACCGGCGGTGTCCTCGACGTACGACATCAGCCGGCGCACGTCCTCGGCCTCGTCGGGCTCCATCAGGGCGAGCAGGATGGCCGCGGTGTCGGCGGGAAGATCGGCGATCAGGTCGGCCGCATCGTCGGGCGACATCTCCTGCAGGACGTCGGCGGCCCGCTCGGAGTCGAGCTTGCCGAGGATCTCGACCTGGTCCTCGTCGGGCAGCTCCTCGATCAGCTCGGCCAGCCGCTCGTCGTCGAGGGCGGCGACCACCGCGGCCCGTCGCTCGGGCGGCAGGTCGTGCAGCATGTTGGCCGCGTCGGCGGGCCGCATCTCGTTGAGCGCGTGCACCAGCTGGGTCGCGGCCTGGGTGGGCTCACGGCGGGTCAGGCCGCTTACCTCGCCCCACTCGGCGACGTGGGTCTGGCCGCGTCGGCGCAGGCCCTTCGTGGGCTCCTGGATCGCGACCCGGCTCAGCACCCAGTCGCGGTTGCGGGCCTGCTCCATGGCGACGTCGTAGACCAAGCCGACGACGTCGCTGGCGGTGATGGTGACCTGGCGGTCGATGATCTGACCGATGACGAGCGTCTCGGTGGAGCGCTGCTCGAAGCGGCGCATGTTGAGCAGCCCGGTCGTGTACACCTGGCCCGCGTCGATGTTGGTGACCCGGGTCATCGGCACGAAGATCCGGCGGCGGCCGAACACCTCGGCGACCAGGCCCAGCACCCGGGGCTGGCTGGTCTCCGAGCGCAGTGCGACGACCACGTCGCGCACCTTGGCGACCTGGTCCCCGCGGGGGTCGAAGACCGGCAGACCGACCAGCCTGGCCAGGTAGATCCGCGACGGTGACGTGCTCATGGGCGGTCACGGTACCGGTGCTCGCTGCTGCTGGGCGCCGACGCCGGTCAGGACTACCCTGGTCACATGTCGCCTCGGACCCGCGCTGCCCTCGCCGCCACCCTGCTCGTCGTGGTGCCCGGCCTCGCGGCCTGCGGGAACGACGACTCGGGCAGCGAGGACGGCGGCGGCGCCGCCACCGCCCAGGACCCGGTGGGCGAGACGTCCGCGGCGCCGAGCGAGAGCGCGTCGCCGAGCACGGCTCCGAGCGAGCCGAGCGCCCCGGTCGAGGTGCCCGTCACCCTGCCCGCGTGCGGTGAGGTCTGGGTCGTCGGCGCCACCGTGGCCCGCGGCTACGAGGGCTGCCTCGAGGGCGCGAGCACCGTGCCGGCCGACGGCCGCTACTGCGAGTTCGGCAAGCCGCTGTTCACCTACCAGGAGGGCTTCTACGCCGTCGCGGGCGGCCCGGTGATCGCCACGGAGCGCCCGCTGCTGCGCGACCCCGGGTACCGCGACGCCCTGAAAAAGTGTGGCGGCTGAGCCCATCCGGCTCGACACCACGATCCCCAGCGGATTTGTCTTCACCCGCTGTGCCACGAATACTGACCGGGCCCTGACGACACCCGGACCTTCCGCCTGCTGTCGGCCTCCGCGCGGAGGCACAGGGCCCCGAGCGAGAGTGAGAGTGACCACGGGTGCGCCGAGTCCACGTAGCTGCCGTCCTGACCACGAGCCTGGCCCTGCTGGCCGGCTCCTCCGGGTCAGCCACTGCGCTCGCTGCCTCGCCGCGCGCCACCACGGCCGTGACGCAGGCCCCGGTGCAGTCCGTGACCACGACCGGGCTCCCGACCGCGCTGCCCCTGGCCCCGCGGGCCGCACGCCAGAAGCCGGGCTCGCGCGGCAAGGCGCCGGACCGGTACACACCCCCGGTCGGCGTCCGCTACAACAACCCGCTCGGCAGTGCCGCCAACAAGCGCAAGCTCCTGGGCCACCTCATCCGCACGATCAACAGCGTGCCGCGGGGAGAGCAGATCCGGATCGCGAGCTGGAACATCCGCAGCACCGACATCGCCGCGGCCCTGATCGCCGCCCACAACCGTGGCGTCTCGGTGCAGGCCGTGATGGACCGCCTCAACGCGAACCCGTCGAACCCCAACACCGGGATCAACCGGATGGTCGGCGCCTTCGCGTTCAACAAGGCCAAGCGGCCCAAGAGCCGGCGCAGCAGCGTGGTCAAGTGCCTCAGCTCGTGTCGCAGCACCAGCGGCATCGCGCACACCAAGTTCTTCCTGTTCAGCAAGGCTGCCAAGACGACCGACGTGGTGATGTACGGCTCGGCCAACGCCACCGACCTCGCGGCGTACGGACAGTGGAACGACCTCTACACGGTGCGTGAGGACCCGGCCGTCTACGCCGAGTTCAACGCCGTCTTCGACGAGATGCGCAAGGACCGGCCCCGCACCCAGCCCTACGTCACCTACGACCACGGTGACCTCACGACCTACTTCTACCCCTACCGCGGCGCGGCGACCGAGACCGACCCAGTCCTCGACGACCTGGCCAAGGTGCAGTGCGCTGGTGCGACCGGCGAGACCGGCACCGACGGGCGCACCAAGATCCGGATCGCTCAGACCGCGATGCTCGGCGACCGCGGGCTCCGGATCGCCACCAGGCTTCGCACGCTCTACGAGCAGGGCTGCGACATCCGGATGGTGTACGCCGTGTTCGGCAACAAGGTGCTCCAGGTCCTGCGCAACACCAGCCGTGGCGCGGTCCCGCTGCGCCAGATCGCCCAGGACTTCAACCTCGACGGCGTCTACGACCGCTACCTGCACATGAAGACGATGGCCATCAGCGGCGTCTACGACGGCAACACCGAGGAGCAGGTGACATTCAACGGGTCGTCGAACTGGACCCCGGTGGCACTGGCCAGCGACGAGATCCTCGGCAAGATCTACGGCGGCAACGTGGCCCGCAAGTACTCCAAGTGGTTCGACACGCTGTACCGGAACCCGCCGCGCTTCCGCGGCCGGATGGCCACGCTGGCCACGGTGGCCCGGATGTCGGCGCTCTCGCGTGGGGTCAGCCCCGAGTCGGGCATCGAGCAGAACTGAGCCACACCCCTGGCGAGCCTGGCACCATCGGGGGGGTCGCCGTGGTCCGCGACGCCAAGGAGAGCTCGTGAGCACCGATCAGGTACCGCCGCCGCGTCCGCCCACGGCCGAGCAGCGCACCACGGTGGCCACCGTGGCCGGGGTCCTCGTCATCGTCGTGGTCGTCGTCCTGGTCAACCTGGTCGGCCGCTCCGACGGTGACACCTCCTCGGCCCTGGCCGGTGCGCCGAGCGCGAGCGCGACCGCGACCGCCTCCACCGACTACGACGACCCCGACCGGTACGAGGCGCTGACCAGCACCGCGCCCACGGACGTCGCCGAGTCGGCCCTCGCCGAGCGGGGCGAGATCGTCGAGCAGCCGACCACCGCGGGGTCCCAGGAGCTGGCCAGCGCGGCCGAGAAGATCGCCCGCGCAGGCGTCTCCTACTCCTTCACCATGGCCAGCTTCAACATCCTCGGCAGCCAGCACACCGCGCCGGGCGGTGACGCGACGGGGTACGCCCCGGGTCGGGTCCGTGCCGAGTGGGCGGCCGCCCTCGTGGCGTCGTACGACGCCAGCATCGTGGGGCTGCAGGAGGTCCAGGCCGACCAGCTCGATGCGCTCGCCGCTGCGAGCGGCGGCACCTCCGACTTCTGGCCCGGTACGTCGCTGGGTGGCGTCGGCATCCCGCAGAGCGTGATGTGGGACAACCGGGTCTGGCAGGCGACGTACACCGGGTCCCTCACCATCCCGTTCGTGGGCACCACGCGTCCGCAGCCGATCGTGCGGCTCCAGCACGTCGCCAGTGGCCGCGAGATCTACGTGATCAACATCCACAACTCGCCCCAGGACCGCCAGGCCGAGCGTGACCAGGCCCTGGCCATCGAGGTGGCCGCGATCAACGAGCTGCGCCGCGACGGCATCCCGGTGTTCATCATGGGCGACTTCAACGAGCGCGACCGCGCCTTCTGCACGATCACCGGCCGCACCGACCTGCTGGCCTCCAACGGCGGTGCCGTCGTCGGCGGTTCGTGCCGTCCGCCGGCCGGGATGCGCATCGACTGGATCTTCGCCTCGCCCGACGCCCAGCTGAGCGGTCACCGCACCGACGACTCGGTCGTGGTGAACCGGATCACCGACCACGCGGTCATCACCACCGAGGTCACGGTGCCGTAACCTGCGCTGTTGTGGAGGAGCAGGCGGTGCAGGTCGACGGCGCCGGACTGCACTTCCCGGCCGGTCACGAGGGCTCGGGCGACGTCCTGTTCGACGGTCATCACGCCTGGTCCTACACCGTGACACCCCGCGAGGCCGGCGGCGAGGTGCAGGTGTCCTGGCCGGTCCGGATGAGGCAGTGGCTCGACGGGGCCTCGGCCGTGGTGGTGCGCGAGGGCGAGACCGAGCTCTTCAGCGGTGAGGTCGTCTTCGGCTCCGGCGAGGGACGGGTCGCGTTCCTCGACAAGTCGGGCATCCCGGTGATGATCGACAAGTGGGGGCTGCTGCAGCGGCCGTTCTCGGGTCGCGACGCGAGCGTCGTCGAGCAGATGGTCGACATCACCGACCAGATCCTCGACGTGATGCGCACCGAGTGCGGCGTCGAGGGCTGGATCGCCTTCGGCACCCTGCTCGGGGCGGCCCGGGAGGGCGCCGTGATCGGCCACGACTCCGACATCGACCTGGCCTACCTCAGCGACCGGGAGACGCCGGCCGAGATGACCCGCGAGCTGTTCGAGGTGGCCCGGGCGCTGCGGCGCCACGGGATGAAGGTGGTCTCGAAGTCGGGTGCCTTCATCACCGTCGTCTTCACCTCCCCCGACGGCGGACAGTCGAGCATCGACGTCTACACGTGCTTCTACGTCGGCGCCGACCTGTACGAGACCGCGACCGTGCGCCGAGCGGTGCCGCGCTCGGCGATCCTGCCGCTCACCGAGCTGGAGTTCGAGGGTCGGATGTTGCCGGCCCCGGCCGATCCCGACACGATGCTGGCCGTCTCCTACGGCCCCGGGTGGCGGGTGCCGGACCCGTCGTTCAAGCACGATCCCGGCCCGGAGGTCACCGAGCGCTTCGACGGCTGGTTCTCCTCGGTGATGCGCCAGCGCCGGGACTGGGAGCGGTTCCTGGCCGAGGAGTCGTCCGACGAGACGCCACCACCCTCCGACTTCGTGGGCTGGGCGGGCGAGCGGCTCGCGCCGGCGGCGTACGTCGTGGACGTGGGCACCGGCAACGGTCAGGACGCCCTGACGCTGGCCACCCAAGGGTGGCGGGTCCTGGGTCTCGACTACTCCCGGCAGAGCTGGCGGATCGCGGCGCGCACAGCCCGCCGGTCCGACCTGCCGGCCAGATTCGAGCAGGTCAACCTCTACGACCTGCGCGACGTGCTCACCCGGGGCGCCCTGGTCTCCCGGGAGGCCAGCGCGCTCAAGGCGGTCTACTGCCGTGAGCTGCTCGAGACCCTCGACCCCGACGGCCTGAGCGCGTTCTGGAGCCTCACCGCCATGGTGCTGAGCGGCGGCGGCAGCCTGTACGTCGAGTCGCTCGCCCTCTCCCGCACCGACGCGATCGAGCTGCACCGGGTGCGGGGCGGCGGCCGGGTACGACCGCTGGACCCTCGCACCGTCGAGGACGCCGTGGTCGCCGCCGGCGGACGGGTGGTGGAGCGGGAGAACGTCGTGGCCGGCACCGCAGCCGTCGCCGGGGGAGCCCGCACCCGGTGGCGGTTGCACGCGCAGTGGCCGGTCGTGACCGACCGGTCGACACCCGAGGAGGAGCTGGAGTGACCGAACGCGTCTACCTGCACGTGGGGGCCCCGAAGTCCGGCACGACCTACCTGCAGGCCGTGCTGGAGCAGAACCGGGACCGCCTGGCCTCGGCCGGGGTCTTGGTGGTGGGCACGGAGCACCTCGACCGCGTCCACGCGGCCATGGTGGTCCGCCAGGACCCACGGCTCGAGGCTCTGCCGGACCGCGCGGCCGGCGCGTGGTCCCGCCTGGTGGAGCAGATCCGGGCCTGGCCGGGTGCCAGCGCGATCCTCAGCTACGAGCTGTTCGCGGGGGCCTCGGCCGAGCAGGTCACCGCGGCACTGCGCGACCTCGACGGCCTCGAGACCCACGTGGTGATCACCGCCCGCGACCTCGGCACCGCGATGCCCTCGGCGTGGCAGGAGCGCTTGAAGTTCGCCCTCACCACCCCGCTCGAGACCTGGAAGCCCGCCGGCTCCCGTGCCGAGTGGGGCTGGCGCGCGATGGACCCGGCCGGGGTGGCCCGTCGCTGGGGAGCCAGCCTGCCGCCCGAGCGGGTCCACATCGTCACCGTGCCCCGCGAGCGTGGTGGCGACGTGCTCTGGCACCGGTTCGCCGCCGCGTGCGGGCTCACCGTGCCCGGCCTCGACCTGCGCACGGAGCAGGTCAACGAGTCGCTCGGCCTGGTCGCGGCGGAGCTGCTGCGCCGGGTCAACAAGGCCGTCCGGGCGCCCATCGTCGGCAACCGCGAGCAGGCCCTGTGGTTGCGCGACACACTGGCGCACGGCGTCCTGGTGCACCTGGGACGCGAGCCCATCGGCATCACCGAGGCGCAGCACGCCGACGCAGCCGAGCGCGCGCGCGCGGCCGCGCTCGCCCTCACCGGGGCGGGCTACGACGTGCAGGGCGACCTCGACGACCTGGTCGCCACCCGCCCTGAGGCCCGCACCCCGAGCGAGGCCGGCGACGGTGAGCTGCTCGAGGCCGCGGTCGAGACGATCGTGAGGCTGCTGCTGGAGCTGCGCGAGCGCACCCACGAGCGGGACCAGGCGCAGCAGGATCCGGGCTCCCGCCTGACCAGCCTGCGCCGGGGCGCCGTACGCCGGGTCGCGGCGCCGGTCACGGACCGTCGTGTCGAGCGCCTGCAGGAACGGGTCGCCGAGCTGGAGGCGCAGGTGGCCGAGGACCGCACCCTGCACCTGCGGGTGGCCGAGCTGTCCGACGTCGTCACCGAGCTGCTGCTGCCGGCGACGCTGGCCAGGGGGCGGGTGACGGCCGCAGCCCTGCGGCGCTACCGGGGAGAGTCCCTGTGAGCGCTCCGGTGGGTCCCAGATGAGCCGCGAGCAACCGGGCCTGGCCCGGTTGACCTACCGCCGGCTCAAGTCGGCGAGCGGGGTCGAGGACCTCGACGCGCTCGAGGAGCGGGTCGCCGTGGTGGCCGAGGCAGCCGACGAGAACACTGCGCTGGGCCGCCCGCTCGCGGCACTGCTGAACCAGGTGGAGGCCTCCCTCCTGCCTCTGTTGCGCGCCCGGGAGGCCGCTTCCGCCGGGGGTGAGGCGCCTGGTGACGAGGTGGCCGAGACTGTGAACCACGTCATGGCACCGGACCCGACCGACCAGTAACGTGATGGTCCACGCCGCGCGGACGCCACCATCGCCCGACGAACGCCGCCCGACGAAGGAGCACATCATGGGACGTCTCTGTGAGACCGAAGGACTCAGCGAGGACCAGGTCCAGATCCTCAAGGCGGTCCGGACGTTCGTGGAGGACAAGATCCTCCCGGTCGCCACCGAGTTGGAGCACGCCGACGAGTACCCGCAGGAGATCGTCGACGGGCTCAAGGAGCTGGGCATCTTCGGGCTGATGATCCCCGAGGAGTACGACGGCCTCGGTGAGTCGCTGCTGACCTACGCCCTGTGCGTCGAGGAGATCGCCCGCGGGTGGATGAGCGTGTCAGGCGTCATCAACACGCACTTCATCGTGGCCTACCTGCTGATGCAGCACGGCACGGCCGAGCAGAAGCAGAAGTACCTGCCGAGGATGGCCACCGGCGAGATCCGAGGCTCGTTCTCGATGTCGGAGCCCGGCCTGGGCTCCGACGTCGCGGCGATCAAGACCAAGGCGTCGAGGACGGCCGAGGGCTACGAGATCACCGGGCAGAAGATGTGGCTGACCAACGGGGGCAGCTCCAACCTGGTCGCCGTCCTGGTCAAGACCGACGACGACGTCGCGGAGGGGGCCTCGGTCTACCGGCAGATGAGCACCTTCCTGGTGGACAAGGAGTCCGGCTTCGGCGAGACCGCCCAGGGCCTGACCATCCCGGGCAAGATCGACAAGATGGGCTACAAGGGCGTCGACACCACCGAGATGGTGCTCGAGGGCCACAGGATCGCGGCCGACCAGATCCTCGGCGGGGAGCCCGGCCAGGGCTTCTACCAGATGATGGACGGCGTCGAGGTGGGTCGCGTCAACGTCGCCGCCCGCGCCTGCGGCATCGCCAACCGGGCCTTCGAGCTCGGCATCGCCTACGCCCAGCAGCGCGAGACCTTCGGCAAGCCGATCGCCGAGCACCAGGCGATCCTGTTCCGGCTCGCGGAGATGGCGACCAAGGTCGAGGCGTCCCACGCGATGATGGTCAGGGCCGCCCGGCTCAAGGACAAGGGCGAGCGCAACGACGTGGAGGCCGGGATGGCCAAGTACCTCGCGGCCGAGTACTGCAACGAGGTCGTGCAGGACTCCTTCCGCATCCACGGCGGCTACGGCTACTCCAAGGAGTACGAGATCGAGCGGCTCTACCGCGAGGCCGCGTTCATGCTGATCGGTGAGGGCACCGCCGACATCCAGAAGATGATCATCGGTCGCAGCCTGCTCAAGGAGTACCAGCTCAAGCGGTAGCCCGGCATGGATCGACGCCGGGGGCACCGGGTGGCAGGCTGGGGCCATGACCGACCCCCAGAACGATCTCGTGGACGACATCAAGGCCAAGATGCGCCAGGCGCTCGACAAGAAGAACGCCGGTCGCAAGGGCGTGGCTCAGGACGGCCCCACCAAGGAGAAGGCGCACGGCTCCGAGGTGGTCGGCGGGGCGCCCAAGGTGCACCGTCGCAAGGCCGGCGGCGGCGGGAGCTGAGCAGGCACCTGGACGCGGACCGGGCTGGCCGCCGGGTCAGTCCGGTCCGGGCCTGCGATGATCACTGCCCGGCCCACCAGCCTCGAGCCACCAGGAGACAGCAGTGCAGTTCGGTCGCAGCTACGAGGAGTTCGAGGTCGGCGCCACCTACCGGCACTGGCCCGGCAAGACGGTCACCGAGTACGACGACCACCTGTTCTGCCTGCTTACCATGAACCACCACCCGCTGCACCTCGACGCGCACTACGCCGGTGAGACCACCCAGTTCGCCACGAACGTCGTGGTCGGCAACTATGTCTACTCCCTGCTGCTCGGCATGTCGGTGGCCGACGTCTCGGGCAAGGCCATCGCCAACCTCGAGGTCGAGTCGCTGCGCCACGTCGCGCCCACCTTCCACGGCGACACCCTCTACGGCGAGACGACCGTGCTGGGCAAGACCGAGTCCCGGAGCAAGGACGACCGGGGCATCGTGCACGTCGAGACGATCGGCTACAACCAGGACGGCACCGTGGTCTGCATCTTCCGGCGCAAGGTGATGGTGCCCAAGGACTCCTACCTGCAGCAGCGTGGCGGCGAGCAGCCGGGTCGACCGGTGCCGCAGCCGGACCGGAACTGGCCGGGTCGCACCGGCGGGCACTAGCCGTCCCCGGACGGCGATCCATCGGGTAGTCCCCGCCTCGATTGCCCCACGAACGTCCCCACAGGGGCGATCAACGCGGGGACTACCCTGGCAGGAAAGCGCGACGAGGGGTCAGCCGTGAGCGTCGGCGTCGGCTCCGAAGAGGTCCCGAAGCCCCGAGTCGGACACGTTCCGGGTCGGGTGAGAGGGCCGCGTGGTGGTGCTGGCCGAGGCGTGAGGCCCGCGGCTGAGAGGATGCCCGGGTGACCCAGACCCGTATCGACCTGGTCCGCCACGGCGAGACCGAGTGGAGCCGCGACGGCCGGCACACCTCCACCACCGACCTGGCCCTGACTCCCGACGGCGAGGCCGTCGCGGCCGGGCTGCGCGACCGGCTGGCCGGGACCGACTACGGGCTGGTGCTGACCAGCCCGCGGCTGCGGGCCCGGCACACGGCGGAGCTCGCGGGGTTCGCCGACGCCGAGGTCGACGACGACCTGGCCGAGTGGGACTACGGCGACTACGAGGGCGTGAGTACCGACGAGATCCGGACCACGGTGCCCGGCTGGACCATCTGGACCCACCCCGTGCCCGGCGGAGAGACCGCGCAGCAGGTCGGCGCCCGGCTCGACCGGGTGGTCGAGCGGTTCAGTGCCGTCGACGGACCGGTCCTGCTGTTCGCTCACGGCCACTCCCTGCGCGCCCTCGCGGCCCGGTGGCTGCGGCTGCCGGGGGCCGACGGCCGGCTCCTGCGTCTCGACACCGCCACCGTCTCGCGGCTGGGTCGCGAGCGGGAGTCACCGGTGCTGCTGCGCTGGAACTCCTGACGCCTCTTGACGAGTGCCCGACCTGGTGGTCACCGTGGGAACCATGGCGTTGGCGCACGGCTGTCCCCGGTGCTCGGTGCCGATCGCGCAGGTCGATCCCGCGGCCGGGCCCGACGGCGAGTGGTCGTGTCCCGACCACGGCGTCGTGCCGCCGCTGTGGCGTCCGCCCGAGGCGACGTACGACGCCTTCGCCGAGCACCTGAGCGCCTCCAACGGGTTCCCGACCTACCTGCCCTGGCCGTTGAGCCCAGGCTGGCGGGTGACCGACTTCGCCGCGGTGGGCCACCGGGGCACGGGGTTCGCCACGATGACCTGCTGTAGCGGCACCAGCGGGCTCGACGGTCCCGTCGACGTGCTCGTCGTCAGCGAGGAGGCCGGCACCGGGCTGGGCTCCCGGGTGGCCGGCACGCCGCGGGCCGACCCCGGGATCGACATGAGCAGCGCGCCCGAGGTGCGGGTGCGGATCGGCATCCAGGCGATCCCGCTGTGGGTGGTGTCGACCAGCGGGGTGCCGGGGGAGTGGGACCGCTCGGTCGTGGCGGGCGAGGCCAACGGCTGCTGGTTGTGGATGGTGCTGAGGCCGGCCTCGGCCGTGCTCCTGCTCGGTGACGAGTGGATCCTGCGCGACGTCTCGGGCCTCGGCCCGCCACTGGTGGAGCTGCCGTTCGGGGGTGCACCCCCTCCCTGGTGAGCCGGCGACGTCGGCGAGAGCAGCGAAACCGCCACCCGGGTCTAGGGTTCACGGGTGCGTATCGACCTCCACACCCACTCCCGGGTCAGTGATGGTACGCAGACCCCGACCGAGCTGGTGGCCGCGGCCGTGGAGGCCGGCCTGGACGTGCTGGCGATCACCGACCACGACACCGCCGCGAGCTGGCCCGAGGCCGAGCGGGCCGCCGCCCGTGCTGGCCTGACGCTGGTGCGCGGCATGGAGATCAGCACCCTGCACCAGGGGTACGGCGTGCACCTGCTGGCCTACCTGCCGGACCCGACGTACCCGCCGCTGCTCGAACTCCTGGACCGCATCCTCGACGGCCGCAGCTCGCGGGTGCCGGCCATGCTGCACAAGCTGCGCGACCTCGGGATCGGCATCGACCTCGACGACGTACGGCGGGTCTCGCCGGCCACCACCGCGACCGGTCGCCCGCACGTCGCCGACGCCCTCGTCGACCTGGGGGCGGTCGGCGACCGCACCGAGGCGTTCCGGCGCTACCTCAACGCCGGCCGACCGGCCTACGTGGAGCGTTACGCCGCCCCGCTGGTCGAGACCCTGCGCATCGTCGGCGAGGCCGGAGGGGTGCCGGTGATCGCGCACCCCTGGGGCCGGCACGGCCACGACCGCCCGGACGAGACGTCGATCGCCGAGCTGGTCGGCCTGGGCCTGGCCGGCATCGAGGTCGACCACCAGGACCACGACGCCTCCGCCCGCGCGCGGCTGCGCGAGATTGGGACCTCCCTGGGACTCGTGGTCACCGGCTCCAGCGACTACCACGGGTCGGGCAAGATCGACCACGAGCTGGGGTGCAACACCACCGAACCCGAGCAGCTGGACCGGTTGGTGGCCCTGGCCGGCGCCGCCGCCCTGCGCAGCGGCCGGTCGGCCCCCGAGGTGCTCACGGCGTGAACGGGGTCCTCGACACCGTGCTCTTCGTCGAGGTCTTCGTGACGCTCTTCGTGATCATGGACCCGGTGGGCACGGTCCCGATCTTCTTGTCGCTCACCAGCGGCCGATCCGCGGCGACCGCCCGCAAGGCGGCCTGGCAGGCGGTCACGGTGTCGTTCGTCGTGATCACGGCGTTCGCCTTCTTCGGCCAGCAGATCCTGACCTACCTGCACATCTCGCTGCCCGCCCTGCAGTGTGCCGGTGGTCTGCTCCTGCTGCTGGTGGCCCTCGAGCTGCTGACCGGTAACGAGAAGGAGCCGACCGCCACGGCCGGCGCCAACGTCGCCCTGGTGCCGCTGGGCACCCCGCTGCTGGCCGGACCGGGCGCGATCGTGGCCACGATGCTGTTCGTGCGCGACGTCGACTCCTTCGGCACCCTGTCGGCGGTGTCCCTCGGCATCATCGCGGTGCACGGCTTCCTCTGGGCCGCGATGCGGTTCTCGCTGCCGATCCTGCGCGTCATCAAGGAGAGCGGGGTGCTGCTGGTGACCCGGATCGCGGGCCTGCTGCTCTCCGCGATCGCGGTCCAGCTGGTCGCCGACGCGGTGCGGGCCTTCATCGCCGGCGAGGGGTAGCCGAGCGGGACTACCGGCGACCCAGCGACTGCAGCCGCTGCAGCACCCCGTTCGGCACCAGGCGGGCGACGGCCGCGATCACCTTGTACTGCGGGCTCGGCACCGACCAGACCCGGCCCCGGTCGAAGTCCGCGAGCGCCGTGCGCACCAGGGCGTCGGGGTCGAGCCACAGGAAGTCCGGGGCCGAGGCCCGCGCCACGTCCATCCGCTCGTGGAACTCGGTCCTGGTGAAGCCCGGGGCCAGCACCATCACGGTGACGCCGCGGTCGGCGTACTCGTGGCCGGCCCACTCGGTGAAGCTGTTCACCCACGCCTTCGCCGCGCCGTAGGTGCCGCGGGGCAGGAACCCGGCCACGCTCGAGACGTTGATGACGCCGCCGTGACCACGCTCGGCCATCGGGCCCAGCGCGGCGTGGGAGAGCCGCAGCACCGCGGTCACCAGCACGTCGAGCATCGCGGTCTCCTGGTCCACGGAGTTGACCAGGAACCGCTCCTTCAGCCCGAACCCGGCGTTGTTGACCAGCAGGTCGACCGGTCGGGCCGGGTCGCCCAGCCGGGCCTCGACGCGGGCCAGGTCGTCGCGCTCGACTAGGTCGGCGGGCAGCACCTCCACGTGTACGCCGTACGTCGTCCGCAGCTCGTCGGCGACCTGCGCGAGCCGCACCTGGTCACGGGCCACCAGGACCAGGTCGTGGCCGCGCGCGGCGAGCTGCTGGGCGAAGGACCGGCCGATGCCCGCGGTGGGACCGGTGACGAGAGCGACGGGAGACATGCACGAAGTCTGGCAGTCCGGCGGGCGGGGTGCTGGGTGCGGCCACGGATGTCCGGCATGATGGTGCGCGATGAGCACCCAGCCGGTCCGCCGTGGCACGACCACCCTCGCGATCGCCAACCAGAAGGGTGGCGTCGCCAAGACGACGACGGTCGCCTCGGTCGGCGCCGCGCTGGCCGAGCTCGGCCACCGGGTGCTCCTCGTCGACCTGGACCCGCAGGCCTGCCTGACCTTCTCCCTGGGCATCGACCCGGAGGACCTTCAGCTGTCGGTGCACCACGTGCTGACGAAGGGCCTGGCGCCCACCGAGGCGATCCTGTCGACCGACGACGGCGTGGACCTGCTGCCCGCCACCATCGAGCTGGCGCGCGCCGAGGCCGACCTGCTGACCCGGACCGGTCGTGAGCACGTGCTCCGGACCGTGATCGAGGACCTCGCAGCAGCCGACGCGGGCTACGACTGGGTGCTGCTGGACTGCCCGCCCTCGTTGGGGGTGCTCACCGTCGCCGCACTCACCGCAGCCGACGGCGTGCTGATCCCGCTGCAGTGCGAGACCCTGTCCCACCGGGGCGTGGGCCAGCTGCTCGACACGGTGCACGACGTGCGCCGCTTCACCAACCGTGACCTCGAGGTGTGGGGTGTGCTGCCCACGCTGTACGACGGTCGCACGCACCATGCGCGCACGGTGCTGGAGACGATCTCCGATACCTACGACCTCGAGGTCGTCGAGCCGCCGATCCCCAAGACCATCAAGTTCGCCGAGGCGCCCGCCGCCGGGCGCTCGATCCTGTCGACCAGCCGCGCCAGCAAGGGCGCGAAGGCGTACCGCGAGGTGGCGGCCAACCTCGTCGCGCGGTCCCAGCGCCCGCGCACCCGGGCGGGCTCGGCCCGGTGAGCCCACGTGAGCCCACATGAGGGCGCAGCGACGCGGTGATCGCGTGAGCCGGCACCGCGCCGCACCCGTGCGTCCCCGCTACGGGCGGCTGGCGCTGGCGGCCGCCGCCGTGCTGGTCA
>JAJAYJ010000067.1 GCA_026786275.1 Nocardioides sp. | reverse complement strand
GGGGGTTGTCGCCTTCTTCCCCGTGCGCCGTGTCAGCCCTCGACGTCACCCGCGCGGCGGGGGGGCGCGCCGGCGCGACCAGCGGCCGTCCTCCGAGCCTGCCTTCGTGGAGACCGACGACGGTCCCGACGCCGGGTCCTCCCCGGCGTCCGTGCGGCCGGGCCGGGTGGTCGACACCGAGCCCGCTCGCCTTTCGCGGCGCACGTCGGTCCCGGCCACGTCCCCCGGCCAGGTCGTCACCGCAGACCACACCGCGAGCGCCTCCCGGGTCGAGGTGGCGACCGAGCTACCCGACCCCGACCTGCCCGCGCTGTCCGCGGCGACCGAGCTCAGCCTGCAGGTCCGCCGTCGTCCCCGCACCCTGCTCGAGCGTCGCGGCCGGTGGTTCGCGGCCGGTTGGCTCGCGGCGGTGGCTGCGGGGCTGGCCTGTCTGGTCCTCACCGTGCTCGCGATCGGTCCGTCGTACCTCGACGACGTGGGTGCCGTGGTCGTCCTCTCGGCGTACTCCTGGGCCCTCGCGGCCCGCATCGGGGGTCGCCCGGTCGTCTTCGGCGCCGTCGCGCTGCTGGCCGCGGTCGGGGTGGTGCTCAGCGAGCAGCCCTACCTGCGTACCGGGGCTGCGGTGATGATGTGCGGCGTCGCCGCCACCCTCGCGGTGGTGGCCACGGTGCCGCAGACCCGGTTCCGCAAGGTCGCGCAGGAGTGCGTGCTGGCCGTGGTGATCTCCTCGGTCGGTGCGCTGGCGACGCTGGGGTTCGCGCCCACCATCTCGCTGGTCCGCTTCGAGTACGGCACCCTCGCCCTGGCCCTGCTCGCCGCGTTCGCGGTCGTGTACCGGCTGGGGGCGGGCTTGCACGGCCTGGGTCGCCGGGGCGTGGTCGTGGTGCTGATCGGTGCCGCGGTCCTGGTCGTGACCCTGCTGTACGCCGAGCTGCTGCGTCGCTACGGCCCCCCCGGGCTGGTCGACGGCCTGCTCGACGTCGTGCGCTGGTCGCGCGAGAACCTAGGTGCGTTCCCGCGCCCGGTCGAGGCGGTCCTCGGCATCCCCGCGCTGGCGTGGGGCGTGCACCTGCGGGCCCGTCGTCGCCAGGGCTGGTGGGTCTGTGCGTTCGGTGCGGCCGGCACCGTCGCGGTGGCCAACTCGCTGCTCAACCCCGCCATCACCATCCGGGAGTGCGGTCTGTCGGTGCTCTACGGCTTGGTGGTCGGCCTGGTTGTCGGCTACGTCGCGATCCGCGTCGACCTGGCCCTGGCCGGCACGAACGCCGGTGGTCGCCGCGCGGAGGAGCACGCCGCCGCGCGGCCCGAGCCGGCCCGCACGTCGTCCCTGCTCTGAGGACCGGCCCGGCCCGGCATCGCCGGGACCGTGCTCCCGGCGTACGGACCGGTAACCGCTAGCGTCGCCCCCATGGCGCGTGAGCAGGTGGTCGAGGTCGTGGCCGAGATGGTCGCCAACGTAATGAGCGTCGAGGTGGCGGTGGGTGACGTCGTCGCGGTCGGCGACACGTTGGTGATGCTGGAGTCGATGAAGATGGAGATCCCGGTGCTCTGCGAGGCCGCCGGCACCGTCCGCGCGGTCAAGGTCGACGTGGGCGATGTCGTGCAGGAGGGCTCGGCGATGGTGCAGATCCTCCTCGGCTGAGGCCGCGCGACCAGCCCACAGGGGCAGAGGGGGCGGGATTCGAACCCGCGGCTGACATCTCTGCCAGCGACCGCTTTCAAGGCGGTTCCGATCGGCCACTCCGGCACCCCTCCGTGACGCTGCCGCGGCAGTCGCCGGAGCAGAGTCTAGGCGCCTCCTACTCCGAGCCGCCGAGCTCCATCGCGACCTCGTCGTAGGCCAGGTCGCGCAGCCGCTGCAGGTGGTGGGTGACGTCGCCCAGCAGCCGCTTGAGCTCGAGCCGCGTCGCCTCCACGTCGGGCGTCTCGAGAACCTTCCCGCTCAGTGTCCCGAGCCGGGCGAGCAGCGCGTTGCGCTCACGGAACGCCACCCCGCCGCGAGCGGCCAGCCAGCCGTCGTCCGACGTGCCGGAGTCCTGCGCGAGCGCGTCGCGCAGCGCCGTCATCCGCTGACGCACCACCCAGCGCCAGTTGCCGAGCGGGATACCGGCACGGCGGGGTGCGTCGAGGGCCTGGTCGAGCCCGGCGAGCGCCCGGGCGAGCTGGGCGGTGGCGCTGGGGCCCGCGGGCGTGGCGGTCATGGCGTCTCCGTGGGGGGTCCGGGGGTGGATGAGCGCGTCGCCTCGAGTGTGACCCAGGTCACCATCTGGCGCCAACTCCGGTCCACCCGGTGGCGGCAACGTCGCCTGGGGCCGTGTTCAATCCACACCATGGCTCCCACCTCGCCCGCCGAGCGCGCCCCGCAGGAAGGCCCCGGCCATGACGGTCCGGTCGACTACCGCCTCGCGCCCCTGGTGACGGCCCGTTTCGTAGGGCTGGCCCTGGTGCTGCTCGCCCTGGTGATGTTTGCCGGCACGGCGGTGGTCGCTGTGGCCGACCTGCCTCCCGACCTGCTCGTCGTGCTGCTGGTGCTCGGTGTCGTGGGCGTCTTCGGGCTCGGCTGGTGGCTGCGCTCACGCGCGTACGTCGTGCGGTGTGGGCCCGAGGGCTATCGGATCGGGCTGGTCCGCGGGGCCGGGGTGAAGCAGGCGCGATGGACCGAGGTCGAGGACGCGGTCGCCGCCACGCCCCGCGGCGTACTGGCGGTGGTGCTGCGGCTGCGCGACGGCCGGACCACCACGATCCCCGTGGGTCTGCTGTCGATCGACAAGGACGACTTCGTGCGCGAGCTGCAGGGCTACCTGCAGCGCGGTCAGGCTCTGCGCACCTGGTGACCGCGACGGTGCCCGGCCTGATTGGGCGGGGGCCGGGCACTGCTTGTAGCCTGTCTCCGCTGTCGAGGAGGCGTCGCCTAGTCCGGTCTATGGCGCCCGCCTGCTAAGCGGGTTTGGGGCTACAACCCCATCGCGAGTTCAAATCTCGCCGCCTCCGCCAGTCCTGGACCCCCGTCGGTGCCCCTGGTGCCGGCGGGGGATCCGTGCCTCGGCTGTGACCCAGGTCACTCGATCCGGTAGGTGTGAGCCCTCGCCCCGGCGGGTATCGGACGGCCGGGTCCCCATCGGGGCGGAGCCTCTCGGGCCGAACTGCATGTTTTCGCATTGCACTTTCCTGAACCAAGACCCACGCGACGAGATGCAGAAACCTGCAACAGACTGTCCGCACGGGCCATTCCATTGGCCCTCCAGACCACGGGAGACCACCCATGAACCGAGCTACCCGCATCCTCGTCGCCCTCGTAGCCTCCTTCACGGTGAGCCTGGGCGTCGTGGCCACCGCCGCGGCGCCGGCCAACGCCGACACCAGCTGGGGCTACCGCGGCACCCGTTGATCTCACCCCCTGACGTGAGACCTGGAGCAGACACCCCCCCGTTTCGTCTGTGACCAGGGCGCCATCGCACGGCGTCGTCTCATGAAGCGAGGGCGGCAGCCCATGGCTGCCGCCCTCGCAGTCATGTCGGGCCCGCAGGCGGTTCAGTCGTCGAGGGGCTGGGGCTCCAGGCCCGAGATGCCCCGGGTCCCCATCGTGTAGCCGAGCTGGAACCGGGTCTCCGCCTCGTACTCCGCCTTCAGGTCGGCGACGTAGCCGGCGTACGTCCGCGGGCTGACGCCGACCCGCTTGGCGCTGGTCGGGTCCGAGTGGCCCTCGATGAGCATCCGGATCGTCATCGCCCGCTGCTCGACCGCGATGTCGCGCATCAGGCTGGTCTCGCGGTTCGTGAACGGCCGGGCCCGCTCCCACGAGCGCTGGAAGACGTCGACCAGGTAGGCCACGATGTGGGGCTCCCGGACGGCCACGGCCAGGCGCAGGTTGTCGTCGCCGGGGATGATCGCCACCCGGCGGTCGATGACGATCATCCGGTTGAAGAACTCGTCGAGGGTGCGCACCTCCGCGCCGCGGGCGGAGACGGCGGCGACGTACCTGTGCGTGATCGAGCTACGTCGCGCGCTGTGCTGGTAGAGCGTGCGCATCTTGATGCCCCGCTCCAGCGCAGCGGTGTCGCGCAGGGCGGCGACGGCCAGGGTCTGAGCGTTGCGGCCGGTCTGCGGCTGGGCCGAGAGGATCTCATGCTCGCACTCGGCGACGATCCCGGAGACGTACGCCGCGATGCCCTCGTCGTGCAGGTGGGTGATCGGGCCCCGGCCGGAGGCCCGCGGCGAGCGGCGCCAGGCTTGACCCAGGGTGCCGAAGGCGCCAGCCCACTCGGAGGACTCGGCGAGCAGCCGGGCGCCCTCCTGGCTCATCGGAGTGATCACGCGGGCCTGCACCGTGGTGGGGTCCTCGGCGACCCAGACATCGTGCTCGGAGGAGTGCACGAGCAGCCCGATCTCGACAAGCAGGTCGAAGGCGGGCCGGGTCGGGGAGCCCTCACCCAAGCGCGGATCGTCGGCCGCGATCCCACCGGCGACGACCACCGTCTCGTACAGCGTGGTCGCCTCGTCCTCGAGCAAGGCACGTTGTTCCGGGCCGTAGGCGCCCACCAGTCCCCCTAGATCCGCCCGAGGCCGTTGCACATTCCTGCAGATGGTTGCACAGCAGGGCGCCTCACGCCGCCAGTCAGGGGGGACCCGGCCCGGTCGGGATCAGACCGCGAGGCGGCTCTTGAGCCCGTCGAGCTCGGTCCACAGCACGGCCGGCAGCTCCGGGCCGAACTTCTCGAACCACTCCTGGATCTGCGGGATCTCGCTGGCCCACTCCTCGGGCTTCACGGCCAGGGCGGCGGCCAGGTCGGCCTCGGTGACGTCGAGACCCTCGATGTCGAGGGAGCCGGGGGCCGGCACCAGGCCGATCGGGGTCTCGACCGCAGCGGCCCGGCCCTCGATGCGCTCCACGACCCACTTCAGCACCCGGCTGTTCTCGCCGAAGCCGGGCCACAGGAAGCCACCGTCCTCGTCACGACGGAACCAGTTGACGTAGAAGATCCGCGGCATCTTGGACTCGTCGTTGTCCTTGCCCATCGTGATCCAGTGGTTCAGGTAGTCACCCGCGTGGTAGCCGATGAACGGCAGCATCGCCATCGGGTCACGGCGTACGACGCCGACCGCGCCGGTCGCGGCCGCGGTGGTCTCGCTGGACAGCGTCGCGCCGAGGAAGGTGCCGTGCGCCCAATCCCGGGCCTCGAAGACGAGGGGAACGGTGGTCTTGCGACGGCCACCGAAGAGGATCGCGTCGATCGGGACGCCGCGCGGGTCCTCGAACTCGGGGGCGAGGATGTCGCACTGCGTGATCGGGGTGCAGTACCGGCTGTTCGGGTGGGCCGAGAGCTCCTCGGACTCCGGGGTCCAGGGCTCGCCCTTCCAGGAGGTGGCGTGGGCCGGCGGGTTCTCCAGGCCCTCCCACCAGATGTCGCCGTCCTCGGTCAGCGCGACGTTGGTGAAGACCGAGTTGCCCTTGTTGATGGTCTTCATCGCGTTGGGGTTGGTTGACATGTTGGTGCCGGGGGCGACGCCGAAGAAGCCGTACTCGGGGTTGACGGCCCACAGCCGGCCGTCGTCGCCGATCCGCATCCAGGCGATGTCGTCGCCGAGGGTCTCGACCTTCCAGCCCGGGATGGTCGGCTCGAGCATCGCGAGGTTGGTCTTGCCGCAGGCGCTGGGGAAGGCCGCGGCGACGTACTTGGTCACGCCTGTGGGGCTGGTGAGCTTGAGGATCAGCATGTGCTCGGCCATCCAGCCCTCGTCGCGAGCCATCACGCTGGCGATCCGCAGGGCGTAGCACTTCTTGCCGAGCAGGGCGTTGCCGCCGTAGCCGGAGCCGTAGGACCAGATCGCGCGCTCCTCGGGGAACTGCACGATGTACTTGGTGTCGTTGCACGGCCACGCCACGTCGGCCTTGCCCTCGGTGAGCGGCGCGCCGACGGAGTGGATGGCGGGCACGAAGTCGGCGCCGGTCTCCTCCAGCTTGGCCAGCACGCTGCTGCCCATCCGGGCCATCACCCGCATCGAGGCCACGACGTAGGCCGAGTCGGTGATCTCCACGCCGAACATGGGCTTCTCGGCGTCGAGGTGACCCATCACGAACGGGACGACGTACATGGTGCGGCCCTGCATGGCGCCGGCGTACAGCCCGCGCATCAGGGACTTCATCTCCTCGGGGGCCATCCAGTTGTTGGTGGGCCCGCAGTCCTTCTCGTCGACCGAGCAGATGAAGGTGCGGTCCTCGACGCGTGCCACATCGGTGGGGTCGGAGGCCGCGTGGAACGAGTTGGGCTTCAGCTCGGCGTTGAGCCGCGTGAAGGTGCCGGTGGCGACCAGGGCGTCGGTGACCTCGGCCCACTCCTCGTCGGAGCCGGTGCACCAGTGCACCCGGTCGGGCCGCATCATCGCGGTCACCTCGGAGACGAACTCGAGGATGCCCTGGTGAGTGGTCGGGGCCTGTGTCTGGGCGGTCATGCCGGTGTCCCTCTCGCAGTCGCGGCGGTGGCCCGAGACGTGGGCACCCCCGGCCGTCGAGCGCGTCGACGGAGTCGTGGTGGGGATGAGCGGGTCGGTCGGCATCATTGCCGGCGACCCTGGTGGACCGTCCCGGGAGTCGCGGCCGAAGCCGAGGGTGCCCCGAGATGGTGGCGAGGTTACCGCCGCGCTCCTGGCGCTCATATTGGATCGATCCACGGGCTGTGGGCTGGGTCACAGCGGCTCTGGTCCGGCGGGGAGCGGCCCTCAGCTGCCCACCGCCATGCGGCCGGCGAGGTACGGCGCCGCCCGTTCCCGGCTGCTGCGGAACCCGTCGGCGGCCGATTCGGCATCGTCCGCGCGTCTCGGCTATCCTCCTGTGGTCGCGCGATCGTGGTGCGGCGCTGCGCCTGTAGCTCAACGGATAGAGCATCTCACTACGGATGAGAAGGTTTGGGGTTCGAATCCCTACAGGCGCACAGGACCAAAACAGCCTCTGAACTGCGGAAACGCGATTCGGAGGCTGTTGTCTTTGCGCCGAGAATCAGCCAAGTAGTCCAGAAACGGTCCAGAAGCTTGCTCGAGCTTGACGTGGTCCCTTTCTGCTTCCAATGGATCGGGCGCTGGCGCCGGCCCCCAGCCCGACGAGACACGGCTCACTCGGCATCGCGAGTGAAGTCGTCGCGGTCGAGGCGCCAGACGGTCGCCGTGCCCCGGTTGTGGGGTGAGGAGGCGACGTCTCCCTGTCCGCAGGGGTCCGCCGCTGCACCTCAGCCGCGCGAGATCCGCAGCATCTCCTCGCGCGGCACCACCTTGATCCGCTGACGACCGGCGGCGGTGCCCAGGGCGACCTCGTGGGCGTCGAGTCGGCCCCAGCCCTCCCAGGTGGTGACCTCCACGCCGCGCTCCGCGAGGTGGATCAGGATCCGGTCGGGGTCAGCGGGCTCCGTGCCGGGCGCCTGGTCGAGGTCGAGGTCGAGGTCGGCGAGGAGGCTCGCCACGGTCTCGGCCGCGTCGGACTTCGTGTGCCCGATCAGGCCGACGGGACCGCGCTTGACCCAGCCGGTGACGTAGGTGCTGGGCATCGCCTCGCCGTCCAGGTCGAGGACCCGGCCCGCGTCGTGGGGTACGACGCCGGCCGTGTGGTCGAACGGCAGGTCGACGAGCTGGCTGGAGCGGTAGCCGACGGCCCGGTAGACCGCCTGCACCGGGGTGTCGACGTACTCACCGGTGCCCCGCACGGTGCCGTCGCCCTGCAGCGCGGTCTTCTCGGTCCGCAGACCCTGGACCTGGCCGTTGCCGAGCACCGCGACCGGGGCCTGGCACAGGTGGATGTGGATCCGGCGGGCGGCTCCGGTCGGCTCGGCCTCCAGGTGCTTGAGGAGGGTGTCGACCATCAGCCGGGTGCCCTTGTTGCTGCTGATGGCGTGCTGGCTCGCCTCGTCGATCTCGAACCCCTCGGGGTGCACGACGACGTCGACCTCGGGGGAGTGGGACAGCTCACGCAGCTCCATCGGGGTGAACTTGATCTGGGCCGGGCCCCGACGTGCGAAGATGTGGATGTCGGTCGCCTGGTTGAGCGCGAGCCCGCGGTGCACGTTGTCGGCGATCTCGGTGCCGAGCTGCTCGTCGGAGGGCTTGGCCAGCATCCGCGCCACGTCGAGGGCCACGTTGCCGGCTCCGATGACCGCGATCTCGCGGGCCTCGAGCGGCCAGGAGTCGGGCACGTCGGGGTGCCCGGCGTACCAGGACACGAAGTCGGCGGCTCCGTGGCTGCCGGGCAGGTCGATCCCGGGGATGTCGAGGTCCCGGTCGGCCATCGCGCCCGTCGAGAAGATCACCGCGTCGTAGTGGGCCTGCAGGTCGGCGAGCTTGAGATCCACGCCGTACTCCACGTTGCCGAGGAACCTGATGCGGTCACGGTCCAGCACCCGGTGCAGCGCCTTGACGATTTCCTTGATCCGCGGGTGGTCCGGTGCGACGCCGTAGCGGACCAGGCCGTACGGCGTCGGCAGTCGGTCGAACACGTCGACGCTGGCCCCGTCGTGCTGCTCGGTCAGGATGTCGGCGGCGTAGATGCCAGCCGGTCCGGCGCCGATCACGGCGACTCGGATCTGCTTCATGGTCCTCACTCCTGCGGATTGACACCACGGACGTCGAGGCCCAGATGACCTCATTGTCAAGCATGTCTCGCGGGTGACCCGGGCAGTAGCCGTCGCCGCCCTGTGAGGTCACAGACCATCCCTGTGAGAAGCGGTCAGGTGGCGCGTCCGCGCGCCCGCCACGCCGCGACCGGCAGCGGCGGCTGGTCGAGCGGGTTGGCGGCGGCCACCTCGTCCATGGCCTCCAGGATGTTGCGCAGGTTGATCATCAGGCCCCCGTAGACCGGCCAGAGCGCGGGCGTGGGGTCGAGGTCGCCGACCTCGTCCACCAGGGTGTTCAGCCGGGCCCGGACCGAGCGCACGGCGCGGGGATCGGCCGCGGCGATGGCCTCGCCGGCCTCGCGGAGCAGGTGGGGCCAGTGGTCGCGGAAGTCCGGCTGCCAGTCGTCGCGGCAGGTGGTGACGTGACCCAGGGTGCGGGCCATACTGCGGGTGTCGGCCACCGCCTGCTCCATCCGCTGCAGCAGGGCCCGCCACTGCTGGGGGTCGCGGACCTCGCGGGCCGAGCGGCGCGGGTTCATCCGCGCGCTCTCCTGGGCCTGTCGCACCAGCCCCCAGGCGTGGTCCAGCTCGCCGTCGAGCGTCCGGGTCCGGTCGACCCAGTCGGCCACGTCCTCCTCGTCGCACCCCTCGACCAGGCCCGTGCCCATGTCGACGAGCAGGCCGCCGATCCGGTCGTCGATGCGGTCCATCGCCGCGATCGCCGTACGCCGGCGCAGCGGTGGCCAGACGGCCACGTTGACCAGCAGCCCGACCACGATGCCGATGCCGGTGTCACCCAGCCGGGCCAGCAGCATCGAGTCGTCCTCGGAGAACCCCGTGGTCAGCACGACCAGGGCGGTGGCCGCGACCGCGGTCGCCTCGTCGCCGCACCACGGCATCGCCCCGATCGCGAGCCCCAGCGCCAGCACCACCACGACTGCGGCGGTGTCCAGTCCCAGCGCGTTGCCGACCGCCCACGCGAGCACGACGCCGATCACGGCCGCCGTCACCTGGCGCAGGCCTCGCGAGAACGTCCGGTAGACCGTCGCGTGCACCACCAGCAGCGCCGCCCACGGCGCCAGGAACGACTGCGGCAGCGAGAAGACCTCGGTGGCCAGCACCCAGGCCACCACCGCCGCGAGCACGGTCTTGGTGAGCTGGGTGACGTCGTTCCAGAGCACCGGGTCGCGGGCACGGTCGCGCCACACGGCGGGCGAGGAGGTGGTCATCCGTCGACGCTAGCGACCGTGGGCCGCTCTGCGCGATCTAGGGCCGATCGTGCGCCGCCGGGCCGGGCCGGCACCCCGTGCCGTCTCCGGTCAGGGGCTAGCGGGCAGCAGGGTGCGCGTGCGGCGCAGCAGCAGGGAGAGCCCGGCGGTGGCCGCGAGCAGCACACAGCTGAGGACGACGACCCCGGTCCACCCGGCCTCGGTCCAGGCGTGACCGCCCAGGCTACCGAAGACCGAGGACCCGACGTAGTAGGTGAACAGGTACAGCGAGGCCGCCTGTCCGGTGGCCACGCCCCCGGCGTGCGCCCGCGCCGGCACCCAGCCGCTGGCCACGCCGTGCACCGCGAAGAAGCCGATGGTCAGCAGCGCGAGACCCCCGATGATCGCGACCAGGGAGGACGGGATGGTCAGCAGCACGCCGACGACCGCGACCGCGCACCCGGCGGGCAGCACGCTGCGGCGCCCGTGGTCGTCGGCCAGCTTGCCGAAGACCACGGAGCTCACCGAGCCCAGCGGGTAGACCAGGAACACCAGGCTGGCCGCGGCCAGACCGAGGTGGAATGGCGCGTCGGCGAGCCGGAAACCGAGCGTGTTGAACACGGCGACGAGCACCCCGATCGAGCAGCCACCGATGCCGTACAGCGCCAGCAGGGCCGGGTCGGAGACCGCCTTACGGGTCATCCGCAGCAGAGCCCGGGTGCCGGCGGGCGCCGGCACGAAGCGCTGGGAGGCCGGCAGCAGCAGACGGACGACGACCGCGCACCCCAGGCCCACCAGCGCCGTCGAGGCCAGGGCCCACCGCCAGCCGAAGGGCTCCCCCACCAGGCCGGTCAGCAGCCGTCCGGCCATGCCGCCCAGCGCGGTTCCGCCGACGTACAGGCCGACGGCCCGGCTGTGCGTCGCAGGGTGCAGCTCCTCGCGCAGGTAGGCGGTGGCCACGGCCGGCAGGCCCGCGAGGGTGATGCCCTCCAGCAGCCGCAGCGCCAGGAAGACGTGCCAGGTCGGTGCCAGCGCAGAGGCGGCGGCGACCAACACCGAGGAGACCAGGGACAGGTGGATCAGGGCCGTGCGCCCGACCACGTCGGACAGCGGCCCCGCCGCCAGGAGGGTGGCACCGAGGCCCAGGGTGGTCAGCGAGAGCGACAGGGTGCTGCTCGCGGTGCCGACGTCGTACTCGTCGGCGATCGGGGGCAGCAGCGCCTGCGTGCTGTAGAGCAGGGCGAACGTCGCCACCCCGGCCGCGAATAGGGCGACCGAGATGCGGCGGTGAGCGGTGCTGCCGGGCCGGTGCCCGTCCTCGGTGAGGGTCTGCGGCGCGGTCATCACCCGTCAACGGTGCGCCTGGGCGGTCGATACGTCCAATGTGGTTCACGTCAGATCTGTATGCGTGCGGCGTATGGTCGGGCCATGCGGATGCGGGACCTGTCCTGGCTGGTGGCCGTGGCCGAGCGGGGGCACGTGACGGCCGCCGCCGCAGCCGTCGGCACCAGCCAGCCCACGTTGTCTCGGGCGCTGGCCCGGATGGAGGCCGAGCTCGGCGCCCGGCTCTTCGAGCGGGTGCCGGCCGGCGTGCACCTGACCCCGGCCGGCACCCTCGCGGTCGCGGCGGCCCGGGACCTGACCTCGCGCTGGGCGAGCCTGCTCAGCGACGTCGCGAGCGAGCTGGACCCGGACTCCGGCGTGGTGCGGCTGGCCTTCCTGGACTCGATCGCAATCTCGATCGTGCCGCGGGTGCTGCGGTCCTTCCACGAGCACGCCCCGGGTGTCCGGGTGGTGCTGCGTCAGGAGCCGGCGCACGAGATCGGGCACGACCTAGCGACCGGCGCCGTGGACCTGGCCATCACCTCGGTGCGGCCACCGGGTCAGGGAGGCTGGTACGCGCTGCAGGAGGAGAGGCTCGTGCTCGTGGTGCCGCCCGGGCACCGGCTGCGGGAGCGCGAGCAGGTCGCGCTCGTCGAGCTGGCCCACGAGCAGCTGGTCACCACGCCGGTCGGCTTCGGCTACCGGTCGCTGGTGGACGCGCTGCTGGGCGGGGCCGGGGTGTCGCCGCCGGTGTCCTTCGAGAGCCAGGACCTGGCCACGATCGAGGGCCTGGTCGCGGCCGGGCTCGGGGTGGCGATCCTGCCCGAGGCGGTGGCCGGTGCGTCCGGCACCGTGGGCATCCCGCTCAGCACCCCCGCCGCTCGGCGCAGCATCGGCCTGACCTGGCGCACGGACCGCGACCTGCCCGCCCCCGCGGCCCGGTTCCGCGACTTCGTGACGGGTGGCTGACCTCCGCCCGGCACCTGCGCGCAGGCACCCCCCGGGCTTGAGCCCGCGTGGCTGGTGCCTTTAGATGAACGTGGCCTGCGGGGAGGCCCGAGCGTCCACGTCCGTCACCGACTCCTGGGGAGCGTCATGAACGACTCTGCCGAGAGCGGGCCGGGCCCGTTCGACCACTACGCACGGCTGGTCCGCCGGCTGCTGCACGTGCCGGTGGGCCTGGTCTCCATCGTCGAGGTCGACCGGCAGTGGTTCCCCGGCATGACGGGTCTGCCCGAGCCGTGGCGCACGACGCGTGAGACGCCGCTCTCGCACTCCTTCTGCCAGCACGTCGTGCGCGACCAGCAGCCCCTGGTCGTCCGCGACGCCAGGCTGGACCCCCGCCTGGCCGGGAACCGGGCCATCGAGGACCTCGACGTGAT
>JAJAYJ010000066.1 GCA_026786275.1 Nocardioides sp. | reverse complement strand
CCCCCGACCACCCCGGCCGCCCCCGCCCCCGGGGCGCGCGGTTGGGGCGGGGGGGGGTGGGGCCGGGCCGGGGCGGCTGGCGGCCGCCCGCGGGGGCCCTCCGCCCCACGCCGTGCGCCGCGACCTGGTCGCGCTGCCCGGCATCGGGCCCTGGACGGCCGACTACGTGGCCATGCGCGCGCTCGGCCATCCCGACGTGTTCCTGCCGACCGACCTCGGGGTGCGCTCCGCGATCACCCGGCTGGGCCACGACCCGGCCTCGGTGATCGCGGACAGCCACCGGTGGCGGCCGTGGCGCTCCTACGCCCTGATGCACCTGTGGGCCACCCTGATGCCGGCGCAGCCCCCGCCGGACACCTCGACCGAGACGGAGAACTGACATGTGGACCGTGATCGACTCGCCCCTCGGCGAGCTGCGGGTGGTGGAGCACGACGACGTGCTCACCGCGGTGGAGTTCTCGCCGTGGCGCGACGACGACGCCCCGACCGGGCGGCCCCACGGGGCGCGGGACGACGAGCACCCCGTGCTGCGGGAGACCGCCGCCCAGCTGAGCGCCTACTTCGCCGGCGAGCGCACGGCCTTCGACCTGCCCCTCGACCCGGGCGGCAGCGCGTTCCAGCGCCAGGTGTGGGCCGAGCTGGCCACGATCGGCTTCGGCGAGACCGCGTCGTACGGCGAGATCGCCGGCCGGCTCGGTCGGACGAACGCAGCGTCGCGCGCGGTCGGCCTGGCCAACGGCCGCAACCCGATCCCGGTCATCATCCCGTGCCATCGGGTGATCGGCGCCGACGGCTCCTTGACCGGGTACGCCGGCGGGCTGGCGCGCAAGCAGCTGCTGCTCGAGCTGGAGCAGCACGCCCTGTTTTGAGTCCTGTTCTGAGCCCGGCTCAGGACTCGGCGGCCGCGCGGCGCAGCGACTCCGAGAGCCGCTCGGCGGCGGCGAGCACGGCGGGCGCGTGCATCCGGCCGGGCTGGCGCGAGAGCCGCTCGAGCGGACCGGACACGGAGACCGCGGCGATGATCTTGCCGCCGGGGGAGCGGACCGGGGCCGAGACCGACGCGACTCCATGCTCGCGCTCGCCGACCGACTGCGCCCAGCCCCGACGGCGGATGCCGGACAGGGCAGCGGCCGAGAACGCGGCGTGCTGCAGGCCGCGGTGCATCCGCTCGGGGTCCTCCCAGGCGAGCAGCACCTGGGCGGCCGACCCGGCCCGCATGGTCAGCTGGGAGCCGACGGGGATGGTGTCGCGCAGGCCGCTGGGCCGCTCGGCGGCGGCCACGCACACCCGGTGCTCACCCTGGCGGCGCCACAGCTGGGCCGACTCGCCGGTGATGTCGCGCAACCGGGCCAGGACGGGGCCCGCGGTGGCGAGCAGCCGGTCCTCGCCGGCGGCGGCGGACAGCTCGGCCAGCCGCGGCCCGAGCACGAAGCGGCCCTGCATGTCGCGGGCCACCAGCCGGTGGTGCTCCAGCGCCACGGCGAGCCGGTGCGCGGTCGGCCGGGCCAGGCCGGTGCCGGCGACCAGGCCGGCGAGCGTGGCCGGGCCGGACTCGAGGGCGGTGAGCACGAGGGCGGCCTTGTCAAGCACACCGACGCCACTGGAGGTGTCCATATGGCAATACTGCCGTCTCACTCCATGGGACGCAAGGTCTACGGTGGTGCCATCACCGACCGAGCACGGTGTCGAGCTCTGGGTCGACAGCGTCGAGCACGAGGAGGATCGTGATGGGTAGGACCCTGTCCGAGAAGGTGTGGGACGAGCACGTCGTCCGGGCGACCCCCGGCGAGCCGGACCTGCTGTTCATCGATCTCCACCTCATCCACGAGGTGACCTCCCCGCAGGCGTTCGACGGTCTGCGGCTCGCGGGCCGCAGCGTCCGTCGTCCCGACCTGACCCTCGCGACCGAGGACCACAACGTCCCGACCCTCGACTGGGACAAGCCGATCGCGGACCCGGTCTCCAGGACCCAGGTCGACACCCTGCGCCGCAACGCCGCCGAGTTCGGCGTCCGGCTGCACCCGCTCGGCGACGTCGACCAGGGCATCGTGCACGTGGTCGGCCCGCAGCTCGGGCTCACCCAGCCCGGGATGACCATCGTCTGCGGCGACAGCCACACCAGCACGCACGGGGCGTTCGGTGCGATCGCCTTCGGGATCGGCACCTCCGAGGTGGAACACGTGCTGGCCACCCAGACCCTGATGCAGGCCAAGCCGAAGACGATGGCGGTCACCCTCACCGGGAGCCTGCCCGCCGGCGTCACGGCCAAGGACATGGTGCTCACGCTGATCGCGCACACCGGCACCGGCGGCGGCCAAGGCTACATCGTGGAGTACCGCGGCCAGGCCGTCGAGGAGCTCTCGATGGAGGCCCGGATGACGGTCTGCAACATGAGCATCGAGTGGGGGGCCAAGGCGGGCCTGATCGCACCGGACCAGACCACGTTCGACTACATCGAGGGTCGTCCCGAGGCGCCGACCGGTGCCGACTGGGAGGCCGCGGTCGCGCACTGGAAGACCCTGGTCACCGACGAGGACGCGATCTTCGACGAGGAGATCGTGCTGGACGCCAGCCGGATGACGCCGTTCGTGACCTGGGGCACCAACCCCGGCCAGGGCGTCCCGCTGGGGGCGTCGGTGCCCGACCCGGGCTCGTTCGAGGACGAGCAGGACCGGGTCTCGGCCGAGAACGCGCTGCGTTACATGGGCCTCGAGGCCGGCACCCCGATGCGTGAGGTCAAGGTCGACACCGTCTTCGTCGGGTCGTGCACCAACGGCCGCATCGAGGACCTCCGCCTCGCCGCCTCCATCATCAAGGGCCACACGGTCGATGCGACCACCCGGCTGCTCGTCGTGCCCGGATCCGTCCGGGTGCGCCTGCAGGCGCAGGAGGAGGGCTTGGATAAGATCTTCCTCGACGCCGGCGCCGAGTGGCGCGGCGCGGGCTGCTCCATGTGCCTGGGCATGAACCCCGACACCCTTGAGCCCGGTGAGCGCAGCGCGTCGACGTCCAACCGCAACTTCGAGGGACGCCAGGGAAAGGGCGGTCGCACCCACCTGGTGTCCGTCCCGGTCGCCGCGGCGACCGCCATCCGCGGCACGCTCTCGTCCCCGGCCGATCTCGAGGCCGTCGCGGTAGTCAAGGAGGCCTGACATGGATGCGTTCATCAGCCACACCGGCATCGGGGTGCCACTCAAGCGCAGCAACGTCGACACCGACCAGATCATCCCGGCGGTCTACCTCAAGCGGGTGACCCGCTCCGGCTTCGAGGACGGCCTGTTCTCCGCCTGGCGCGGCGACCCGGGCTTCGTGCTCAACAACCCGGCGTACGCCGCGGGCTCGGTGCTGGTGGCGGGTCCCGACTTCGGCACCGGCTCGTCGCGCGAGCACGCCGTCTGGGCTCTGCAGAACTACGGGTTCAAGGCGGTCGTCTCCTCCCGGTTCGCCGACATCTTCCGCAGCAACTCCGGCAAGGCCGGGCTGGTCGCCGCTCAGGTCGACGAGAAGGTCGTGCAGCGGCTCTGGGAGCTGCTGGAGTCGCAGCCCGGGGCCGAGGTGACCGTCGACCTGGAGTCCCGCACGGTGCGGGCCGGCGACGGCCCGGACGCGGTCCACGACTCCTTCGACATCGACGACTACACCCGGTGGCGCCTGCTCGAGGGTCTCGACGACGTCGGGATCACGCTCGGTCACGAGGCCGACATCACGGCGTACGAGGCCAGCCGGCCGAGCTGGAAGCCCGTGACGATGCGACGCGGCTGAGGCCGGTCGCTCCACGCCGGGTCCCACGCGGTCGCAGCACGCGGTCGCAGCGTCGACATCGGTCCCGCGGATCACGGGCCACCCGACGTCTCACGAAGTGGATGCCTGCATTCCATCCCGTGCGACCCGATCCGGAATGCGGTGGCGCGACGAACCGTTGGCGATCGACGACAGTGCATCGCATTCCTACGAAGGAGCCACGGCTGTGCCCACCATCCCGTCTCACGGCATCACCCTGAACTACACCGACACCGGCGGCGCCGGTCGTCCCGTCGTGCTGATCCACGGCTGGCCCCTCACCGGTGCCTCGTGGTCCGAGCAGGTCCCCGCGCTGAGCGACGCCGGATACCGCGTGGTGACCTACGACCGCCGCGGCTTCGGTGCCTCGGACAAGCCTGAGACCGGCTACGACTACGACACCCTGGCGGCCGACCTGTCCGGCGTGATCGACGGCCTCGACCTGCACGACGCCACCATCATCGGGTTTTCGATGGGTGGCGGCGAGGTCGCCCGGTACCTGAGCAAGCACGGTGCCTCAAGAATCCACTCGGCGGTCTTCGCCGGCGCGGTCCCGCCCTTCCTGCTCAAGACCGACGAGAACCCCGACGGTGGTCTCGGCCCCGACGACGTGCAGGGCTTCAAGGACGGCGTCACCGGAGACCGTGAGGGCTTCCTCGAGGGCTTCACCAGGAACTTCTTCTCGGTCGACGGCTCGCTCGTTGCCACCGAGCGGCAGGTGCAGGACGCCCTCGAGCTCGAGAAGCCGTCGCTCGACGCCGCCCTGGTGGGCTGCGTGGAGGCTTTCGGCACGACCGACTTCCGTGACGACCTGACCGCGATCACCGTGCCCACGCTCGTCATCCACGGTGACAGCGACGTTGTGGTGCCGTTCGAGGTCTCCGGCAAGCGCACCGCCGAGACGGTCGCGGGTGCCCAGCTCGTGGTCGTCAAGGGCGCCCCGCACGGGTTCAACGTGACCCACGCGCAGGAGTTCAACCAGGCCGTCATCGAGTTCCTCGGCGTCTGATCCACCCAGCCCGGGCAGCACCCGCGGGCGGCTCCACCTCGAGGCGAGGCGGGCCGTCCGCGCTGGTGTCCGCGGAGCTCGCGCACTACCGCCCGGTGAGCGCGGCCGTGCACGGCCCGCCGCCGTGCGCCCGCGCCCCGGCCAGGTCGTCCAGGTCGTCCCCGTCGCGGCGCAGCGTGGGTGCCGCGGCCTGGACCGGCCGGGCCCCACGAGCCTGGTGGACGGCCGCCGACTCCAGCCCGAAGTGCGGGTCGAAGGCGTCGTACGGCGCGGTGTAGAGCGTGGTGCCGACGCCCTCGGTGTCCGCGACGAACGACGCCGGGGTCCCGGCCGCGATCGCCTCCGCGACCTCGCCGAGGGCCTCGTCGAGGTCGACCGCACGCAGGGCGGGCAGGTCCGCGCAGAGCGCGACCGGCACCAGCCCCGGCCAGCGCCGCGCCGCCTCCGCCGCGGCCTGGCGCAGCGTGCCGTTGAGGTCGAGGGACACCCCGTCGGGGATGGCCACGCAGCCCAGTGCGGTCAGCTCGGCTGAGAAGGCCGCGTCGTCGGTGGCCACCAGCACGCCGGCGACGTGGTGGGCTGCGAGGGCCGCCTGCGCGGTGTCGAGCGCGAAGGCCCGCGCCAGCAGCCGCCGTTCGTCGTGGCCCAGCCCCACCAGCCGTGACTTGCCGAGTGCCGGGGGCTTGACGGGGAGCAGCACCAGGAAGCCCGCGGGCGGTGGGCCGGGGTCGGGGGCGAGCGGCGCAGACATCACGGTCATCCTCTCCCATCCTGCGCTCGGTGACGCCGCGCGCCTGCGAGTACCCTGCTCTGCGGTGTGGCGGACGCCACGCCGAGAGCCGTGACCTGGGAGGAGCGCGAGATGGTGGTGCGTCGGCATTCCCGGCCGCGCGGCTGGGCGTGGGCCCTCGGCGTCGCGGTGGTCAAGCCGGCCCTGCTCGCGACCACCAGGCCGCACTGGGTCGGCGGTGAGCACATCCCTGCGTCCGGGGGCTGCCTGGTGGTGCTCAACCACATCTCGCACCTCGACCCGCTGACCGCGGCCCATCTCGTGCACGACCACGGCCGCGTGCCGCGCTACCTCGCGAAGTCGGGACTGTTCGAGAACCGGTTCTGGCGGTTCTTCTTTACTGCGTGCGGGCAGATCCCGGTCGAGCGGCTGGGTACCAACGCCGTCGGCGCCTACGACGCCGCGGTGGCGGCCGTGCGGGCCGGTGAGTGCGTGGTGGTCTACCCCGAGGGCACGATCACCCGTGACCCCGACCTATGGCCGATGACCGGGAGGTCGGGGGCCGCACGGATCGCGCTCGCCACCGGTTGCCCGGTGGTGCCCGTCGGTCAGTGGGGGGCCCAAGCGCTGCTGGCGCCGTACGCGACGAGGCCCGACCTGTATCCCCGCAAGCCGATCCGGATGCACGTCGGCGAGTCCGTCGACCTCGACGACCTGCTCGGGTGCGCACCCACGCGGGCGGTGGTCGAGGCGGCCACCGAGCGGATCATGGACACCATCACGGCCCTGGTCGCGCAGGTGCGCGACGAGACGCCCCCGGTGGAGCGCTTCGACCTCGAGCGGTCGGGTCGGCACCGCACCGGCGACCCCGACCGACCCGCGGGCGAGCACCGTCTCGATCCGGCGACCCACCCGCAGCAGCCGGACCCCGGCCGGCCCGGAAGCCCCCGGTCCGTGCCCAGCCGCACCCCCAGCAAGGAGACGTCCGAGTGAGCAGAGGCAAGGTCGCCGTCTTCGGCGCAGGCTCGTGGGGCACGGCGTTCTCGATCGTGCTCGCCGACGCCGGCAACGACGTCACGCTGTGGGCACGTCGCGAGGAGCTCGCGATCACGATCAACGGGCAGCACGAGAACCCTGACTACCAGCCCGGGGTGCAGCTGCCGGCGGCGATCTCGGCCACCCACGACGTCGAGAAGGCGCTGCACGGCGCCGACCTGGTTGTGTTGGCGACGCCGTCGCAGGGTCTGCGGGCCCAGCTGACCCAGTGGGCGCCGTTCATCGAGCAGAACGCGGTCATCGTGTCCCTCATGAAGGGTGTCGAGCTCGGCACCCTGGACCGGATGAGCCAGGTCATCCACCAGGTCACCGGCGCCGGCCCGGAGCGGATCGCCGTGGTCAGCGGACCCAACCTGTCGGCGGAGATCGCGCGTCGTGAGCCCGCGGCCTCGGTGGTGGCGTGCGCGGACGAGGACGTCGCCCGGCGGCTGCAGGGCCGCATCCACTCGCCCGCCTTCCGGCCCTACACCAGCGTCGACGTGGTCGGCTGCGAGCTGGGCGGCGCTTACAAGAACGTCGTCGGCCTCGCCGTCGGGATGGCCGTCGGGCGTGGGTTCGGCGACAACACGACCGCGTCCGTGATCACCCGGGGCCTGGCCGAGACCGCACGCCTGGCGATGCAGCTCGGGGCCAACCCGATGACCCTGATGGGGCTGGCCGGGCTCGGTGACCTGGTCGCGACCTGCTCCTCACCGCTCTCGCGCAACCGGTCCTTCGGCGAGAAGCTCGGCCGTGGCATGACCACCGAGGAGATCGTCGCCTCGACCCGCCAGGTCGCCGAGGGCGTCAAGTCGTGCTCCTCGCTGCGGGCCCTGGCCGAGCAGGTGGGGGTGGACGCCCCGGTCGCGATGTACGTCGACGACGTGGTCGCCGGCCGGATCACCGCCCAGGACATGATGGACGCCGTGATGGCGCGTGACACCAAGGCCGAGATCGACTGACCCCGCGGGCCCGCGGGCCTGCGGCTCGGGTCGGCGCGGCCGACGTACTGGTCGAGGGTTTCGCTCACCTGGTGGCGGTGGCAACCCCCGCTAAGCGCATGAATCCCCGGCCGGCCGGGGCGGATTCCTGCGAGCCAGACGACCAGTCGAGCGGCCCCCTCAGCCCAGCGAGTCGAGGGCCTGCTCGAGGTCGGCGTACAGGTCGTCGACGTCCTCGCAGCCGACCGAGAGCCGGACCAGGCCCTCGGGGATCAGCGGCGACTCGGCCTTCCAGCGGCGGCGACGCTCCAGGGTCGACTCCACGCCGCCCAGGCTGGTCGAGTGCACCCACAGGTGGGTGGCCCGGACGAACAGGTCCGCGGCGAAGGCGCCGTCGGCCAGCACCAGGCTGACGATGCCGCCCAGACCGGGGTGGCGGACCTCCGCGAGCGCCGGGTGCCCGGACAGCCGACGGGCCAGCTCGACCGCGTTGGCCTGCGCCTTCTCGATGCGCAGCGGCAGCGTGCGCAGGCCCCGCAGCGCCAACCAGGCCTCGAACGTGCCGGGCACGCAGCCGAGCAGCTCGCGGCGGCCCTTGAGCACCGAGAACAGCTCGTCGTCCGCGGTCACCAGGGCACCCATCAGTACGTCGCTGTGGCCGGCGAGGTACTTGGTGGCCGAGTGCACCACGATGTCGGCGCCCAGCTCGAGCGGGCGCTGCAGGATCGGGGTGGCGAACGTGTTGTCGACGACCACCCTCGCGCCGGCGGCGCGACCGGCCGCGGCGATGGCGGCGATGTCGGCGAGCTCGAGCGCGGGGTTGGTCGGCGACTCCAGCCAGACCAGTGCGGTGTCGTCGTCGCAGGCTGCGACCACGGCGGCGGTGTCGGTCACGTCGACCAGGCGGGTCGTGATCCGGCCCCGGGCCTCCAGGTCGGCCAACTGCAGCAGGGTGCCGCTGTAGGAGTTGCGGGGCGCCACGACGCAGCCACCCAGGCCGACCAGGTCGAGCACCGTGGAGACGACGGCGAGCCCGGAGGAGAACGCGAGCGCACGCCCGCCCTCCAGGGCCCCCAACGCGTCCTCGAAGGCCTGCCAGGTCGGGTTGCCCGAGCGGCCGTACTCCCGGTCCCCGCCGGCCACGAACGTCGAGGCCATCGTGATCGGCGTGTTCAGCGGCTGGTCCGGGTCGTGCGGGGGCCGTCCGGCCGAGATGGCGAGGGTGGCAGGCTTCCAGGAGCCGGGCGTGGTGGTCACGTCGTCATCCTGTCAGGACGCTGCCCGCTACCCTCGTGCACGTGTTGACGACGTTGCTGGGCGGGCGGGCCTTCGCCGAGAAGTTCGGCGCGGGCCCCGCGCGCGTGGTGGCCCTGCACGGGTGGGGCCGCTCCCGGGCGGACTGGCTGAGCACGCTGGAGGGGTACGACGCGCTGGCCCTCGACCTGCCCGGCTTCGGGGCCACACCGGCCCCGCAGACCGGCTGGAGCACCCAGGAGTACGCCGCGCACGTCGCCGAGGTGCTGGCGGGCCTCGACCGGCCCGTGCTGGTGGGCCACTCGTTCGGTGGCCGGGTCGCGGTGCAGCTCGCCGCCCGCTCGCCCGAGCTGGTCCGGGGCCTGGTGCTGACCGGCGTACCCCTGCTCCGGCCGGCGGCGACGCACTCCTCGAGGCCACCGCTGACCTACCGGCTGGCGCGCACGCTGCACCGTCGCGGCATCCTGTCCGCGGACCGGATGGAGGCGTTGCGGCGCCAGCGGGGCTCGGCCGACTACAACGCGGCCCAGGGCGTGCTGCGTGAGGTGCTGGTCAAGGCCGTCAACGAGGACTACACCAGCCAGCTGGAGGCGGTCGGCGCCCACGCGGTGCCGGTGGCGATGGTGTGGGGCGAGCACGACAGCGCCGCGCCGCTCGCCATGGCTCGCACCGCGACCCGGCTGCTGGGCGGGCGGGCCGACCTGGTCGTCGTACCCGGCTCGGCGCACCTGCTCGACGACGCCCTCGTGGCCCAGCTCCGGCTGTCGGTGGACCGGCTGGCGGCGGCCGGATGACGCCGGCCGTCTCGATCCTGGTCGTGCTGCTCTCTGCGGGGTCCTACCTGCGCTGGTGGCGGGTGGCCCAGCGCGAGCACTACGCGCCCGGTCGGATCCTGGCCATGATCGGGATCTGGTGCCGGGCGCAGCGCGCGACAGCCCTCGTCCTGGCCGGCATCGTGCTGGTCGCGGCGGGTGGAGCCGCGATGGCCCTGGCATCACGCCCCCTCGGCGCCGGTCTCGGCATCGTGGCCGCGGTGGCCTGGCTGACCTGGCCCGCCGGCCTCGCGCTGGTGCCGGACACCTCCCGGCTGGCGCTCACCGATCGGGTCAAGCGACTGGTCGCGGTGACGCTGGTGCTGCACCTGGTCCTGGGTGCGGGCCTGGCCGCCCTCGGGGCGGTCGCACTGCTACCGGTCGTGACCCCGCTCGTGCTCGAGCTGGCCCTGCTCCTCCTGGCCCCCGTCGAGCAGGGGATGGGCAGGAAGTATCAGGTCTCGGCGGCCACCAAGATCCGCCAGGTGCACCCACGGGTGGTCGCGATCACCGGCTCCTACGGCAAGACGTCGACCAAGAACTACGCCACCCACCTGATCAGCGGCCGCTGGTCGGTGCTCGCCAGCCCGGCCAGCTTCAACAACGTGATGGGCCTCTCCCGGGCCGTCAACGACCGGTTGGTGCCCGGTACGGACGTGTTCGTGGCCGAGATGGGCACCTACGGGCCCGGTGAGATCTCCGCCCTGTGCGAGATCTTCGACCCCGAGGTCTCCGCGATCACCACCATCGGCGAGGCCCACCTGGAGCGGATGAAGGACCGGGCCACCATCGTGCGGGCCAAGTCCGAGATCCTGTTGCCCGCGAGGACGGTGGTGCTCAACGTCGACGTGCCCGAGCTGGCTGCGCTCGCCGACACGTACGCCGCGAGCAAGCGGGTGATCCGCTGCTCGGTCACCCCGGGCACCCCCGCCGACGTCGCGGTGCTGGCCGGGCCCGGTGGCTGGAGCCTGGTGCTGGCCGGGACCGCCCACCGTGTCGACCTGCCCGCCGAGACCGACCACCCCATCAACGTCGCGATCGCGGTCGGGCTGGCGATCGCGCTGGACGTGCCCGAGAAGACCCTGCTCGAGCGGCTCGGGACCATCCCGGCCACCCCGCACCGGGCCGAGGCATCGGTGACCGCGAGCGGGTGGGTGATCATCGACGACACCTACAACGCCAACCCCGAGGGTGCGGCCGCGGCCCTGGCCCGCGCCACCGAGCTCGCCGGCGAGGGCGGCACGGTCTGGACGATCACCCCCGGTATGGTCGAGCTCGGCTCCGAGCAGGCGGCCCGCAACGCAGACCTCGCCCGCTCGGCGACGGCCTCGGCCCAGCACCGGCTGTGCGTCGTGGGCCACACCAACCGGGCCGCCCTGCAGGCGGGCGACCCGGAGCGCACCGAGCTGTTCGCGAACCGTGAGGCAGCCACGCAGCGGGTGACCTCCGCGGCCGGCGCCCGTGACGTCGTCCTGTACGAGAACGACCTGCCCGACCATTACCCCTGAGTGACCCCTGAGTGACCCCTGAGCGAGACCGGTAGGAGAACCGACACGTGGTGAGCAAGGCGACAGTGGTCTTCGGTGGCCCCTCGGCAGAGCACGACATCAGCATCCTGACCGGTCTGCAGGCCGAGCGGGTGCTCTCCGCGGCCGGGGTCAGCGTGCAGTGCGTCTACTGGTCGCGCAGCGACCGGTGGCTCCTGGTGCCCGCGAACACCGAGGCCCGCGACTTCCTCGGTGGCGAGCCCACCGGCTCCAAGCGGTTGGAGCTGCGCCTGGGCAGCGAGAAGGGCGACGGCTTCTACCTCAAGGCCGGCCTGGGCGGGGCCAAGCTGCTGGACGCCGGGGTGGTGATGAACTGCTTCCACGGTGGCGCCGGGGAGGCCGGAGGGGCACAGGCGCTCTTCGCGCTGGCCGGTCTCAAGGCCACCGGAGGCACGGTCGCCGCCGCCGCCCTGGGCATGGACAAGCTCGCCTTCGCCGGCGTCATGCACGCCGCCGGCTTACCGAGCCTGGCGCGGGTGCTGCTCTCGGCGCGCTCCCGACCCTCGTTCGACGGACCGTGGATCATCAAGCCCCGGTTCGGCGGCTCCAGCATCGGCATCGAGGTCGTCGACGACTGGGACACCGCCGTCGCCCTGCTGCAGACCAGCCCGCACCTGCGCGAGGGTGCGGTCCTCGAGCCCAACCGGCCCGAGCTCTTCGACCTCAATGTCTCGGTGCGCACCGCGCCCCACCTGCAGGTCTCCGAGATCGAGCGACCGCTACGCCCCGGTGAGGGCGCCATCTACTCCTACGCCGCCAAGTACCTGCACTCCGACGGCCTGGCCGCGGCCCCCCGCGAGTTCCCGGCCGACATCTCACCCGAGCTGCGGGCCACCATCCGGGGCCTGGCCGAGCGGGTCGTGGAGCTGACCGGGCTGACCGGCGTCGTCCGTATCGACTTCCTCTCCGACGGCAGCGACGTCTACGTCAACGAGGTCAACAGCATCCCGGGCGCGCTGGCGCTCTACCTGTGGCCCGACACCCCGGCCTCCGAGGTGCTCCTCGCCGCCTTGGCCGAGGCCGAGCGCGCCCCCGCTCGGGCGACCAGCAATTACGAGGAGGGCGTTGCCCTGCGCGCTGCCGGCGGCATCGCCGGCAAGCTGCAGGCCCTGCCCGGCAACCGCTAGCCCCGCCGACTCGGCTCTTGTGCACGCAGTTGTCCACAGGATCGGCGTGCAAAGGCGCCGAATCGAGGGGGTTCTGGCGTGCACAAGCGCCGACTCGGTGGGGTGAGGTGGGGTCGGGGTCAGGCCCCGTGCCGTACGGCGCGCAGCAGCAGGTCGCGCGTGACCGCGCCCAGGGTGGTGCCACTGGCGGTGCAGGCGAAGGGGAAGACCGAGGTCTCGGTGGTGCCCGGCGTGATCGCGGTCTCGAGCACCACGAAGGTGCCGTCCTCGGCCACGATGAAGTCGGAGCGTGACACGTCACGCAGGCCGAGCACCCGGTGCGCCTCCCGCGCCACCTCGCCTATCCGGGCCATCAGCTCGTCGCCGACCTCGGGCCGGGTCAGCGACACGAACTCCGCGGTGTAGCGGGCGCTGAAGTCGAACTCGTGGCCGCGTTCGTACTCGATGGCCACCGGTGACAGCGAGGTCAGGCCCTCGTCGGTCTCGAGCACCACGACGCTCACGTCGACGCCGGTGTAGAAGCGCTCGACCAGCGCGTCGTCGCAGTAGGCGTAGGTCTCGACCAGGGCCGACGGCAGGGCGGCCAGACCGTCGACGCCGGTCACCCCGAGCGCGCTGCCTCCGCGTGACGGCTTGACCACGACCCGCTCGCCGAGGCGGTGCATCACGTGCTCCATCAGCGCGGCGGCGCCGATGTCGCGGAAGGTGTGCGAGGACAGTCCGACGCTGTCGGGAACCGGGATGCCTGAGCGGCGCAGCAGCTCGCGTGAGGAGCCCTTGTCGTAGGCGAGCCGGCAGGCAGCGCTGCGGGAGCCGACGTAGGGCAGGGAGATCAGCTCGAGCAGCGTCTGGATCTCGCCGTCCTCGCCGAACTGCCCGTGCAGGGCCGGCAGCGCGGCCACCACCTTGTCCCGCTCCAGGGTGTGCAGCAGGTTCCGGTCGAAGTCGTAGGCGTGCGCGTCGACGCCGAGGCCGCGCAGCCCGCGCACCAGGTTGCGGCCGCTGGCCAGGGACACGTCCCGCTCGTGGCTGAGGCCGCCGGCGATGACGGCGACCGGGCCCGAGAGGTCGGCAGGGCTCACGAAGGACATGAGCTCACGATCCCACACCAGCCGGGGCCGCGGGTCGTGGATGAGCTCACGCGCAGGGCGACGGTTCCGGGCCCGCCACGGCGGGGTCGAGCGCCTGCCGGGCCAGCTGGTCCTTCACGACCTGGGCCAGCTCGGCCAGGGCGGCCGCGCCGCCCTCGGGCTGGTCCTCGGGCTGCACGGTCACCGAGACCCGCGGCCGGTAGCCGATGGCGGTGAAGGTCGCGGTCTCACCACCCCGGGCCTGCTCGAGCGGCACGTACCAGCCGACGCCGCTCACGATGGTGCACGGCGGCGGGTCGTCGGGGTCGGGCACCGCGGCCGGGTCGAAGCCGTCGGGGTTGCCCACGCCGCAGCGCAGCACCAGCTGCGGGT
>JAJAYJ010000065.1 GCA_026786275.1 Nocardioides sp. | reverse complement strand
CCCCCACGACGGCCAGGTCGTAGGTGGCCATCAGCGGGCCGCCACGGCCAGGACCACGTCGCGCAGCGCGACCAGCACGGCGCTGGTCGGCTGAGCGGTCAGCACGGCCGACGTCACCGGCCCGACGGTCCGGGCGCGGGCCTCAGCGCCGACGGTGGGCGGCGCAGCGATGGTCGAGATCGCGACCGCGGGCCTCGGATGCCGGGTCCGCCACGACGTGGCCGCGGCGCTGGCCGCCCCGGACCCGGTCGTCGTCTGCGTGGTCATGGCCGCGGCCGCCGGCTGACCGGTCCGTGCCGCAGGGCGTCGGCGAGGGTGCCGGCGACCGTGCGGGGCCGCAGCGCCTCGGTGGCGCCGGAGGCCCCCTCACGCTAGCCCTGCTCCACCTCGGCGAAGACGGCCTCCGCGTCGCGGGAGGGCGACCAGCCCAGCTCGGTGCGGGCCCGGGTGGTGTCGAGCAGCGGCACGGCGAAGGCCATGTCGAGCCACCCCGTATCCAGCTGCTGCAGCCGCAGGTGCCATCCCGCCGAGACCAGCGGTCGCAGGAGCGCCGACGGTACGTGGACCAGGCGGGCCCCCAGACCGGCCGCGATGGCCGCCGCCGTCAGCGGGGGGTCGGCCGCGAGGTTGAAGGCGCCCCCGGCCCGCTGGTCGATCACCCGGGCCACCGCGTCGGCGACGTCGTCGGCGTGCACCATCGGGATCCGCAGCCTCCGGTCCAACGGCAGCACCGGCAGCCAGCCCAGAACCCGAGCCGGGACCAGTCCCGGTACGCCGTAGCGCAGCAGCGCGCTGCCGGCCTCGCGCTGCCCCACGATGCCCGGGCGCAACCGGGTCACCGTCGTGGCGGTGCTCATGGCCTCCAGGGTGTCGAGGATCCGCTCGGCCGCCGCCTTGTGCCGGCTGTAGCGCGACGTGGGCACGCCCATCGTCGGCCAGGACTCGGTCACGGGGTCGTCGTCCTCACGAGGGGAGTAGGCCCCGACCGACGACAGGTGGACCAGCTGTCGCACGCCCGCCGCCTGCACGGCCTCGACCACCCGGCGGGTGCCCCCGACGCCGAGCTCACGCAGCTGGTCCAGGTCGTGGGACGGCTGGAAGGCCCAGGCCAGGTGCACGACCGCGTCGGCGCCGGCGAAGGTGTCGGCCAGCCGTGCCGAGGCGACCCGGGTCAGGTCGACCGACTCCCACGTCACCGCGGGGCTGCCCGCGCCGCCGGGGTTGTCGGGTACCCGGCGAGCCAGCCCGACCAGCTCATGGTCGTCGCGGGAGAGTCGGCGGACGACCGCCGTGCCGATGTTGCCGGTGGCTCCCGTGACGACGATGCGCATCCTGGACTCCCCTGCTGGTCGGGCGTGCCTCGATCCTCCACGAGAGCACAGCGGTCGGGCTAGCGGCTCGACCGCTGGGGTGGTGCGCCCTATCAGCCCGCGGCCTGTACGACAGCGCCCCACTCACCACGCGGACGAGTGGGGCGCAGCAGGTTGTCCGTGGGTTACTTCGCGGTCGCGAAGGAGCTGACACAGTCGCCCTGGTTCTTGAACACCGGGCTGGTGCTCGCCGCCCAGCCACCCTTCTTGCACTCGTCCTTGCTCGTCAGCACCACCGGTGCGGTGAAGGTGTAGGTGTCACCGGCGAAGGCGATCGAGTTGAGCAGATAGTCCCCCTTGACCCCGGATCCCAGCGCGAAGCCGAACGCCGTGACCGTGGCGGTCGGGAACGCGCTCCGCCACTGCGCGAGCGTGCCGTGGTTGTCGCTGCCGAACCCACCAGCGTGCGACGGGGCCCCGGCCTTGACGAACCCCTCAGCAGCGTTGTTGAGCCACCAGTCGTTGCCGTAGACGCCTGGCTCACCGATCAGGATCCCGTCCGGGGTGCTGTCCTCGCCGAAGTCGATCACCAGCTGGAAACCGGGGGCGATGGTGCCGGTGTTCTTGGTGTAGTTCAGGCTCGGCTCCCCGACATTCGCCAGCGGGGTCGACGTGGCGACGTACTCCGCGACCTTGTCGGTGTTTCTCCCGGTGCTGTCGGTGTCGGCGTTGCCGTCGGTGTAGATGCGCAGACCCGTGCCGATGACCTCGTAGTGCCCGTTCACCCGGGTGTCGGACAAGGACGCGACGAAGTCACCCGGGACGTCGATCGTCTTCGCGACCGCGCTGGCGGTGCCGGACAAGGCCATCGCAGAGACGGCAACCCCGGCGAGGACCGTGCCGAGTCGGCCAAACGTGCGTGCGTGCATGTGTTGTTGCTCCTGTAGTCAGTGCTCCGAGGTCACCGGCCGAGGCCGCGATCGGATGACAAATCACCCGAGGAGCGACGGGCAGTATCGCTGGCCGTTCACCGGGTGGCAATGGTCCGACTGGGCTACGACGCCTGACCCACACGGCAGGGTGTACGTAGTCACACCCGCGCTCACGCCGCGCCTGCGTCCTCGCAACTGCTCATGCACGCGTAGAGGCAGACCGGCAGAACCGTTCGAGGCGAGGCTAGAGCACCCGGACCCAGGGAGCGGTCGACGGGACGCCGAGGCTGTTGACCGCGAACAGCATGTAGTACCCAGGAGGCAAGGTGTTGCCGCTGCTCGGCACGTCGGCGGTCACCGTGGTCCCTGACACCGCGAAGACCAGCGGGACCGACCGCTGGTCCGTGTTGATCTCGTGAGTGTTGGACCCGCTGCGAATGAGCACGACCTTGGCCACGCTGACCGCCTCGGCCGACGTGAACCGGAGTTGCCCACCGCGGGTCACCGATGCCGGAGGGTCGACGATGGTCGGACGCGCCCCACGGAACAGGTAGGGCGGTGAGAAGATCTCGGCGAAACGGGCGAGCGGGCCGTTGTCCTGTCCGGCGCAGAGGACTCGGCCGTCGGGCAGCAGCAGGGCGGTAGCGTGGTACATCCGGCTGGCCTGGTGGGGGGCCATGGGCGACCAGATCCCGGTCGAGGGGTTCCAGAGCTCGGGAACCTTCACCGGGTTGGTGTACTTGAACGCCTGTCCGCCGCCGATGATCAACACCTGGCCGTCGGGTAGGACCACCGTGTTCGACAGCACCCGCGCGTAGGTCAGCGAGCCCGTCGAGCGCCACCGAGGGGTCGCCTGCGACGTGTCCAGGACCTCCGCCGTCCGCGTGGGAGCTCCTCCGCCGGCTGTCAGCACGGTGCCGGCTCCCTCGAGAAGCGCCGTAGCCCCTCGAGAGCGGGAGCCGTAGACCATCGACGGCCCGCTCGTCCACCGAGCCCCCACGGGGTCGAAGAACCACGACGTCCCTGACGTGCCGCTCTTGAGGATCCGCCCGTCGGGCACGAGGTGCATGCGCGGGTACTGGCCCACGGTCTTGGTCGCCGCCGAGCCGAGGGTGCGCATGGTGTTGGTCACCGCGTCGTACTCGTCGACGGTACGCGCCGCGACCCCCGGGCTCTGGGTGCCGCCGAAGATGAGCGACTTCCCGTTGGGCAAGCCGACGTTCGTCGGATACCAGCGCGGCTCGCCGAGGAGAGGTGTCGGGGTCCAGGTGCGGCCGATCGGGTCGTAGACGTCGCTCTCGCGCACCCCGATGCCGTCCTGCTTCTTGCCCGTGTTGTGATCGTGGCCGCCGGCGATGAAGAGCCGGCCGTCGGGCAGCAGGTTGTGGCCGGCGCAGAAGATGTCACGACGGTAGGGGGTTGCCGCCTGACTCACCACGCCCGTGCGCCAGTTGTACGTCTGGACGAGAGAGGTGTGGTCCGTCGTCGGGGACCCTTCCACGTACTGGAAGAACAAGACGTCATCGGTATGCAGCAACGTGGCGTGGATCGCCACTCCGCCCATGTCGAAGGGTGCGGACCATTGGCCGACATCGGCCGGATCGGTGGCCGCGAACGCGGAGCGGGGCCAACCAGCTCCCGCAAACGTTGCGACCGCGGCCCCACCGAGGACCGCTCGACGACTGAT
>JAJAYJ010000064.1 GCA_026786275.1 Nocardioides sp. | reverse complement strand
GCGGCGGCGCTGGCCGCACTGGCCGAGGCGGGCGTGCGGGCGGGCTGACGCCGTGGCGCAGGCTCAGGCCCCCCACCGGGCAGCGAGCTCGCTGATCACCGTGGCGTTGCGGTTGGTGGTGACACCGAGCTGCCGCTCGACCGCCTTGCGCAGCAGCGCGGCGCCGGCGTCGTCGGAGTCGACCAGGAGGTGGATGGCCCAGCCACCGACCCGGGCGGTGCCGCCGGAGTGGGTGTCCGCCTCGAGCAGCTCGACGACCTCGGGGGTCGGGGCCGTCTGCACCAGCTCGACGTTGTGCCGCCCCTGGTGCGCGAGGGACGCCGCGTGCTGGGCGATCTCGCTCAGCTCAGCCGGGGTCAGGACGATCGTGGGCACCTCGAAGCCGCGGTCGGCCAGGACGCGTCCTGCAGCAGGGCCTCGACCTTCGCCGTCGACCGCAGGGACGTGGTCAGCCGGACGTTGCCAGTGTTGAGGTAGGTCTCGACCCCGGTGCACCCGGCGCCCTGCACGGCGGCCCGGATGGCGTCCTTCGGGAACCTGCGGCGGGCCCCGAGGTCGATCGCGCGCAGGAAGGCGACGTACGTCGGCTCCCGTCGATCATGGCAGCACCCGGAGCTGGCGGGGAGGGACCCACGGCCCGGGGCGGGCTCTCGCCCGACCGGGGCCGCCGCCCTGCCCCGTGGAGAGGTGGTCCAGCTACGTCGTCTTGACCGTGATCTTGGCGATGCCGACCAGCAGCCCGCCCGCGACGGCGTCGGTCTTGAAGGTCTCGTTGAGCAGGGCCGCCGCGTCCGGCGAGATCGTGACCCTGGTGCCCTCGAGCGTGGCCGTCTTCTCGGCCGTGGCCAGCGGTGCGAGGGTGCGTCCGTCGAGGGTGAACAGGTGGGCGCTCTGCGCCACGGTGTCGCCGTTGACCGCCACGTCGCCGTAGACCCGTGAGACGCCGGGGTCGACGTTGACGTTCGAGAGCCGCACGGTGGTGCCGCCGGCCGCGAGGCTCAGCCCGGAGCCGACGTGCTGGACCTGACCCACGACGTACGGCGAGACCTGGCCCGGCTCGAAGACCGTGAGGTTGCCGCCGGTGATCGGGAAGACCAGCTTGCCCTTGGCCAACCGGCCCTTGCCGGTCGTGCCGGGGGTCAGGCCCAGCGTGCCGAGCGCCGCGACGAAGCCCCGGTCGAGCGTGATCTGGGTCGAGTTGCCCGTGAGGCTGGGGATGGACGCGACCGGCTCCGGCGCCCCGCCCACGAAGGGCACGTCGCAGGCCGACAGGGGAAGGACGAGCAGACCCAGGACGGCCGCGGCGGCGGCCGTCCTGGGCAGGGAGAGACGGGTCATCACGGACCGGCTTTCGGGAGGGAGACGACCAGGCGCCTCGGGTACCCCTTGTTCGGTGACGTGGGTCACTCGGATTGCCCCGGGACCCGTCGAGATCCTCAGAGGTTGCCGCGCGCGTCCTGCTCACGCTCGATGGCCTCGAACAGGGCCTTGAAGTTGCCCTTGCCGAAGCCCAGCGAGCCGTGCCGCTCGATGAGCTCGTAGAACACCGTCGGGCGGTCCCCCACCGGCTTGGTGAAGATCTGCAGCAGGTAGCCGTCCTCGTCGCGGTCGACCAGGATCCTGCGCTTCTTCAGCTCTTCGATCGGCACCCGGACCGCGCCGATGCGGGCCCGCAGCGCGGGGTCGTCGTAGTAGGAGTCCGGGGTGTCGAGGAACTCCACCCCGTTCTCGCGCAGCGCGTCGACCGAGCGCAGGATGTCGCCGGTGGCGAGCGCGATGTGCTGGCAGCCGGCGCCGTCGTAGAACTCGAGGTACTCGTCGATCTGCGACTTCTTCTTCGCCACCGCCGGCTCGTTGAGCGGGAACTTCACACGGTGGTTGCCGCTGGCCACGACCTTCGACATCAGCGCCGAGTAGTCGGTGGCGATGTCGTCGCCGATGAACTCGGCCATGTTCACGAAGCCCATGACCTTGTTGTAGAAGCCCACCCACTCGTCCATCCGACCGATCTCGACGTTGCCCACGCAGTGGTCGACGGCCTGGAAGAGTCGGACCGGGTGGCCCTCGCGGCGTACGACGCTCGAGGTCCGGGCCACGAAGCCGGGTAGGTAGGGACCGTCGTAGCGGGACCGGTCGACCAGCGTGTGCCGGGTCTCGCCGTACGCCGCGAGGGCCGCGATCCGCACCGTCCCGTGCTCGTCGCTCTCGTCGTGCGGCTCGATGAGGATGGTGGCGCCGACTGAGCGCGCGTGCTCGATGCAGCGGTCCACGTCGGGCACCTCCAGGGCCAGGTCGACCACGCCGTCGCCGTGTCGTGTGTGGTGGTCGAGCACGGGGCTGCCCTCGACCCCGGGCATCACCGCGCCGGTGAACACGAACCGGGCGCTGCCCGAGCGGAGCACGTAGGTCTTGGTCTCGCGGGTCCCGGTCTCCGGGCCGCGGTAGGCGACGAGGTCCATGCCCAGCGCGAGCTGGTAGAAGGACGCGGTCTGGGTGGCGTTGCCGACCACGAAGCCGACCGCGTCCATCGCGGTGACCGGGAACGGGTCCCGGCTCGCGTCGTGCTCGACCAGGCCGACGAGCTGCTCGAGCTGCTCCAGGGTGAGGTCGGCCTTGAGCTCGTCGGCGGTCAGCGCGCGGGTCACGTTCGTGGTCGTCATGGGGTCGAGCGTGCCGCGGGTCGGGCACACTGTGCAACAGTGTCGCGATCGACTGCACAACCTGATCAGTGAGGACGGGACCGATGGACGATCTGGACCGCAGGGTGATCGACCTGTTCGCCGCCGAGCCACGCATCGGCGTCCTGGAGGCCTCGCGTCGCCTGGGCGTGGCCCGCGGCACCGTGCAGGCCCGGCTCGACCGGCTCGTGACCTCGGGGGTGATCACCGGCTGGGGTCCCGACCTCTCCCCCGACGCCCTGGGCTACCCGGTGACCGCGTTCCTGACCCTCGAGATCCGCCAGCAGGAGGCCGACGGCGGCACCGGTGGCCACGACGTGATCGGCGCGGCCCTCGCCCCGATCCCGGAGGTGCTGGAGGCCTGCACCATCACCGGCCCCGGCGACATGTGGGTGCGGGTGGTGGCCCGCTCCAACACCGACCTGCAGCGGGTGATCGACCGGGTGCTGGCCACGCCCGGCGTCGTGCGCTCCAGCACCGTGATCGCGCTCGCCACCCAGGTGCCCTACCGCGTCGGGTCGGCCCTCGGCGGCTGAGCACGCCGCTCGGACCGGTGAGGGTCAGCCGAGAGCCTGCAGCACCGCGCGCGCCATCGTCATCCGGTCGCGGCAGCGGGCGGGCATCGTGTGCCAGTAGTACGGGAACGTGAGGGCTGCGACCAGCAGCGCCCAGCCGGCTCCGAGCAGCCAGGTGTCCTTGTCCACACCCACCAGGTCCCGGAAGGTCTCCCGCTCCGCCGGCCCGAGCACCTCCCACGCCACGACCAGGTCCACGCTCGGGTCGCCCACCCCGAGACCGCCGAGGTCGAGGACGCCGGCGAGGCGACCTGCCCCGACCAGGAGGTTCTCGGCCAGCAGGTCGCCGTGGAACCAGGCCGGCGCGCCCGCGGGCTGCGGCAGGTGCACCAGCTGGTCCCACACCCGCAGCGCGCGGTCGACGTCGAGGTCCAGGCCCGGCAGGTCGCGGCACGCGGCGAGCGCCGCCCGGGCGTCGCCGTCGGCAGCGCCCAGCGGGCCGCCGCGGTACCCCCGCAGGGGCGGGTCGGCGCCGGCGGCCGCCGGCCCCGCGAGCTCGCGCCCGCCCCGTACCAGT